>JABFSL010000069.1 GCA_013140605.1 Anaerolineales bacterium
AAACAGTTATCAGTAAACAGGAAACCCGTCTCATGTGAGGCGGGTTTTGTTTTTAAACATAAAGCTTATATTTTGAATTGTATAAGACGGATAAATAATCAAGAATGAACCGCTTATCATCATCCTCGCAAATGAACATAAAAAGATGTCCTTCCATCACTAAAAACCTCATGCGAATTGTACAAGTAATAATATCGATTAAGTAGTGGGACTGGAAATGGCACGAAGATATTAATCCCAAAATCAATCTTTGTTATTGCAGGGAATAAGGGCAACAGCAATATTAAAGAAATGTGATGACTAGGGAGCGTTTGCAGCACAACTTGATTTGATCTACCTGAAGCTAAATGGCGAGCCTCGTGAGTTTTGGAAGGATCAATTTGAAAAGTAATTGGCATATAAATTTCTTGCCACGTAAGCAGCTCTTTTTCGGAGCGAACTCGAATATCCATTATTCTCATTAATTTCTTAACTTGTTCGGCCCCATATGTATCATTTAAAAACTTCATTGTTTCTTGAGGTCCAGCACATATTTCAATACCTGGATTAGGCAATTCGCGATCCAAATTCCAATAAATCCATTCATTCTTTGGGCTAATCATCGCTAAACCATTATGCCATTTGTCTAATTCATTTTGTGTGTCTTTTGTTTTTACTCTAAGCCACAAGCCAACTTCAAAATAAGCAACAATTTCAGGATCTAGCAATAATAGAAATGGCGCATAAAGGCACAGACCTAATTTGGGATTTTTTCGACGAGCTCGATGAGAAATCTGTGCATTAAAGACTTCAATAGTATCAAATTTAATTCCTTCTTCCCCAGAAAAAGTTATTAAACAAAAGTCTGATTCAGTATCAAAAAAGACTTTCAGCCCTTGTGGAGAGGGTATGTCATTTACTTCAGGCAGATTATTATTTTGAGCAATATCCTTTATCAACCTATACGCCTCTAAAAAACGTTCGCCCCACTTATTTTTCTTGAACATAGTTGCATCACAAGCTAAGTTCTGGCCTAAAGACGAATAATATTCTAATGCTACATGGTATTCCTCTGCTACCGATTTCAAGATGTCCAAACTCGGTTGTCTTCTAAGAAGAGCCAAAAAGATCACCGAACGCTTCTCCAAATCTCTAGATTTTGTAGTAAGAAGTCTTGTAGCGTGTGCAGCAGCTATAAATCCATTTGTCTTTTCTAATGGAAATTCTTCAAACGGTTTACCAGTTTCTACAAAATTAAAAAGCTGTCGACCAGCCAAATAATCTCGAAAAGACGAATGCGGCCATTCAATTAAAAAACCATTTACTTCATGTAACAATCCTGCGCGAACGACTTCTTCAAAAGCAATATCTGCTTCCGATTTCGATAGCCCAGTAGTATCAAGAAAAACGGAACGCACAAAGTCTTTTTGCATTTGTAAGGTTTTATCGTTGACTATAGATTGATAGGCCAACTCCATCAAACAATCAGTTTTCAATTCAACAGAAAACTGATTTCGTTTATTGTAAGCCTGTGTTTTTTCTAGGCGGTTTTGAATTAACTGTCCATACAAATCTTGTGTTCCCCTGTAGGAAAAATCATCATCTACCGCCAATTCCAGCAAGAATTGAAGATTGATGGGAAGTTCCGCTAGCTTGTCAAAGTCTTGTTGCCTTTCAAAGTCCCACCCACGAACAGATTGCAAGAACCAATCTGCCTTGCCATTCATTTTCTTTGCAGTAAAAAATTCTTTGATTGTTGTTTCAATTTGTTTTTTATTTAGAGGTAATATTTTATATGTTGGATACTCAAAACTAAAGTATTTCACATCACTAACAGGATAACTTACACATAGCGTTCCCTGATACGTATCTAACAACAGTTGAATTTCATTTGTGCATTGTTCTTGATCTTTGTTAGTAACTTCGTTTAATCCATCTAACAATAAAATCGCATTCTGTCGTTGCAATACAGGAATCAATTGGCTTTCCTGAATGTTATGCCACCCTAAAGTTTCTTTAATTGTGTAGTTCAAATTATTTGTGTAATTCTTGAGCGGAATCCAAAAACACTTAGCACCCAGGTTTTGGTTATATTCATTAGAGGCCAGTTTGAGCGAGTCTGTTTTTCCTGAACCACTATTCCCAGTTATTATTAATTTTGAATTTGAAGATATTAAATCAATAAGGCTTGAAGAAGTTTCGCCCTTCAATTCCAAAGAGTATTCCACATAACTCAAAGGGTGTAGCCAAGGATCTAATGGAAAAATCTTGCTGTTTAATAATTGTTCAAAAACTGGCGTGGAGGAGCCACTCAAATCATTATTACCACCAATTATGATGTTTGAGTTATTTACATCTCCAGAAATCTCTATTTTATTTTGAGTTTTATTAGGTTTGTTTTTCTTGCTTGACATATCAAAATCCCTACAAGATTCAATAATACATAATATAGCACAAAAAATATAGAAATCCAAAATTCGCTACAAGAGGATTACAGTATTATCTTTTTTGCTTAGAGCAGAATTGCAACACTTCCATAAATTTCCCGTATAATGAATACGATGAATATGATCCATACATTTGAAATCGAAGGCCTCGCCATCCAAACAGGCGACATCATTTGCACAAGTAACGGCAAACCCGACATTCTGCCGGGTGAATTTTGGCGTCTGGTAGGGCGTCTCGTGCCCGGTGACGTGGATCATGTGATGATGTATGTCGGCCCCGAGGGACGCTGCGTCGAAGCAGGCTCGCGCGGCGTGATCACATTTGACATGCCCGATTCAAAATGGAACACCGAGCGCATGGCACGTCAACGCGGGATGTTGTTTGACACATTCTACGGCGTCGCATCCCCTCTGGAAGGTCAAGGTCTCGCCAGTGAAGAAGAGGCCGAAATGCGCAGCACGGTCGCAAAGTATTGTCTCGCACAGGTTGGAAAACCCTATAACCTTAATTTCCTCAATGCCGAAACCGAGGATACTTTTTATTGCAGTCAATTGATCTACAAAGCCTATCAACAGGTTGGCATTGACTTGAACACTGGCTTGTCCATTGAACAACTGCCCGGAACGAACGCCATCATTTATCCGCAGGAAATTTGGGGTGAGTGTATGCATAGGTTGTCAAATAGTGGGAAGTTGGTAGTGGGTAGTGACTCGTCTCAATAAGAGGCGGGTTTTGTTTATCAGATGACACAAGAGATTCTTCGCTACGCTACTAAGAAACAAGGATTTTTCAAAAATTTTTTTACCACGGATTTCGCGAATTTACACGGATTTTTTAACCAGTTCGCGAAAATTCGTGTAACACCCGCACTGGCGTGCGGCGCAAGTGTCTGCGGCTGAAGCCTTTATTTCTTTTGCTTTGAACAGCATTTTTTTGCCGTGGTTTTACTCAGAATGACAAGTGAGAGTACATGAATCAAAAGAGCCTGACGCTTTCGCATCAGGCTCTTTATTGTTTTAGCTCAGAACTGTGACGTTCGAGGCCTGCGGTCCCTTGGGACCTTTTTCGACAACGAATTCAACCTTCTGGCCTTCGGTCAGATTTTTGAAGCCGTCACCTTGAATGGCAGAGAAATGGACGAACACGTCCGCTCCACCTTCGCGCTCGATAAAGCCGAAGCCCTTGTCACCATTGAACCACTTTACTGTACCAGTTATACGATCAGACATTTTTTGCCTCCTTTGGCAATTGAAAAAAAAGATTTTAGGCACTTTGTCATTCCATCGGAGGGCAAAACAAAACAGCTCACGAAGTACCGTGAGCTGCTGATGTTCTTCAAACCAACGTAACTACCGTTCCTACTGTATATAAAATAACACACTACCCAGCGCGAGTCAATCAAAAGCAGTCACCAATATTGCGGGTATAATTTTCTCTATGAATTTTTTAATCACCGGAGCCGCGGGATTCCTCGGCTCTTCTCTTGCAAACCACCTCGCCCGCGAGGGACATCAGGTGCGCGGCCTCGACGATCTATCCACCGGCGACCCGCAGGCACTTGCGCCTGATGTCCACTTTACACGCGGGGATGTGAATGACCGCCCTAAATTATGGACTCTGCTTCAAGATGTGGATGTTGTTTATCATTTAGCCGCGCGCGTTTCAGTTCAAGAATCGGTATTATATCCACGCGACTATAACTCGGCCAACGTGGGCGGGACTGTGTCATTGATGGAAGCCATACGCGACGTGGGAGTCAAACGCGTCGTTCTGGCGTCGTCCGGAGCTGTTTATGGCGACTTGGGCGAATCAACACTGATAGAGTCTGCAACGCCAAATCCGCGTTCCCCGTATGCTGTCTCCAAACTCGCAGCGGAGTATTACGTCCGCACCATTGGCGGGCTGTGGGGAATCGAAACTGTCAGCTTGCGGATTTTCAACGCCTATGGGCCAGGTCAACATTTGCCGCCGTCGCATCCGCCCGTGGTACCGCATTATCTGCGTCAGGCCCTGCGCGGCGGGACATTGGTCGCGCACGGCGACGGAGCTCAAACTCGCGATTACATTTACGTGGATGATGTCGTCAGTGCAATGGTAGCCGCATCCACAGCGCCAAATATCAACAACCTCGTCATCAATGTCGGCTCTGGTGTGGACACATCGATCAAGGATTTAATCCGCGTAGTGTTGAATGTCACCAACAGCAAAGCCAATGTGGTTTACAACTCCCAAACATCGGGCGGCGTCTCGCGCATGAAAGCGGACCTGAATCTTGCAAAGGAAAAATTACGTTTCCAACCTTCGATCAAATTGGAAGATGGGCTGCGGTTGACACTTCAGCGAGATGCAAGATTTAAGTAGTAAAAGCATTTACCACAGAGAACACAGAGAGCACAGAGGTTACAGAGTTGAGTCTGATGAGTTTGGCTCATTTCCAAAACTGGCACAAGTATACAGCGAGGAGGAAAAGATGAAACAATTAAGCATGGATGAATTGAATAAGATCACCGAGGCCATCATAGGTGCGGCGATTGAAGTTCATCGGCATCTTGGTCCTGGTTTACTTGAGTCAGCTTATCGTGAGTGTTTGCGTTATGAATTGATGCAACGTGGATATGACGCACAACAAGAAGTTCCATTGCCATTAACTTACAAGGAAGTAAAACTTGATTGCGGTTACAGAATGGATTTACTTGTGAATGATGCTGTAATTGTTGAAATTAAATCAGTCGAAAGCCTTTCAGGCATTCATGATGCTCAATTGCTCTCTTATTTAAAAATATCTGGAGGAAAAATTGGCCTGCTTCTTAATTTCAATGTCAAAATGCTAAAGCACGGCGGCATCAAAAGACTCGCCAATTAACCCTCTTAAGAACCTCCGTGCCCTTTGTGATCTCCGTGGTAAAAGCTCTTCCTCCCATCTTTTATGACCGCCCCACATTGACCGTAGCGCGTGAACTGCTCGGTGCGCGCTTGGTGCGGATTTTGGATGGAGTCAAACTCGTTGGCATTATCTCTGAAACCGAGGCATATTTTGGTTTTGATGATCTCGCCAGCCATGCAAAAGTGGGTAGAACAATCCGCACCGCGCCAATGTTTGGTCCGCCGGGACATGCGTATGTTTATTTCACTTATGGCAATCACTGGATGCTGAACGCTGTCACAGAACAGGAAGGATTTCCAGCGGCGGTGCTGATCCGCGCGATTCAGCCGATTGAAGGAATTGAAGTGATGATGGAGAGGCGCTTGGGGCACGATACGTTGGGGCCGGGGAAACTGACTCAGGCGCTGGGAATCACCAAAAGCGAGAATAATGTCAATTTGACGGAAGCAAATCCCAGTTTATGGATCGAAGCGGGGCACTTCATCCCAGATAAAAGCGTGACGATTGGCCCTCGAGTGGGTTTAAATAAAACACCGCAGCCATGGTTGTCCAAACTCTGGCGGTTTTTAGTGAAAGAACCGATACTATATTTAGGAGATGAACATGGGCTTATTGGAAGGTAAAAACGCATTAATTTTTGGTCTTGCAAACGAACGCTCGATTGCATGGGGCATTACGCAGGCGTTCAAACGCGAAGGCGCGAACCTGGGGATCAGTTACGCGGGTGAAATGCTCGAACGCCGCGTGAAGCCGCTGGCCGAACAAGTGGATTGCAAATGGGTCGAAGAATGTGACGTGACCAAGGATGACCAGATCGCGTTGACAGCAGAAAAAGCGGCCAAACACTTTGGAAAAATTGACGTGCTGGTTCATTCGATTGCATTCGCCGGGCGCGACGAATTGAGCAGACCCTATTACGAGACCAGCCGCGAGGGTTTCAAAAATGCGATGGATATCAGCGTGTTTTCCCTCGTTGCGTTGACCAATGCATTTTTGCCGATCTTGAATCCCAACGCTTCGATCATGTGCCTGACTTATTATGGCTCAGTGAAAGTTGCGCCGCATTACAACGTGATGGGCGTCGCCAAGGCCGCGCTGGAATCATCCACAAGATATTTGGCTTATGACCTCGGCCCGCAGAAGATTCGCGTGAATGCAATTTCGGCGGGACCGATCCGCACATTGGCGGCGGCTGGCGTGGGCGGATTCCGCGATATGTACAAACACTTTGCGGATATGTCACCCATGCGCGAGAACGTGACCATCGAAGATGTGGGCAACTCGGCGGTATTCCTCGCGTCTGATCTTTCCAGACGAATCACTGGCGAAGTTCTGTATGTTGACTCTGGCTTCAATACGGTCGGCGTGCAAATGAGCGCCAAGGAAGAGAAAAGCGAGTAAGAAATATATTCGGCGGTCGAGTAGGCCGAGTGTTCTTCGAGGCCGTATCGAGACCACCAATTTCAAGCGAATAACTAACCGCTGGTTTCGATTTGCCGCTTCGCGGCTACTCAACCAGCGGTTTTTATTTCTAAGGTAAAATTGACTTAATATGTTCAAACGCAACACCACCCCCACCGAAACATCCCAACCTGTTCAAGCCGTAGAGCGCATCACTTCTGTGCTTGGCTCTGGCGTGGTCTGGCATGGAAGTATCAATGGCTCAGGCGGCGTCCGCATCGAGGGCGCGTTCGAAGGCGAGATCGCCATGCGCGGGATGCTCATCGTCGGCGAGACAGGGCGCGTAACCTGCCAAAACGTGCGCGCCAACACCGTCATTGTGGCGGGCGCAGTACGCGGAAATATCACCACCCAAAAACTGGAAATCCGCGCTTCGGGGCGTGTTTGGGGCGACGTGGTCACAACCGCATTTGTGACCGAAGAAGGCGCATTCCTGCGCGGCCAAATTCGGATGGAAGAAACGGTCGAGCTTGACCTTGAGCCTGCTCCTGAAACCACACCTTCGGAGGCCGCTGCGGCAGAATCCATCGCTCAAACGGCCAACGCCATTCCCAAACTTGACAGCGCCTCTGCGATTGAATCGACCCAAAAAATGATGAGAAAGAAAAAGGGCGAAGCGTAATTTTTCCCAGACCCTAAAGGTCTTCAGAGACCTTTAGGGTCTTTTTGTAACCATGAAATACCGCGACCTATCCATTCAAACCCAACGTGAATTTCCAAACAACGCGCGTACGCAAGGCTTCGGCTGGCTTATCCGCGCGGGATATTTGACTCGCGAGAATCAAATCCTGCCGCTGGGGAATCAAGCGATTGAGCGGTTACGCACCTCATCAACCAACCCATCTTTCCTCTTTCATCTTTCCCTGCCCTTATTCCAAACCGAAGCTGAAACCTATTTCCCCATGTCAACAGGCGACGTCGAAATCATCCATTGCGAATCATGCAAATATACGGAACGAATCGAACTTGCAAAATTCAAAAAGACTGCGCTCGCCCACGAAGAGCAACTTCCCATAGAAAAAGTATCCACTCCCGATTGCAGCACAATTGAGTTACTTGCAAATTTTCTAAACCTCCCCAAAGAGAAAACAGCCAAAGCCCTGATATACACACGGACATCAGATAATCAATTTGTTTTTGTCGTTGTGCGCGGAGACATGAACCTGAGCGAAGCCAAACTCAGGAAAGCCATTGGGGAATTCCGTATGGCAACACCCGAAGAGATCATGCAGGCAGGCGCAGCCGCTGGATACGCATCACCTGTCGGGTTGATGGGCGTGCTCATCGTGGTGGACGATCTCATTCCGCAATCATCAAATCTGGCGGCGGGAGCGAACGAAACGGGCTATCATTTATTGAATACAAATTGCGGCAGAGATTATTCCCCAGAGATCATTGCTGACTTGGTTCAAGCGAAACCGGGCGATTTATGTGATCAATGTGACAGCCCATTATCAACCATTTCATCCATCCAATTGGCTACACGCTCCGAATTTAATTTCGAGAATATCCTGCTTGCACTCGCTGAAACTTATCACGATGATAAAGGATTGACATTCCCCAAGTCCGCCGCGCCATTGGATGTATATCTCATGCACATCGCTGGCAACGAAATGGACACACTCGCCAAGGCCGAGGAAATCTACCATCAACTGCAAAGTGCGGGATTGACCGTTTTATTTGACGACCGTGATGAACGGGCCGGAGTCAAATTCAACGATGCAGATCTGATCGGTTGTCCCATCCGGGTGACGGTGGGAGAGAAAAACCTCAAGGATGGAATGGTAGAATTGAAGCCACGCAAGGATCAAGAGAACAGTCTTATACTTAGCGGCGAGATCATCTCTGCGATCCAAAATTTGAAATGATAAATATCGGACATTTCCCCCCACCCAAACAACGCGGCCTGATCCTGCATGGCATTCTCATCCTTATCCTGACCGCCATTACCATTTTTGCATTCATCAACATCTCAAGCGCGGATGTTGGTCCTGCATTTTTGATCGCGCTGTTGATCGCATTTGCATCCTTTATACCCATTCCTTTTTTTCTATATCGGTTGTATTCATTATGGCGCGCGGATTATTATCTCAGCCGTGACAGTCTCACCATCAACTGGGGGCTGCGCGTCGAAGATATTCCACTGACAGACATCGAATGGATCCGCCCCGCGGATGATCTCACCCACCCCGTCTCACTGCCATCCTTCCCCATACCAGGCGGATTATTGGGAACGCGCCGCCATCCCGATCTCGGCATGGTTGAATTCCTCGCATCTGATTCAAGAAAGCTATTACTGGTCGCCACTGCCAAACGCGTCTTTGTCATTTCCCCTGAAGACTCTGCGGGGCTGTCACAAACATTTGCGCGCACCACTGAATTGGGCAGCATCACGACAGTTGAATCAAAATCAGTTTATCCATCCTTTGTTGTTATACAGGCCTGGGAAAGCGGGATTGCGCGCTATTTGTGGTTGAGCACCTTGTTCCTGAACATCGGCCTGTTCATTTGGGCAAGCCTCATCATTCCATCCACACCGCGTGTTGCGCTTGGGCCGCAATTCGCTGGGAGCGCGCTGGAAACTGTTCCATCCGCCCAACTCATCATCTTTCCACTGGCTGGTCTTTTGTTATCGGTAATTGGCTGGATCGCAGGTCTATATTTTTATCGCTGGGAAAAAGAACGCGTGCTAGCCTTCATCGTATGGGGATCAAGCACATTCACAAGTTTGTTGTTTTTGCTCGCGGTACTATTCATCGTCACAACTCCCGTTTAAGAGGTCAAAGGTCGAAAGTCAAAAGTCTGACCTTCGACCTTTTACTTTCGACTTGAAAATCATGCAACTACCCATCGGATTCCTCCTCGCTCTCATCATCGCGTTTCTCGCATACAAAGCTCACAGCCTCAACAAAAGCGGCGCAATTGCCGCGACCTTCACAGGCACGATCATCTTCGGCATTGGCGGATGGGAATGGGCAATTCTATTGCTCACATTTTTTATTACATCCTCCTCTTTGAGCCGCGCATTCAAAAAGCGCAAACAAGGGCTTAACGAAAAATTCTCAAAAGGCCACGAACGTGACGCGGGTCAGGTCTTTGGGAACGGCGGTATTGCTACACTCTTCGCGGCACTCCATTTCCTTTTTCCAGAATCAGCTCTCCCGTGGATCGGATTCGCCGCCGCGCTTGCCGCAGTCAATGCCGATACGTGGGGAACCGAACTCGGCGTACTAAATCCAAATCCGCCGCGCATGATCACCAACTTAACCAAGGTCGTGGAAAAAGGCACCTCAGGCGGAATCTCATTAATTGGCACGCTCGCATCTCTGGCAGGCTCGGCCTTAATTGGCATTCTCGCTTCGTTCTTAACTGATAACTGGTCACTGTTCCTACTGATCACTTTCTCAGGACTCGCAGGCTCACTCTTTGACTCTTTCCTCGGTGCGACAGTACAGGCCATGTACTTCTGCCCCACGGACAATAAAGAAACCGAGAAACATCCGCTTCACACTTGCGGCACGCCAACAACTTTAATCCGCGGCTGGAAGTGGCTCGACAACGACTGGGTCAACTTCGCATGCGGCGCATTTGGTGTGATTATTGCATTTATTCTTTTAAGATGACAGTCACCTGATATATATTAGACTTTATCGGAAATTAAATCGGGACGCTGATGAACGCAGAAAACGCAGATATTTCTTTGTTGAATCAGCGAAAATCAGCGTTTTTCAGCGTCCAAAATAGGTTCTTTGCTTATTACCGATAAAGTCTATTATTTTGGAGCAGCTATGAATTACCTACCGAATGAATCCCGTTACAACTCCATGCGCTACAACCGCTCAGGCCGCAGCGGGCTAAAACTTCCCGCCGTTTCACTTGGCTTGTGGCACAACTTCGGCGGCGTGGACACATTCAACAACAGCCGTGACATGCTCCTGCGCGCATTTGACCTTGGCATAACACACTTTGATCTGGCAAATAATTACGGCCCCCCGCCAGGTTCCGCTGAAGAGACCTTTGGTCAAATACTGACAAAGGATTTAAAGCCATACCGCGATGAACTTATCATTTCATCCAAAGCAGGCTATACCATGTGGGACGGCCCTTATGGAGATTGGGGTTCGAGAAAATATCTCGTCTCGAGTCTCGACCAAAGCCTGAAACGCATGGGGCTGGAATACATGGATATTTTCTATCATCACCGCCCCGACCCTGAGACTCCACTGGAAGAGACGATGCGCGCGCTGGATTATGTTGTCCGCAGCGGACGGGCATTATATGTGGGCATCTCAAATTATCCCGCCGATAAAACGCGGGAGGCCGCAAAGATACTGCGCGAACTCGGCACGCCGTGTTTAATTCACCAACCCGTTTACAGCATGTTCAATCGCTGGGTCGAAGCTGAACTGCTCAACACACTCAAAGAGGAAGGCATCGGCTGTATTTCATTTTCTCCTCTGGCGCAGGGATTGCTGACCAATAAATATCTCAGCGGCATTCCCGAAGGCTCACGCGCATCCAAAGCGCACGGCTTCCTTAAACCCGCCCACATTACAGATGACAAGTTAGCCAAAGTGAACAAGCTGAATGAGATCGCTCAATCCCGCGGGCAGACTCTGGCTCAAATGGCCTTGGCCTGGATTCTGCGTTACGAAACCATGACTTCCGTTTTGATCGGCGCGAGCAAAGTGGAACAGATCGAGAATGCGGTTGGAACTTTGAGCAGGCTTGATTTTTCAAGCGATGAATTGCAACAAATTGAAACGATACTGAATTCTTAACTTATGAATAAAACACCTCCGAGGTTTTAGAAACTTCGGAGGTCTGTGCCACCTTCGCTGGCCATATATTATTTTCCAGAAATAATACTCACAAATATTGGCCCAAGAGTATTAATCAAAGTATGTGAAACAATAGATGGAAACAACTGTTTTGAATTTCTAACCAACAAACTAAATATTATGGTAATTACTGGTAGTGTAACAAAAAATGATATTGGAGTAAACATTTGCCAGCCATGTAAAAACCAAAAGAGGACGGCTTGGATCCAAAATATTTTATTCTCATCAAAATTCCATTTTCGCAACTGCCCCCAAAAAATCCCCCTCGTTATTATCTCTTCAAATGGCGAAACAAAACTTAGAGTGAAGAAAAAATTTCTTACCCCATATATTACAGGATTAATTACATACATATTATTAGAGTGTGCATATTTTTCTATTTGTATCGATTCGGGAAAGGCTAAGGGCAAAACAATAATAGACGACAATATTCCAAGCATTACCCAATTTGGCTTTGTTTTAGGAAGTTTTCTCCAGTTCAAGAAACAGAACGCGAAAAGGATTAAGCCAAATAGATTACAAATCGCTCTATAATATTCTTCATCAGGTATATTCAACTTTACTCGAATAAATCCGAGTATGGGTAAGATAGCTATAGAGAATTTATCAATATTGAAGATTTCCAAATTATCTTTTTCAATTAATAAAGTAACAAGAATAAGAATATAAAATATTATTAGCGAATAATATTGAAACGTTGTACGGGAGAAATTATCGCCTTTTGTAAATGCAAGAATTACAGGATACACATAATTAATATATCCAATAAATGTAAACGCTAAAATTAGAAGCACAGGGATAATGTATTTTTTTACATTCATAACTTGAGTTATATCCTGGGACCTCCGAGGTTTTGCGCGAAGCGCCTCGGAGAATGCGTTTAATCTACCCTCTCCAAATCTTGAAATCCTTCAAACTTGAGCCGCCCAAAAATTCGCGCACAATGGAATTCGCGGGGATCAGTCCCGCATCCAAGGGCAGGAACCATTCGAGGAAGGCGAGCAATCTGCGGGCTTCGATGTACTCGGGCGCGCGATATTGCACCTGCCGCAGAAGCGGTTCAGCCAAAGGCCTGAGCACAGAGAGTTCATATACCAGCGCGGAGTTGAACATCACATCCGCATTTTCCTGATAGGGGAAGATATGCCGCTTCTCACCACGGCGGACAGACTCCCAGCGGCTGATGGTTTGCTGGGCGGAATATCCACGCTCACGCGCATCACGCACCATGCGCCTAATCAGTCGTGTGTCAGTGGTGGAAACCCTGTTATGGCGGTCCAGGTTGATCTGCGTCAGGGCGGAGACGTACACTCGAAATGCGGCACCAGCCCAACGGTCAGAAATGAGGCGGGGGTTCATCCCATGAATCCCTTCGAGGATCAGCGGTTGGCCATCCTTCAATTGAATAACATCGCCCGCTTCGCTCATGCCTGACTTGAAGTTGTATCGGGGCAATTGGACTTTTTCTCCGCTGAGAATTTTTTCGATATCCTGCGCAAGACGAATCAGATCCAGGGCTTCGAGATTCTCAAAATCGGGTTTGCCATCTTCGCCAAGCGGAGTCTTTTCGCGGTCAATAAAATAATTATCGAGTTCAAGCGGATAAGGCGAGATGCCGCGCGCCAGCAATTGGATCGCAAGGCGGCGGGATGTGGTTGTTTTGCCAGATGAGGATGGGCCAGCGATCAGGATGATGCGGGAATTTTTTTGCGCAATCTGCTGAGCGATCTCGGAAACATTTTGCTCATGCAATGCTTCGGAGACAAGCACAAGTTCATCGGCGCGGCCTGACATAACCGCATCGTTAAGTGCGCCCACGTTATCAATGTTGAGAC
>JABFSL010000027.1 GCA_013140605.1 Anaerolineales bacterium
TAAAATAGGTGTCGTGCGGACAAAGTCCACAAAATAGGCATTGATGACATTCTCAGGAGTTTTGCTGATGGAGACCACAACCTTATCTCCGACCGAAAGATCATAATCACCCGAGCGGATCTGACGCTTGCCGTAATCAATTTCCATAATGATGCCCGCATATTCACCATCAAGAATATTCACACGAGCGATCTGATAGGTCTGCGTACGGCCGCCCATATCGATCTCGCCCTCTTCGATGATTTGGGTTACTTCGGCCCGCACAGTATCCGCGCCAAAAGTGGAGAATCCTTCGCCGGGCAATTCAACATTATTGAAATACGGCCATACAAAAAAGAAAACGATCGCCGCAATAATGAGAATGATCTGCCATTTGAACTGTTTCATAAAATTCCTTGATAAAGCTAACAGCTAAATGCTAATAGCTCTTAGCGTTTAGCTACTTACTCAAATCATTTGCAGTGGATTGCATTTGGGCCAATATCGCAGGTACCTGTCCGCTTGGCAGGTTGACTCGATACATGTGGGCAAACCCATCGCCGAGCATGATCTTGACTCTGCGCCACGAAGCCAGTTGCGGCTGCATCTGACCTTGCGGCAGGAGCGTGACCGCTTCCGCCCATTGGGGATGAGTCTTCTGGTAATCAGCAAGCAGCTCAACGGTCGAGGTGCGAAGCGGGAAGAGGTGAGTTGTCTCCACCCAGCGCGCATCCTGTTCCTTTTCCATCAGCCAGCGAGCAAATAACCATGCCGCAAGTTGTTCCTCATTCGTTGATTTTAGGATCACATACGAAGAGCCGTAAACAGAAAAAGCATCTTGATTTTCTCCGGGGAATGCGGTCACTTCCCAGGTGTCAGTATTATTTGCACTTGCAAACGCGCGCGCCACTGTCGGCAGATCTTCAAGGCTGGCCGTGATGAACAACGCTTCACGAGCGGCGAATGCGGCGGTTGGGTCGGTTTCCACAGCCTGCCACGCACATTGTTTTTCAGAGAGTTCACGCACGAATTTGAATGCGGCAATATTGTTTGGCGTGAGGAAACGATAATTGTTCTCTTCCACCACACCGCCTTCAAAAGCGAGCATCCATGCATACGCGGTGGGATGTTCGGTATCCACGATCCAGCCGCCCATGAAATCATTTTGCGCCGATGCATCTTTTAGCATGGATTGTTGCGCGCGGCACGCTTCCTGGCGAAAATCATCGGGCGCATCGGGTGATGAATCAAATCCCAACTCACCAGCCCAGGTTTTATTCCATAACAAAAAGCGCGCAGTCCGTTGCGCGGGCACAGCAACACGCACATCACCTGATAGATCCTGATCCCAAAACACAGTTGGAATATCGCTTGAGTCAATTCCGTACATGGGGTCATTCACATAGGGCGTCAGGTCTGTTACCACGCCATCATCGTCCCAGCCCAATGCATGTTCAGGCAATGCGATCACCAGGTCAGGTTTATCCGCCGTAGGCAGGGATGCGGTCACGGTTTCATACAAGTTTGCAAAAGTGCCTTGATGTTGTGCCGTTACTCTGATGCCCCACTCATTTTTCAAATTGAACTCTTCGACAAATGAATCAAACAGACTCGACTCGATGCCGTACCACGGAGTCCAGACTGTGATCTCGGAGCTTTTCAACGCTTCAATATTGACCTCAAGCCTGCTCGCTGTTTCGACGGGTGATTCTGGCTTCGGTGTTTTTGTTGCGGTCTTCGGTATTGATGCTTCTGCGGTGGATGTTCCGCCCGCCGTACAAGCGGACAAAATAATGGATGTGATGAATAGCAGGTTGATTATTTTTTTCATTGAGCAAGCGTCATGAATGGGACGGGCATCAAAACCAAAAAGAAGACAATGATCATTACATACCCGAGCAGTCGTCGGGGCGGGTCGAGCGTGGTGATCTGATCCAGCGGTTCCGCGTTGACTCGTCCCAGCCAGTATAGGATGATCGCCCACAGCCACCAGCCACTCCAAAAATATCCGCCCACGATCAGCAGACCGATAATAATTGGAAATGCCTTTCTGGCCTTGCTTCCAAACAAACCATAGATCACATGCCCGCCGTCCAATGTGCCTGCGGGGATGAGGTTCAATGCGGTAACGAGAAGTCCCGCCCAGGCCGCAAATGCCACGGGATGAATGAACACATCCAGTCCGCCAAATGGAACGGGCTTGCCTGTGAAGAAGTAGCTGACCCAGTATGAAATTCCCTGCGGCTCCACTGGAGCGGGGAGCAGTTTTCCAAATGTTACGAATTTTGCAAATAGATAAATAAGCGAGTTGCCTTCAAGAAAGCCGCCCGGACTTGGCTCAATGGTTCCTGTGGTGGAAAGTGATAGCCCCAGAAACAAAACAGGGATGGCGACAACAAGCCCCGCAATGGGACCTGCCACGCCAATGTCAAAAAGGATACGTTTGTTCTTGGGGATTCCGCGCATGATAATTGCCGCGCCCATTGTCCCAAGCAATCCCAGCGGAGGTGGGAGCGGAATAAAGTAAGGCAATGTCGCGGGCGTCTTGTGATAGCGGCTCATGAAATAATGACCGAATTCATGGGCCAGCAGAATGCCAAGCAGACTGACTGCGAAAGGCCATCCCGAGAAAATACTTTTTAAGAGCACGAGCATTTGCCCGCCAAAATCGGCAGGGAAGGGACCTTCAGGCTGCGCGCCTGCCAGCAGAACGCTAAATACGGTCAACACGAAAAGGATGATGTTGGTGGAGATCTTATCCTTCTTCGGCTCTGGAGGCTTCGGCGCAAGATAGATCACCTGACGGCCGTCTTCGATCTTGAATAAAGGGATGGTACTGTATGGGATGAGCGAATCAGCCAAACGGTCGTAGAGAGACGCGGAATCTTCATCCAGCAGTTGACCGCGATAGCGCAGGAAAAACCCCTTGCGTGGGTCTTCACTGGTCACATCTTCGATGCGAAAGACTCGTGATACAAGATTATTTAATACTTCAGTTTCAGGTAAAGACATGTGTTTCCTCTTTATTTACGAAACCCTAAAGGTCTTGCGTTTCTGGCATCAGCAGACCTTTAGTGTTTCCAGTGTACAAAGCGGGAGTGGATGGGAGTCGAACCCACCGCGGCCCGCAACGCGACCCGCCACAGGTGTTGAAGACCAGGAAGCCCACCGGGACCTAACCACTCCCGTTTGCAAGGATAACCGAGAGAAGATAGATTCGCAAGTTATAAGCGAATAGTCCACATAAAAGGTTAATACCTTACCCCGTATGGATTGCATCTTTTTCATATCGTTAAAAAATAAAACCGTCCTTTCAAAAGGACGGTTTTATTTTGGCTGTCGGGGCGAGAGGATTTGAACCTCCGACCTCTTGCACCCCATGCAAGCGCGCTAGCCGGGCTGCGCCACGCCCCGATTGAGCGAAGCGGATTATAGCCGTGTTTTGTCATTCTGGCAAATGAATTTTGCCAGACTTATGCCGCGTCTTATTGATACCGCCAATTACCCAAATCAGAATTATAATTTTTGTCCATCCATTTTCATAAAATTTTGAAATTCATGCGACAAACAGTAACCGCAGGCATCCATCAGCCTGGACTGCGGAGTGCAGCACAAATTGCCAAATCAGGATATGATACTCACTTATAATTTCTTCCGGAAAGTTTAGCAAATTATGTAACAAGCGGTAAAATAGACGTATTGGAGTTGCCCCATGTCAGATATGATTGAAGTGATTATTGATAGTATCCGCGTACACTTAATGACGCCGCAGCGTGTTGTCGTGCTTAAGCAGGCCAGCACAGACCGTTACCTTACCATTTGGGTGGGACCTTATGAAGCAGAAGCGATCACAGTTGCCTTACAGGAAGTTGAAATGGTGCGCCCGTTGACCCATGATCTGCTTAAGAATGTTTTTGGCGTCTTCAACGCGCGTATTATCCGCGTGGAGATCGTCCGCTTGCAGGATAATATTTTCTACGGGAATATTGTCGCTGAAGTCGATGGACAGGAAGTAAATGTAGATTCGCGCCCATCTGACGCCATTGCCATCGCTGTGCGTTCGCATGTGCCGATCCTTGTGCATGAAAGTGTAATGGAAACAGCGGGTGCGGAGCCTGATCAGGACCTGCCCGAGACAACGACCCCGCCGCGCAAGGAAGCGCCAGCCCCGCTTTCTGATGAAGCCAATGACAGATTATCCATTTTCAAGGATTTTATCGACAAGCTTGATATTGATAATCCCGATACAGACAAACCCGATTCATCCTCACCCTAAAGCTGATACAAACTCAATGACAGATTATTTCCCCGAAACAGAATCCGCCGCCCCCGCCAGCCAGACGCCATCGGTAGTACCCCATAGCCGAGAAGCAGAGGAAGCCGTTGTAGGGGCGGTGCTGATTAATCCCGAAGCGTATTACGATGTCGCCCAATTCCTTGCGGCGGATGATTTCTACATCCACCGCAACAAATGGATCTGGGAGGCGTTCACACGCTTGCACGAACAACGCATCCCCGTTGACCTGCTGACATTATCTGAAGAACTGGATCGTTCCAACCTGCTTGCAGATGTGGGCGGTTCGGCTTATATCACCTCGCTCATCAATCAAGTCCCATCCTCGCTCAACGCGGAATCGTATGGCCGCATCGTTGAGGGACATTCCATCCGCCGTAAGATGATCACGGCCGCGAATAAGATCGCGTCCATCGCTTATAACGAAGCATCCACCGTTGATGATGTGATGAACGAGGCTGAGAAGGCCGTCTTCAACGTCAGCGAGCGCCGCCTCAAACATGACCTGCAACCGATCTCTGCCGTATTGAGTGATTACTACGACCGTATAGATGAACTCGCCAAGCACCCTGATGACATTCACGGTGTGCCGACAGGTTTCATTGATCTAGATAGAATGTTGACAGGCTTACAGCCTTCCGACTTGCTGATCATCGCGGGACGTCCTGGTCAGGGTAAAACGGGTTTTCTACTTTCGATTGCCAAGAATGCGGCGCTGACCCATAAAAAGCATGTCGCCATCTTTTCATTGGAAATGTCCAATGAGCAGGTGGTTCAACGCCTGATCGCGCAGGAGACAGGCATTGACTCGCAGCGTTTGCGCAACGGAAAGTTGGCGGAAAATGAATGGCCGCTTTTTACTCATGCCGTTGAAGTGTTTTCCGATACACATATTTATTTGGACGATACGCCCGCCATCACGCCTTTGCAGTTGCGCACAAAATGCCGTCGTCTGCACATGGAATTTGGCATCGACCTGATCATCATCGATTATCTTCAGTTGATGGGCGGGGATTCGCGCAACGATAACCGCGTGCAGGAAGTATCGCACATCTCACGCAGTTTGAAGGTATTGGCGCGCGAGTTGAATGTCCCTGTGCTGACCGCCGCCCAATTATCCCGTGCCGTTGAACAGCGCACTGACAAAAAACCCGTGCTTTCGGATCTGAGAGAATCGGGATCGCTGGAACAGGATGCCGATATCGTGATGTTCATCTATCGTCCCGATCAATATGAGAAGGATACCGATAAACAGAATATTGCGGAGATCATTATCGCCAAGCATCGTAATGGACCTGTCGGCAGCGTGGAGTTAATCTTCCGCGGCGCGCTGGCGAAGTTCGAGAACGCCGCGACGAAGGTGTTTAGACCGAACGAATAATGTCATTGAGTAGGGGCGGGGTGACCCCGCCCCTACAAGAACAATATGGATAAATTTCCTGGCTTTACCTCCTCCGAAACATTCACTCAATTACCCGATTCGTTTATTCATCTCTTAAAAGAGATCGATGACGCGGCGGAGTTGAAGGTAATTCTCTATGCCATCTGGCGTATCGAGCATATCGAAGGACATTTCCGCGCATTGTGTGAAACTGATTTCGAGACTGAGTCGCTGGGGATGGGTCTTGGGGAGATTCAGACCGGGCTGGGAAAATCTGTCGAGCGCGGGACCATGCTCAGGTCAGAGCATGAAGCGGATGTTTTTTATTTCCTCAACTCTCCTCGGGGACGTCTCGCTGCTGAGGCGTTCGCAAAAGGCAATTGGCGTGAATCCGCAAGGATCATGTCTGAGCCAAGAAGAAAGTCAAATATTTTTAAATTGTATGAAGAAAACATTGGTGCACTCACGCCTTTATTATCAGACATGCTGCGTGAAGCGGAAAAAAATTATCCGAGCGCGTGGTTTGAAGAGGCGTTTGAAATTGCTGTAAGCCGTAATATTCGCAATTGGAAATATGTGGAAGCGATTTTGACGCGCTGGAAGGAAAAAGGGAAAGATGAAAGAAAAGATCAACAAGACATTGTCAAAGATGCAGACCGATACACGGACAGCGAGTTCTCCGAGTTCATCAACCGAGATTGAGAATTTGGTGAAAACACTGGGCGACCCGAACTGCCCGCATTGCGGGGGAGCGGGTTATGTCCGCATGGACTTGCCGCTCGGACATGAAAAATTTGGCAAATTGGAATCATGTGTATGCCGTGCGAAAGATGTGGCGCAGAGCGCGCGCAATCGTTTGTTTGCTTTAAGCAATTTGGATCGGCTGACCCATTTGCGGTTTGAAAACTTTAAAGCTGCGGGAAATGAAAAAGCAAAATTCATGACGCCGCAGGAAAAAGAAAATTTGTACAAGGCGTTTGAGACCTGTGAAGAATTTTCGCGCTTACATAACGGCTGGGTATTGCTCGAAGGCGGATATGGCTGCGGCAAGACTCATCTCGCGGCGGCGATTGCAAACGATGCGGTGGGCAAGGGAATGCCGACGCTTTTTATTACAGTGCCTGATCTGTTGGATTCATTGCGTTTTGCGTATGCAGACCCTGAGACAACTTTTGAGCAACGCTTTGATGAAATTCGCAGCGCGGACTTGTTGATCCTCGATGACTTTGGCACACAGAACGCAACCGCCTGGGCGCAGGAAAAATTATTCCAGATCATTAATTATCGTTATATCAATAAACTGGCGACTGTCATCACGACCAATTTGATGCTCGATGAGATCGAAGGACGTATCCGTTCGCGATTGCAGGATGATGAATTTGTAAAATATGTAAAGATTAACGCGCCTGATTATCGCCGCCCTGAAGAGACGAGTAATCCTGGCATCTCAATGTTGTCTCTGCCTGAAATGAAAGCCATGACATTCGAGAAGTTTCAGATGCGTGAAGATGAGATCGGCAAGGAAGCGATCACAACGACCATCACCGAAAAGCAGGATAAGTTCGGGAATAAATACAAGGATAAAGAGATCACGCGCGTCAAAGTAACCAAGGAAGATGTAAAGACCTTGCATGAAGCTTTTGGCGCGGCGGCGCGTTTTGCGGAAGAACCGCATGGCTGGCTGGTGCTGCTGGGACAATCCTTCTGTGGAAAGACTCATCTCGCTTCGGCAATTGGCAATTACCGCATCGGTCTTGGCGGACAGGCGCTTCTGGTGGAAGTCTCTGCATTGCTCGATTATCTGCGTCAGACTTTTCGCCCCAGCTCCGAGGTCCCGTTTGATCGGCGTTTCCATGAAATCCGCACCACGCCTTTATTGATCCTCGATGATCTGAAAGAAAGCGGATCAAGTTCCGTCTGGGCGGAAGATAAGTTATACAGCGTTTTGAATTATCGTTACAACGCGCATCTTCCCACGGTGATTACTTCCACAATGCGGGCTGATTCCTTTGCGTTGAGTTATTCCAATTTATGGAACAAGCTGCTTGACCCAACTATGTCCCAAATCCTTGTGATCGACATGCCGCCGTATCGCCGCGTAATGAAAGCAAGCAGGGCAGGTTTGCACAAAAAGAAGTAATTTGGACAAGTCATCCCTTATTTGTGATGACTAATATCTATCATAAATGTGATAAATATCTTGTCAATTAACAGACCCACATGATACAATTTTTACAACAAAACAGCCTATATTTATAGGCTGTTTTTCATTCCCAATTTAAACGAGGTTAAAAAACATGGTTTCCTCATTTTTACTCTCCCTGCGCGAAGGCCTTGAGGCTGCGCTCATCATTGGAATTGTTCTGGGTGCGCTTCGCAAGATCCGCCGCACAGACCTTGCCCCTGCGCTCTGGCTTGGAACATTAGCCGCAACTGGCGTCAGCGTTCTGGCTGCTATCCTGCTGACCCTCTTTGGCTTGAGCCTGGAAGGCAGTGCCGAAAAAATTTATGAGGGCATTACAATGTTCCTCGCGGCAGGCATCCTGACCTGGATGATCTTCTGGATGAGCGGACAGGCGCGCCACATGAAAAGCGAGCTTGAAGACGGCGTGAACAAAGCTGCCGTTTCGACTGGTAAGCGTTCCCTCTTTTGGCTGGCCTTTATCGCAGTGGTGCGCGAAGGCGTGGAGCTGGCCCTGTTTATCACTGCCGCATTTTTCGCGGGCAACAATGAACAGATTGGCACGAACACCATTCAAACCCTTGCGGGTGTGGTGCTTGGCTTGGGGACAGCCATCCTGCTTGGCTGGTCATTGCTCGCGACCACGGTTCGGCTTGATTTGCGCCGTTTCTTTCAGGTCACAGGTATGCTGCTTATTATCTTCGCGGCTGGGCTTGTCGCGCATGGCATTCATGAATTCAACGAGATCAATTGGATTCCCGCCATTGTTGAACACGTTTGGGATGTGAACTATTTTATTGATGAGACCTCCGTCTTTGGCGAATTGCTCAAAACCCTCTTTGGCTATAACGGCAATCCGTCTCTGACAGAGATGATCGGATACATTGGCTATTTGATCACCGTCAGTATTTTCTTCGGACGCGTTACTTCCAAACGCGACGTGAAGGCCGCTCAACCTCAAGCGTAGAAAAAACAAATTAAAAACTGGAACAGGTTTCGGGTCAGGCATGACGCGAAACCTGTTTTTCGTTACAATGTGTCCGCAAGGGTATACTAGGCTTATGAATACTTTTCCCATCCCATCTTTTTTTGATGCCTCCCGCGTTGGCGAGATCTGGAAAGTGGATTACGCCGCCCGCGCAGATCAGGCACGTGACTGGGCGCATCAACACAACCTGACGCCTGCTTCCGCTTCGAAAGAGAGAATCTCCCTTTTGATCATCGACGCGCAAAATACGTTTTGCATTCCCAATTTTGAACTCTTCGTTGGTGGCCGCAGCGGGCATGGCGCAGTGGACGATAACGTCCGCCTGTGCGAATTCATCTATCGCAATTTGGGAAACCTCACGCACATCACCGCCACGATGGACACGCATCTTTCACAGCAAATTTTCCACCCGATATTTTTTGTGGATAAAGACGGGAATCATCCCGCGCCCTATACAGATATTCACGCTGCCGAATTGCGCGAAGGCAAATGGAAATTCAACCCCGCGCTTGCTCCAAATTACCAGATCGCGCCTGAATACGGACAGCAAATGATGATCCATTACGCTGAAGAATTGGAACGCAAAGGCAAATACGCGCTGACCATCTGGCCGTATCACGCCATGCTTGGCGGCATCGGTCACGCGCTTGTGCCAGCCCTTGAAGAAGCTATTTTCTTTCATTCCATTGCGAGGCTTGCCCAACCTGATTTTGAGATCAAAGGGGACAAACCATTCACTGAAAATTATTCGGTTGTTGGTCCCGAAGTGTTGACGGGTCCAATGGGCGAGACACTCGGTATTCGTAATCCAAAATTCATTCTGCAATTACAGGATGTGGACAGGTTGTACATCGCAGGACAGGCAAAGAGTCACTGTGTCGCATGGACGGTTTCTGACCTGCTCGATGATATTCAAGCCACTGACCCTGAACTTGCAAAGAAAGTTTATCTGCTCGAAGACTGCACCTCCCCTGTGGTCGTGCCTGGGGTGGTGGATCATACCGAAGCGGCGAATGAAGCGTACGTCCGCTTTGCCAGTGCGGGGATGAAGATCGTCAAGTCAACGGATTCGATCAAGTAATTGGTAATTCGTAAATTACCAATTACCAATTACACACTGAGGAATCATGTCCATTTTCAATAACACACGCCTGACAAACGAAACATTTAAATTAGATATCGAAAGAATGCGCCGCGGCTGGTATTCGGATAAATACTTTGAGAATATCAACCGCATGTTGATCGCGCTTGCCCAGGATGGATACGTCTACTCGGGCGAATATCACAACTTGCCAGCGGGCGTCTCTGCCGAGAATATATCCGTGGGCGATATTGAAGTGGAAATGCAGTGGTTCACCCGTCGCCTTGGGACAACCGTGGTGGTTGGTGTGGACAAAGCGCTGGAGATGCTCCGTCATTGCACCGGATATTGGGAGAATGAGCGCTTCATCGAAACAGCCGATAAATTGGAAGTGTGGGCTGTGCAGGACGGTGACGTGACCGAGTCCACAGATGGCAACCCGATGAACGTTCAGCCTGTCATCAAAGTGCGCGGACGTTATCGCGATTTCGCCCTGCTTGAGACGCCCACCTTGGGAATCTTGACTCGCTCAAGCCGTGTATCTAGCAATGTCTATGAGACTTTAACTGCTGCACGCGGCAAACCAGTTTTGTTTTTCCCCGCGCGTTTTGACTTGCACGAAGTTCAGGCTTCGGATGGTTATGCCTACAACATTGCGGTGCAAAGATTCAATATGGATTATTCGCAAAAGCTGGGGCCGTTCGTTTCGACAGATGCGCAGGGAGATTGGTGGGGCGGCGCAGGCGGCGGGACGGTTGCTCATGCCGCGATCGCATCTTTTCTCGGTGATACTGCTGAAGCGATGATGGAGTTCTCGCGGATTCTGCCCGCACGCATTCCGCGCATTGCACTGGTGGATTTCAATAATGATTCTGTGCGCGATTCATTGCGCGTGTTGAATGCTCTGTTCGCAAAGTATCGTGAATTGGTGGATGCGGGGAATAAGGAAGAAGCGGAAAAATATAAACTGTATGGCGTGCGTTTGGATACAAGCGGAACTTTGCGTGATGTTTCTGTCCTGCCGCTTGGCGACCCAAGCCTTGACCTGGGAGTGAATCCGCGGCTGGTGTTCAACATCCGTCAGGCATTGGATTCTGAATCAGAAAACTGGAACCTGCCTGAGGTTTGGAAAGAGGCGGCGCGGGAATATTGCCGCAATGTAAAGATCGTTGTCTCCGGTGGATTCAATCCAGAAAAAATCCGCAGATTCGAAAAACTTGGAGTCCCCGCTGATATTTACGCAGTCGGTTCGTATCTGTTCAGCAACAACGGCATCACCGCGTCAGACTTTACGGCCGATGTGGTGCGTGTGAAAATTCACGACGAATGGCTGGATATGCCAAAGGTGGGCCGCAGGCCGCGCGATAATGCGAATATGGAGAGGGTTTGGTAGACAAAAAAAGTTTCAGAATAAAGGCATTAGTTGATATAAGATACCTGAATGTTATTCCGAAAGTTTTTTATGACGTGTGATTGAAGCAAGAAAACCAGCAAACGCACTTATCAATACAAGAATTAGCAAAATATATATTTGACTACCTAACTCAGCCTCCAAGATTCGAATCGTTATTTGAGGCGTGATGAGGCCTTTTGCTAAGAATGCACGTTCTCGAAAACCGAAGAAATAATATTGGATATTACTTATTGACAAAGTGATGCTTGCGTAAAGAGTCCCAAGAATAGCTGCAAGTGGAACTCCTAATTTAATTCTCTCTGAACGATCCAACAACTTGCTTGTAGCGAGAAGTATCAATGTGGTTATATAAACTAAAAAACCGTTTTGGAACAATGCCAATTCGCAACTAAATAAGACGCTATTGTAAAAAATGGTTATTAAACTTACTGCTGCTGAGAATAGAATCAAGAATCTTGGCCTGAAAAAACGTGGATCTCTGAATATTTTGTTTATTAAGCCAATAACTGATTCTTTTACATTTTGCTCATGATTTAAATTCATGTTTTCCTCAAAGCAAATACCAAATTTAACCAAATCTTCCCATAATGTAATCTTCGGTTTTCTTTTGTTTGGGATTTGTGAAGAGGGTTTTCCCATCGCCGTATTCTATGAGTTCACCAGTTAAAAAGAATGCGGCATGGTCCGCTGTGCGTGCGGCTTGTTGAACGGAATGCGGCACAAGAATCACCGTGAATTCTTTTTTTAATTCAGAGAGCGCGGCCTCCACTTTGCCGGTTGAGATCGGGTCAAGGCCTGAGGTGGGTTCATCGAGCAAAACAATTTCAGGTTGAAGCGCGAGCACACGTGCCAAACAAACACGCTGCTGCTGTCCACCCGATAACGCTATGGCGGGTTCATCCAAACGGTCTTTGACTTCTTCCCAAACAGCGGAGAGTTTTAAACTTCGCTCAACCGCTTCATCCAATTTGGATTTCCGTTTTTCCCCCGCAAGTTCCAGCCCATAAATAATATTTTCGCGGATGCTCAATGGCAGGGGAACAGGCCGCGCGAAAACCATTCCCACCTTTCGACGCAGTGCGATCACATCTGTTTTCGGGTCGAGAATATTCTCGCCGTCGATCAGGATTCGCCCCGAGCTGGCTTTGACTTCGGTCAGATCGTTCAGGCGATTAAGACATCTCAGCAAAGTGGATTTTCCGCCTCCCGCCGGACCGAATAAAACTGTTACAGCGTTCTGACGGATTTCCATGCTGACGCTACGAAGTGACTCGGTGCCGTCGGAGTATTGTAATGATAAGTTTTCGATGGTTATTTTGTTCATTTTATTTTTTTATATACTCGGTGGTCGAGTAGGCGGCGATGCTTTTCCGCCGCCGTATCGAGACCACCTATTTCAAGGATATTTTCTCTAACATGGTGGTCTCGACACCTGCACTGCACCAAACGCAGTGCGGTGCAAGTGTACGCTCGCAAAGTGCGCTTGCTACTCGACCGCCAGATGTAACTAGTCACTACCATTGTCTTCTTGCTCTTGCCCTTGACCGAATTACAGTGGCAATTACATTCATAGTTAATACAAAAACTAAAAGAACCAGCGCTGTCCCGTATTGGATTTGGATCGGCATTTCAGGTACTTGCGTGGAAATGACGAACAGATGATATGGCAAAGCCATGGTCGCATCAAAAACTGAATGCGGGAGTCTCGGCAAAAAGAATGCCGCACCTGTGAATAGGATTGGAGCAGTTTCCCCGGCGGCGCGTTCGAGTCCGAGAATGACGCCTGTCAGAATACCTGGCAACGCTTCTTTGATAATGATGCGGCTGATGGTCTGCCAGCGGGTTGCGCCGAGGGAGATGCTCACCGTGCGGAAGGATTGCGGCACGGCGCGCAGTGCTTCCTCCGAGGTGCTGATGATGACGGGCAGGGTCATGATCGAAAGTGTGAGCGATGCGGCCAGAATGGATGTGCCGAATTGCAGGAACAGCACGAACAATCCCAAACCAAATAATCCATAGACAACTGAAGGAATGCCTGCCAAGTTGATAATGGCAAGGCGGATGAGTCTGGTCACTTGGTTATCTTTGGCATATTCTGAGAGATAAATGGCGGCGGCAATTCCCAAAGGGACTGAGAAAATTGCAGTCCCAATGGTGAGATAAAGCGTGCCGATAATGGCGGGCAGGATTCCGCCTGCGCGCATTCCGTCATGCGGAAAACCCGAGAGGAATTCCAATGAAATGGCGGATCCGCCTTTCACAAGAATGTAGATGACCGTGCCAATGATCGGCAGGACGGTAGCAACCGCCACTAATGTAATGGCGACAAATCCGAGTCTTTGGACGGTGTGACGATTACGGGAGAGGAATTTGGTCATCATGACAATATCCTCTCCGCCCGTTTCTTGGCGCGGAAGACAACAGATGAGGCAATAACGTTTACGATCAACGAGATGATGAACAACACCATCCCGATAAAGAACAAAACATGATAGTGCGTGCTGCCGTTCGCCACTTCACCCATTTCAGCGGCGATGGTGGCTGTCATGGTGCGGACGGGGGAGAAGAGGCTGCCAAGCCCGGTTGCCAGAACAGGCGCATTCCCCGTTACCATCATCACCGTCATGGTCTCGCCGATGGCGCGTCCCACACCGAGCATGATCGCAGTCAACACACCGGACTTTGCGGCGGGCAATGTCACACGCCAGATGGTCTGCCATTTTGTCGCACCCAAAGCCCAGGCGCCTTCGCGGTATGCGCGCGGAACTGAGTCGAGCGCGTCCTCGGCTACGGATACGACTGTGGGTACTGCGATCCCTCCCAAAAGGAGAGAACCTGTAAAGGCTGTCAGACCAGTTGGCAGATCCAGAAAGACGCGTAGAAATGGGGAGAGCACGAGGATTCCAAGAAATCCCAAAACAACAGAGGGAAGTCCGCCAAGCAATTCCACCAGAGGCTTTAAGATTTCACGCATCCAACGCGGAGCGATCTCGGAGATGTACACGGCGGTACCGATGCCGAATGGAACTGCGATAAGCGCCGCGCCGAGAGTCACGATCAATGAACCGCTGAGCAGCGGCAGGATTCCGAAATAACTTTCAATGGGATACCAGCGGAAATTAAGAAGCGAGGAAGCGTCCACTTCGCTGAGTGTTGGCAGGCCTTCGCGCAGGAGGAAGAAAAATATAAGCGCAACAAATAAGATGGCTGAGTAACCAGAAGATTGGATCAATCTGGTGATAATGAATTCACGCCATGATAAAGATTTTTCCATAAGTCTCCGTTTAAGACCCTAAAGGTTTTTTTCTGTTAATCACGGCTCTGATTTATCAAGAAACCTTTAGGGTCTGAGTTATTTTATTGCAGGCACAAATCCCAACTCCGCAACGATCTGCTGCGCTTCGTCGGAAAGAATCCAATCGAGATAATCCTTGATAATGCCTGTGGGTTCGCCATTGGTATACATATAAAGGTCGCGCGCTATGGCATAGGTTTTATTATTCACGGTTTCAATGGAAGGCAGAACATATTCGCCGCCTTCCTCTTTTGCGATGGCGATCATCTTTAGATCTTTAGGCACATAACCGAGTCCATCATAACCAATCGCATTCGGGTTATCGCGGACTTCTGAAATGATGCCCTCCGATGATGGCAGTAGTAATGTGTTCGTTGAAAAAAGAGTTTTATCTTCCTTGCTTCCCAAACGCAAAACAGTTTCCAAAAAATAAACGTGTGTGCCTGAATTGGTTTCGCGTGAAAGCCGCACAATGGGGCGGTCTTCGCCGCCGACTTCATTCCAGTTCGTATACTTGCCGCTGTAAATATCAGAGATCTGTTGAAGCGTTAATTCGTTGACTGGATTGTTCGGATTAACAATGACCGCGATCGCATCGCGCGCGATGATGTGCTCGACAGGCGCCACGCCATTGGCCTGAGCTTCGGAAGTTTCCTCATCTTTGATCTTGCGGGACGCATTGGCCAAATCCACCGTACCATTGACCAGCGCTGCGATCCCCGTCCCTGACCCGCCGCCTGTTACTGATATGCGGACATCTGGGTGGTCGCCCTGATATTTCTCCGCCCACGCCAGCGCGAGATTGACAATGGTGTCAGAGCCTTTGTTCTCGATGTAATTTGTCGGGGAATTTGAATCGGATGAATTGTTGGATGAGCCGCAGGAAGCCAGGATGAAAGCAGAAAGAAGAAAGAGTATGAGAAAGCGTTTCATTGGATGGGATTATAGTCGGTGGTAGACACGTACACAAGTAGACAGAAAACCCGCTTCTGACTCGCTGAAAGCTGATTCTGTTTCGATGGATATTTTCCCTGCCCGGAGTGCGTCGCACCTTACTTAATGCGGCGAATCAACTCGATGAGATTCTTCTCGTTAATTAAATTAAATCCACCTGTCTGATGCGATGCACCCACACTTTTTTGATACAATCATCCCCATGACCACAGACCAACCCGCCTTCTCCGTTCAGCAGCTTGATTTTTATTATGGCAAATCAAAAGCGCTTTCAGGGATCAACCTTGATATCCAGCCGCAAAAAGTGACTGCGTTGATCGGGCCGTCAGGCTGTGGAAAATCCACATTCCTGCGCTGCTTGAACCGCATGAATGATACGATCCATGGCACGCGTGTTGATGGAACGATATTGCTCAAAGGCGAAAATATTTACAACGAAAAAATGGATGTGGTCAATTTGCGCCAGCGGGTGGGCATGGTGTTTCAAAAACCGAATCCATTCCCGCAATCCATTTATGACAACGTGGCCTTCGGTCCGCGTGTGATGGGGATGGATGTGAATTTGGATGATGTTGTTAAGAGCAGTTTGGAGCGTGCCGCATTATGGGATGAAGTAAAGGATGATCTAAAATCCGACGCAATGGGATTATCGCTTGGTCAGCAGCAGAGATTATGCATTGCGCGCGTGGTGGCCGTTCAACCTGAAGTGATCCTCATGGATGAAGCCACTTCCGCGCTGGACCCGATCGCCACCCTGCGCGTGGAAGAATTGATCGCAGAGTTGAAACATGATTACACGATTGTCATTGTGACGCACAACATGCAGCAAGCCGCGCGCGTCTCAGATTTCACAGGTCTATTCTGGCTGGGTGAACTGGTGGAGTTCGCGAATACAAGTGACATGTTTACAAGGCCAAAGGAAGAATTGACAGAAGCGTATATTACGGGAAGAATGGGGTAGGTAGTCGGATAGCCATTGGTCAAACAAAAAAGGTGGACACAAAAACTTGTGTCCACCTTTGCTTCTCACTTATTACTATTCTTACTTCTTCCAAAACTCATCGTTGGTGGATTTGATCTCGCCCATTTCACCCGTTGCAATGAAGATCGTGCGTTCACAGATATTGGTTACACGGTCGGCAACTCGCTCCAAATTGTGGGCAACCCACAGAAGCCAGTTGGCGCGTTCAATGGATTTTGGATCCTGGATGATGATCATCATCAATTCACGATAAATTTGATTATAGAGCGCATCCACTTCATCGTCCTCAACGGGGATGGCTTTGGCGGCTTCCACATCCTCTTTGATAAAAGCGGATAATGCGCGGTGAAGCATGCTCGTGCCGATCTGTGCCATGCGTGGGATGTCGATCAACGGCTTGAGCAGCGCCTCTTCCCCCATGCGGATGTTGATATTTGCGATGCCCTTTGCGTAATCGCCCATGCGTTCCAACTCTGAAATTATTTCCATCGTGGATGCCAGCAGACGCAGATCATGCGCCATCGGCTGCTGCGTGGCGATCAGGATCATCAATTGATTTTCAATCGCGAATCGTTTTTTGTTGATCTCGATATCTTCAGCGATGATCTTTTCCGCGCCTTTGAGGTCGCGCTTTTTTAGAACTTCCACTGAAGTGATGATGGCATGTTCCACCATGCTTCCCAACAGAAGCACTTCATCTTTTACATGTTGTATTTCGTGTTCGAATGTTTTTCGGATCATGGTTACCTCTGGCGAATTGTGTTTCTTATTTTACTACTTACAATATCATCTGACGATAGTCGCGCGGGGCAATGCCTTGTTGAGTCAACCAAAGGCGCAGACGCTGCTCAATTTGGTCGCGCACGCGTCGGGTCGATTCGAGGCGCTGCTCTTCATCAAATTTGGCTGGGTCATCGAACGGCCAGTGTTCATGAGTCCCCATGTTGAGGAATACGGCGGGACAATTTTCCTCGGCATCCGCGCACACGGTGACGACATATCCGAAGTTGACCTTGCCCAGATATTCCATCACAGATTTTGACCACTGACTCGAAACATCAATCCCGACTTCGCGCATCGCTTCCTGGACCTCGGGCAGGATTCTGCCCTTTGGTTCTGTGCCTGCGCTGAAAACTTCGAACTGCTCCCCCGCCAATGCACGCAAGAGTCCTTCCGCCATTTGACTGCGCGCTGAATTGCCGGTGCAAAGAAAAAGTACTTTGGGTTTATTCATGATAATCTCCTATCCGTCATTGCGAGGAGGGCGCCTTTCCGACGTGGCAATCTGCAGTGTGTAGGAGATTGCTTCGCAAAGTGCGCTCGCAATGACGGAGCCTATCCAAATCTTCCCGTCACATAATCTTCGGTGCGCTTGTCTTTGGGGTTGGTGAAAATCTTTTTTGTTTCTGAAAACTCTATCACCGTGCCTGATCGTGAACCGTCTTTTTCCAACATCATCATGGCTGTGTAATCGGATACGCGCGCGGCTTGCTGCATGTTGTGGGTGACGATGATGATGGTGTAGTTTTGCTTAAGCTCCTGCATGAGTTCTTCGATGCGAAGCGTTGAGATCGGGTCAAGCGCGGACGCGGGTTCGTCCATGAGAATGATCTCAGGTTGAATGGCAATTGTGCGCGCGATGCACAGACGCTGTTGCTGCCCACCAGAAAGTTCATAGGCGCTCTTCTTGAGTTTGTCTTTCACTTCTTCCCAAAGCGCCGCGCCTCGCAGGGACTGCTCCACCAGCTCATCCATGTTTCCCTTGAAGCCGTTGATCTTCGCTCCCCAGGAAATATTTTCATAAATGGATTTCGGAAAGGGGTTTGGCTTTTGAAAAACCATGCCGATCTTGCGGCGCACTTCCACGGGGTCAATATCCTTGCCATACAGGTTTTGTCCTTGTAATAGGATTTCGCCTGTCACATAACTGCTGGGCACAAAATCGTTCATGCGGTTGAAGGCGCGCAGGAGTGTGGATTTTCCGCATCCCGAAGGCCCGATGATGGCGGTGACCTTTTGCTTTTCGATCCTCATGTTCACTTCGCTGACTGCCGGGAAGCTGCCATAAAAAATGAAAAGGTTTTTTGTTTCGATTGCGTATTCTGGTGTTTGAATATTTTCCATGAGTCTAATACTTCCTTTGCACGCGATTGCGCAACAAGACCGCTGTGGCGTTTAGGGATAACAACAATATCAATAGGACGATGATGGCGCTTGCCGCAATGGAGTGGAATTCAGATTGCGCGCGCGTTGTCCATTGATAAATTTGAATTGGCAAGGCCGTGAACTTCGAGAATGGCCCCTCAGGGTCAAGGCTGATGAAGGTGGATGCGCCCACCACAATGAGCGGTGCGGTTTCACCAATCGCGCGCGAGACGGCCAGAATACTTCCTGTCAGAATGCCTGGCAGGGCATTGGGCAATACGTGATGCCAGACTGTTTGCCAACGGGTTGCGCCAACTCCAAACGCGGCCTGACGTAACGAATCAGGCACGGCTTTGATGGCTTCCTGCGCATTGATGATGATCAGCGGCAGGACGAGGGTTCCCATCGTCAGCCCGGCGGATAGGATGGTGCGCCCATTCGAATCTGTGACGCCGAACATGCTTCCGCTTGTGAACGGTTCCAACGCCCGCACAAAGATCGCAAGTCCCAACATGCCGTAGACAATACTTGGCACACCAGCGAGGTTATTGATATTGGTCTGGATAACGCGGTTAAGGAAATTCTTGCTCGCATATTCTTGAAGATAAATAGCCGCGCCTGTGCCGATGGGCAATGCGAACAGAATGGCAATTCCCACCATCCACAGTGAGCCGAGGATGGCGGTGCGCACGCCTGCGAATTCCGCCTTGGACGACATGGGCGTGGTCAGGAATACTGGCGTAAGCCACGAGCGGAATTCCAATTTTGCATCTGGATATTTTTTTGCAACTTCAGCTTTTATTTCGCTTGAACGAAAGATCGAATCAGTCATTGACCAGGTTTGTTTTGTGTCAATTTGGATAAGGCGTTCCAGCACCAGCGTGTACAGATCTGACTTGGAGCGTTTCTCCATTGCCTTTTCGTTGTCCAACTTTTTGAACGCGCCAGAGGAAAGATTGGTTGTGAGAATATCCAGTAATTCCTGTTTGTTCAAATCATCCAATGCTTTCGAGGTGAATTCGGACGGGTCATTCTTGTATTCGAATGCCACATAACCGAATGCTCCGTCAACAACGTTGTAGAGCAGGGCCGCAAGACTTAAGATGGCGATCACCAATGCGGAGAAGAATAAGGTCTGCCAGATGGATGCGCTGCGATAGCGCCTGCTGAGAGAACGATGTAAGGCTTCGCCCTTGGGGTAATGGTCGCGGTTTGGATTCATTCATACCTCTGGCGGAATCTGTTAATAATTCCCTGACTGATGAGATTCAAAACCAAGGTTACAAGAAATAACATCAACGCAATCGCAAATAGACTGTTGTAATCAATCGAGTTGTAGCTCAAGTCGCCGCCGCTGATACGGGCAATGTGACCTGTCATGGTTTCAGCAGCTTTGAATGGATTGAATGTAAAGTTTGGACCTGAACCTGCGGCTACAGCTACGATCATCGTTTCGCCGACAGCGCGGGAGATGCCAATGATCAGCGCCGCACCGATTCCTGATAAAGCGGCGGGCAATACAACCTGAATACTGGTCTCGAATTTCGTTGCACCCATGGCGTATGCGCCTTCACGTAGAGCGCGAGGAACCGCGCTCAATGCGTCTTCACTCATGGAGGAGATCAACGGCAGGATCATGATTCCCATCACGATGCCAGCGGAGAGCATGTTGTACACTTCCACGCCATCGCCGAAAATCTTTTGCAGGAGGGGAGTCATGAAGAGCAGGGCAAAATATCCGTAGACAACAGTTGGGATTCCAGCCAGGATTTCGAGGATGGGTTTTAACGCTGACCGTGCTTTCGGGGAGGCATATTCACTTAGAAACAGGGCAGCTGCCAGTCCAAGTGGAAGCGAGACGAACATCGCAATAAAACTGGTGACAAGGGTCGAAGTCACCAGCGGCCATATCCCGAAAAGTCCGATCCCTGGCTGCCATTGTGTTGTCCCAAAGAATTTTGCGAATGTCACATCGGGATTGTTGAAGAAAAGCAGGGCTTCCTTCCCCAATTCGTAGACGATGGCGACTGTTATGAATATGGATAAAACCCCTGAAATAAATAGCAGGGATTGAATGATACTTTCAGCGGGGCGCATTTTCTTTTTTAGATCGAGCGGACGGAAAATTTTATTTTCCATAATTGTGTTTTCTTGTTTCATTTTCGCTCATCTTCCATGGCGTTCGAGAACGCCTTTTATGAAGAAATTTCCTGCCCAACAGTGATCGGGATAAATTCTCTAAGAGGAGAAGATTTTGATATTGAGTTCTGTTGGGCTTTCTTTCAAGCAATCCATACTCAATTTGCCCGAAGGCTCCCGATCATTAGACTGGCTTTATACAGCAAGAATGGGCTGGCCTCACTTATGGAGACCAGCCCTTGTGTTATTTGTTTATCTCTTACTTGGCTGTGGCAGTTGTCCAGGCATCCACCGCGCCTTGAAGATCGGCGGCGGGAGCGGGGAAGTAGCCAACATCGATAATGTTGTCATTGACGTTGCTCAAGTAGAAATAGATGAACGCGGCAACCTGAGGCTTCTCTGCGAGGATTTTCGCATCTGAGTAGATGAAGAGCGGGCGGGCGAGGGGATAAGTACCATCGTCCACGGTGCCCTGATTGGGTTCAACACCTTCAACTGCAACGGCTTTCAAAGCGCCGGAGTTCTCAGTGAAATAAGCGAAACCAAAGTAACCGATCGCATAGGGGCTACCTTCAACGCCCTGAACGAGAACATTGTCATCTTCAGAGAATTGTGCGCCTTCGAGGCCGAGAATGGCTTCTTCGCCAGCGGCAACATCGGCTTTTCCATCAGCATTGAGATAGAGAGGAGCAACAACAGCTTCGTTGAAATAATCGAAAGTGCCGCTGTCAGCGCCTGGGCCGTAGACCAAAATTGCTTCGGCGGGGAAGGTCGCATCAACCTGATCCCAGGTAGTGAACTGGCCCGAGAAGATTTTGCCGAGTTGTTCCTTGGTGAGAGCGGTGACAAAATCATTCTCAGCGCTCACGACCACGGCAAGGGCATCGGTTCCAACACGGAATTCGATGGGCTCACGGCCGATGGCTGCGCAGGCTTCCTTCTCGCTGTCTTTGATGGCGCGGGAAGCGTTTGAGATATCAGACTCACCAGCGGTGCAGAAGCGTTCGAAACCAGCGCCGGTACCGATGCTGTCAACGGTGATGTTGCCAGTGTAACCTTCCTGTTGGAAGAGTTCAGCCAAACGTTCGGAAAGGGGGAACACGGTGGAGGAGCCAGCGGTGATGATATCGCCAGTGACAGCGTCAGGGGCGTACATCGCCATCGGGTCTTCTGTCGGGGCGACAGTTGGCACTTCGGTGGCGGGAACTTCGGTTGCAACAACAGGGACTTCTGTGGCAGCCTCAGTGGCCGGGGCGCCGCAGGCGGCGAGCAAGAGGCTCATGGCCACTACAATAAACAATAATGAACGAACAGTTTTTAACATTTCTTTTCTCCTTTAGGTTTTATACAACGATGAGATGATAACCATCCCCTCTTAAGGGCAATGGAAGAACAGGTTAACATCTTGTTAAGGGATTCATGTCTTGAATTTTCCAATTGTTACTCGCCTTACGAAAAAAAGTGTCTTGACCCCGAAGGGGTCAAATGATTATAGATTTTGGGACGCGCCGAATTCAACCCCGATGGGGTGTAATACCTGTAAAACCCATGTCATCCCTTCGGGATTTGATGACGGTTCTGACAATTTTCTCCTTTGTATGCGACTAAAAGTATTAACAGTACGAATGTTCTAGTAAGGCAAAGGTATACGCCATTCATCCGATATGTCAATGTGGCCAATGGCTTGGATGAAAAACGAAAGGATGCATGTCTTCTGAGAGTCTTTGAAAGTTCTTGATGGCAGCAGGGCATTATCTTTGGCAAAATTCATTGATGAAAAAGGAGCATGAACAATGCGTGTTTTCGAGTGGCTTTTCTTATTGGTATTTACTCCCATTCTGCTGATCCCGTTTATTCCGCACACATGGCGACGCCGCTGGTTGATCGTGTCTGCGCTGTTGCCAATTCTAATGGGTGGAATTCATTTGATCGCTGAGGGTTGGCGTATTCAGATGGCGCCCTTGTATATGCTTGCCGTGTTGGCGCTGGCGGGTCGGCTGCCTGAACTGTTAGGGCGTGAAGGGGTGCGGCGCGGACGCGGTATTCTTGTGAGCGGTGTGACTGCGCTGTTTCTCATCTTCAGCGGTCTCCTCGCGGGCTGGCTGCTGCCAGTGGTGACACTGCCAGACCCCACTGGACCTTATCAGGTGGGTATCGTTGACCGCGAATTGGTGGATGAGGCGCGCGGGCGTCGATTGATGGTATCCATTTGGTATCCCGCTGCACAAGGCGGCAAGCCTGCGCCATTCACGCATTATCCCGATGAAGTGGCAACCGGGCTAGGGAAACTTTCAGGCCTGCCTGGATTGCCGTTTCAACACCTGCGCTATTTCAAGCTCGCCGCCAGCGAAGGTGCGCCTCCACTGGAAGATGGTGCTCCATTTCCCATCCTTGTATTTTCGCATGGCATGGTCGGACTGCGTCTGCAAAACAGCTCGACGCTGCAGGATCTGGCAAGTTGGGGTTATGTTGTGGTGGCGATTGACCACACTGATGCGGCTGCTGTGACGGTGTTTCCTGATGGCGAGACGCGCTATTATGATCTGGAGCGCTTCGGTATCGATCCCGCCGATGGAGCGCCTGATAAGGCGCTGGTGGATGAGCGCGTGTTTCCGGCCTGGGTCGCTGACCAGCGTTTCGTCTACGATATGCTCGAAACGTGGGCTGTAGATGATCCCTTGTTCGCGGGCAAACTCGACCTGACACGCATCGGCTCATTCGGCCATTCCTTCGGCGGAGCGACTGCATTGGAAGTCTGTCTTGTTGATACGCGCTGCCGCGCCGCTGTGGACATGGATGGCGGCCTCTACGGAACGATCATGACCCAGCCTGCTGTACGTCCGTTGTTGTTGATGAGTTCCGCTGAAAGCGGCAAACTCCCAGATGCAGTTGAAAAGTGGAAGAGCATGGTCGCGAATGCAAACGTGCCTGCATACTGGCTGGAACTGCCCAACAGTACACATTTTTCCTTTACCATCACTCAACTGCTCTCGCCGCTTCTCGTGCCGAAGGATTTCGATCCGCGCGACGGACTGCACATCGTAGATAAGTATCTGCGCATATTTTTCGATATGTATCTGCGTGATGTGGAGACACCTTCTTTGGAACCAGCATCCGCAGAAACGGATGTGCGTTGGTTCACGAAATCCCGACTTTATTCACCTGACAAGTAATTTTCCAATGAAATGGATGAACTTGGATCATAATTGATCCTGATGGATTGCCCGTAAAAAAAACTGCCCGCCATTTCTGACGGGCAGCGTCTTCTCGTGGAAGACAATAAGGAGGAGAAGAATGAACGTTGTTTATTTTTCTGCCGCAACAACAGAATCTGTAAGCAACGATAATTCAAAAGGTTGGGAATGCCAGTTCCAAGTATTGAGATCGGAAATGGCGCGATAAGCTGTCAGGTCCAATTGCAGAGGCGTGACGGAGACAAACCCCGCAGCCAACGCCCCGACATCTGTTCCTGATTCTGATACACCCGTCGGCGCGTCGCCGCCGATCCAATAATAGGGGCGTCCGCGCGGATCGATGCGTTCGTCAAGGCGGCTGTGATACACGCGCAGTCCCTGACGGGTGATGCGGAAACCATGAATATCTTCCGCTTTAAGAAAAGGCACGTTGACGTTCAAGAGTGTGTCTGCGGGCAAACCGTTGGCGATCACATTTTGAACGGCAATCCGCGCGGCGTATGCGGCGGGTTGAAAATCAATGGCGCCGACATGTATTTCGGGTACTTCGAGTGAAACTGCAACACCTGGCGCGCCCGCGATCACTGCTTCCATTGCGGCGGTGACAGTTCCTGAATAGGTCACATCATGCCCCAGGTTTGCGCCGACGTTGATACCCGAGACCACCAGATCAAATTTCTCTTTGAAGTATCCGAGCATTGCCAGTGCAACGCAATCGGATGGAGCGCCATCGCTTGCCAGCGCCACTGTCCCATCTTCAAGGTGAAACTCACGCAGGCGCAAGGCGCGGTCTAATGTTTTTACATGTCCGCTGCCAGACCAGTTACGGTCGGGTGCGAGGATGGTTACTTTGCCGAGATTTCGCATTTCCTGTGCGAGAGCCAGAAGCCCGGGGGCCAGTATGCCATCGTCATTGGTTACTAAAATATTTTTGGTCATTTTATTTCCATGTTTCTTTCCATAGTATTTATTTCTGTCAAGGCGGGAGCGCCTATTCAAATGAAGACAAACGATCTTCGAGAATGTCATATCCTCTTTCTTGGTCATCCCACTTTGCCACAACCAGGGTTGTCCAGATCAATATGAGGATCGGTAGAACAATGACAAGATATGATGCCACGCAAAGTAGTAGCATATTAAATTCGCTTTACTGTGTGGCTATAGCCAATCGTATAAAGACACTGCCTATGTAATTTAGCGCCCAGCTTCCCATTATTTTGTACATGCTCCATTCATTCTGCTTGCAGACTTTGGTGGTTTTGTTTTTCAATGCCATCAAGAGATCGGCCGCAGTACTGCCGTCGAATTCAGTCGCTCCAAAACCGATCGTATCTATGACATGCGCGTCACTGCTGCCGGTCTTTGCAATATGTAATCGGCTGGCGAGAAGGCTTGCGGAGTGGTTGCTGATGCGGTCTATGGATGTGCCGTTGTAGACTTCAATTCCAATTAAAGCTTCAGCTACAGCCGGGTTTCGCAACGCCTTCAAAATAGTGCGCGCCTTCAGGCTCTTCATTCCCATCCCGCCCGCCATTGGATGGGGAGCAACACAGACTCCGCCGAGTTCTCTCACCCGTAAAACGGTTTCGACCAGCGAGAGACCAGCATCCACTTTTTCTGTGATGAAGAAGGCCAGCAGGTCACCGTCAGCGGTGGTAATTTCAATTCCGGGGATCACCTCCACGCCGTAGGCTGACGCGAGTTCCATCGCCTTGAGCGCTCCTTTAATTTCATCATGGTCTGTGATGGCGATCACATCCAGCCCCAGTTGTTTTGCGCGGTTTAAAACGGCAGGCACAGAGGCTGTGCCGTCATAGCTGTAAATTGTGTGTAAATGTAAATCTGCAAGTCCCATTTTTTCTCCTTGTTTCCACCAAGTCTATCCGTTGGCTGTTAATGACCTGTGAAGATCGTTTTAAGGAATTGTATGGGTTCGGTTAACAAAAGCTGCCCGCAGAGTGTGCGGGCAGCGGCATTAACGAAGCAGTGGTGGGCGGTATGAATTACGCGCGTTTGTGCTTTTTCAGGAATTCGCGGCGTTTGCGGGTTGCGTCCACGCTGAAGACAACGACCATTGACAGGAAAATGACGGATGGCAAAATAGTTTCCATGATATCTCCATTTCTATAATGAAATGATACATCAATCCCTTTAATGTTGACCTAAGAAACAGTTAACAACTTGTAAACGAAATTACAGGATCAATAGGCATCGACTGGTTCGCGTTTAAGGCGCGGTTGGGTCTGCCTGCGTTTTGCCCGCAATACTTCCGCGGGCGTACGTATTGTGTGTTCGCAGATATTCGCAATGTATTCCGCGGAGGCGCCGTCATTCTGAACGGGCATTAATCGTTTTAACTCTTCGATATTTAGATTGGTATGAACTTCCTTTTCCAACCCGATTGCGACGAATGTGCAGGTGGATTGCTGGGTGATGACCACCTCTGCATTTGCGATCATTTGATTAATGTCCCCGTGCGCGAATACGACCGCTCCCGGAGCGTTTTCATGGATCTCGCGGATGGCCCTTTGGGCATTTTCCAGGGGATGCAGCTTGAAAATTAGATTTTTCTTCGCGGCAATTGCATTGCATTTACGAATGAAGGCCTTCCGATCATCGTAGCGAAAAGTTTCACGTAAGGGGGATGTCACAGCGAGGACGTATCCGCGAAATGGGAAGTTATTATTTTGTGAAATTTTCATGTTATCGAAATTTGGTATGCCAGTCACCGCTATTTTTTCTTCCCATACTCCCTTGCGGACGAACAATTCCGCATATCCCTCAGATGCCACGCAAAAAATATCGTAATCATTGGATAGTCCATTGGTGGAAGTGTTGGCTAAATAGCGGGGCAGTTTCAGCCATTTGACCAGGTGATACATGATCCCTTCAGGTTCCGTGATCCCCTCCTGCACAAGGATCACCCGTTTGCCGCGAATATTGTTCTGGATTATCAGATCGCTGCATGTGACCACCAGATCATACGGGCGGGCTTCTCCCCGCAGGTCAAGATTTAATGCATGGCGGGAAAGATATTCCATGGTTTCGCGTTTGTGGCGTCCGCCTAAAACCGTGAAATTCAGCCAGCCCATTTTGGCCGATAAGTCTACGATCCCATCTCCGTAATAGGGTGTGAAATAGCAATCGTGTTCTTTCATCATAGTACGGGCGATTGCGTGCATTTGGGTGGTCTGGTTCAGTGACCCACAGATAAATAGAATATTTCCCATGCGCTGCTCCATTGGTTTTTGGCAAGTGTAGTGGATGTGTATTAAGCCTCTGGGAACAGGGAATTAAGATATTGTTTAAATCCAGCTATTATTTTTCTTTACCTGTTGTTAACAATACCTTTTGGGGGTGTTAACTTCGATGGATTATCTTCCATAGACATCATTCCCTAGTAGAGAAATAATATGCCAAGAAAAAGCCTTGACCAGAAGCTTCAAATTATTCGTGACGAACTGCTGCTCTTGAGCAGTATGGTTGAAACCGCATTAATTGAATCTGTAACTGCGCTAAGAGATCACGATATGGATAAATCGCGCGCTGTGTACGATAATGATACTTATGTCAATTCAAAACGGTTCCGACTGGAAAGACTGATCATCGTTACCATAGCTTCGGAGGCGCCCGTTCTTTTTGACCTGCGTTTCCTGGCCTCCGCGATGAATATATGCACCGAACTGGAAAGGATCGGCGATTACGCCAAAACGATAGCCCGAATCAACCTAATACCAGAGGGAATTAGCGTTTCTCGTTTTTTGAGCATGCTCTATGATATGGGACTCAAAACATCAGATATGCTCCACCGTGCAATGACCGCGTTCATCCATGCCAATGTGCCCTCTGCCGTCCGTATAGTCTCTGATGATGATATTATTGACGCAATGTACAATAATATTTATAAGGAGTTGATGGATTTTGTTATTCATGGCGCGCATAATGCGGAACGTGTCAACCATTTAATTTGGGTGGCACATAACCTGGAACGCGCCGCGGACCGTGTGACGAATATTTGCGAGCGCACGATTTATCTTGAAACGGGGGAACTGATTGATATGACATTTTCTAAATAATAAAGAACTTATACATGCAAATACTTGCGGCAATTGATGTTGGCTCGAATGCCATGCGTATCCTGGTCGGACGGATCGTCTATGATGGGAAGATTGAAGTAATAGAAAATCTGCGTCTGCCTGTGCGTTTGGGGCAGGATGCCTTCACAACTGGCATTGTCAGCGAGGAAACCGCGCAACAGGCTGTGGATGCGTTCACCCGCTTTCGCAAGATCATGGATGATCATAAAGTGGAAAAAGTCCGCGCGGTTGCCACCAGCGCCATGCGCGAGTTGACCAACAGCGACCTCCTCATTGACCGCATTGCGCGTTCCACTGGCATTGAGATCGAGCTCATCAGCGGGGAGGAGGAAGCGCGGCTGATTCATCTGGCCGTGGCGCAGTCTGTAAACCTGAAGAATAAACATGCGTTGTTGATCGATATTGGGGGCGGCAGTGTGGAAGTGACTCTTTCACAAAACGGAAATATCCTTTCCACTGAAAGCTACAATATGGGGACAGTGCGCCTGCTTAAAAAGTTAAGCGGCGAAAAAAACTCCGCGATGCCTTTTCATAAACTGGTGCGGGAATATGCCGAAGCGGCACGTCACCGCATTGACCGTGAGCTTGGTTCGAAAAAAATAGACATTTGCGTCGGGACGGGGGGCAACATCGAGGAGATGGGCAATTTGCGCCAGAAACTTTTCAAGCGCGACAGCGAGCGTGCCATCACTCTCGAAGAGCTGGATAAACTCGTTGAAACACTGAGCAGGATGAAGGTCGAAGAAAGGATGCGCAAATTCAAGTTAAAGCCCGATCGCGCAGATGTCATCCTGCCCGCGTCCATCGTTCTGCAAATGATCGCGCATGAGGCGAAGATCAAGGAAGTGGTTATCCCGAACGTTGGGCTGAAAGACGGCGTGCTTTGGGATATGGCATATGACCTGCAAAAAACTGCGCGTGTTTCGCCGCGTGAACAGGTGTGGGCCTCAGCTTTGAGCCTTGGTGAAAAATATAAATTTGATGCCGACCATGCAAAACTTGTCGCCTATCATGCGGGGAAGCTGTTTGACCTGTCTCACGCTTTGCATAATCTAAATGATGAATATAGGTTGCTGCTTGAAATTGGCGCGTTGTTACATGATATTGGTCATTTTATAAATACAGTGGATCATAACAAGCACGGATATTACATCCTGAAAGCCAGCCCGCTGATCGGGTTATCTGAAGTTCAGCAAAATATTGTCGCCAATGTCATGTTGTATCACCGCAAATCAACGCCGTCTTTGGAAGATGGCGGCTTTAGGGCGCTGACGCCAAAAGACCGCCTTGTGGTAATAAAACTCTCCGCGCTGATGCGCCTTGCCGATGCGCTGGATGTGAGCCATACGGGGAGCGTAAAAGATATACAACTTGTAGAGCAAAGAAATAGCTGGAAGTTAAAGCTGAAAGGGAACGGCGATCTTATGCTCGAGAAATGGACACTTGAAAAACGTCAGAGGCTTTTTCAAGATGTATTCGGCGTGAAACTGGAAATCACGAAATAAAATATGAAAACACAGAACCTTTTATCGAGTTCGTTGACCACCCGCTGGGGTAAATACAAAGCCGGGCTAAAAACTTGCCGCCGGGAGTTTTCTGAAGAAGCGGTCCACGATTTTCGCGTAGCGACACGCCGCATGCTCTCCTTTTTGGATATGCTGCGAACGTTAATGCAGGACCCAAAGATCCAGAAATTACGGCGCGCCCTTAAAAACCAGCTCGATGATCTTGATGACCTGCGTGATGCACAGGTATTGCTTGCCGATATATCCGAAGCGATTCGCGAAACCCCCGCTTTGCAATCATTTCAGGAATATTTACAGCATGAGGAAAAGAAACTTTTGCGTGCTGCGCGCAAAGAGATCAAGTCATTGAAGATCGTGAGTTTTTCAAAAAGGATTGGCAAGTTAATTCAAAAGATCGAAGAACTCGAACAGGCTGATTTGGAAGGGGACTTGTTATCAGCCATTGACGAGGCGTTTGCGGTTGTCAATCAACGCTATGCATTAATTGATCCTAAAGAGCCAGCCACAATCCACCGTTTGAGAATAGCATTTAAGAAATTTCGTTACATGGTTGAAGTTGTTTATCCCATTCTTCAGGATATCCCCGCTGACCATCTAAAAAAATTACACGACTATCAGGCGGCCATGGGAGACATTCAGGATATGGAAGTGGCGTTGCAGAAACTCGCAGATTTTGACGAACAGTCAACGGCACCCCATGATCTTGAGCCTGTCCGCTTATACTATAAAAAACGCCACGCACTTGCCTTGTCTCGTTATATCGAGGACAAAGGCGAGTTAATTAATTTTTGGCGTACTGCGCCAGATCAACAGTTTCCACAGGAGAAAAGAACATGAACTTATATATTATCCGCCACGCCATCGCAGTCGATGAAGGCACACCTGAATATGAACAAGATAGCGAACGTCCGCTCACTGACAAAGGCAAAAAGAAAATGCGCCAGATCGCAAAGGGATTGCGCACTCTGGGCGCGGACTTTGATCTGATCCTATCCAGTCCGTATGTCCGCGCGAAAGAGACAGCTGAGATCCTTGCGGATGTTTTCAAGGTCAAAGCTGAAGTCGCTTTCAGCGACAACCTTGTCCCAATGGGTGACCCTGACCTGTTGATCGCTGAAATGAATGAAAAATACAGCGCGAACAGTATTGCATTGGTTGGGCATGAACCTCAATTAACCGCCCTAATCAGTCTGCTGGTGGCTGAAAATACAAGCGTGGACATGACTCTCAAAAAAGGCGGCGTATGCAGACTTTCCGCCGACGACCTTCACCATACCCGCAAAGCTACGTTAGAATGGCTGCTTACGCCCGGTATTCTTGTTGAGATCAGTGAAGAATAAAGATCGAAGACCTGACAGGTTTTTACGCAAATTCGATTAATCAATCCGATTTTGATTCACAGGAAATTTTCTCAACATGCGCCGCATGAAACCTGTCAGGTCTATAAGGAAGAAAATGAATGGCTGAGCAAAAAATAAATATTCCCGAAACAGTTCCCGTTGACCTTACCTCTCCCGCTCTTTATCTTAACCGTGAGTTGAGTCTGCTTGAATTTCAGCGTCGTGTGCTGGAAGAGGCCTGGGATGAATCCAAGCCCTTGCTCGAACGCGCAAAATTCCTGGCCATCTTCGGCTCGAATATGGACGAGTTCTTTATGGTGCGCGTCTCAGGCATCCGCAAACAGGTGGAAGCGCGGATCATGGAAATCTCGCCAGATGGTTTAACTCCGCCAGATCAACTGGCTGCAATCCGCAAATTGTCCCTGGAATTAATGATCGAGGCACAGCGCTGCTATCAGAAAAAACTTTTACCCAGGCTTGATAAAACTGGCATTCATATTATCGACTATCAAAAATTAAACAAAACGCAAAAAGAACGGGCCGATACTTATTTCAAGGAAGTGGTCTACCCAGTACTTACGCCGCTCGCGCTTGACCCTGGTCACCCGTTCCCGCATATTTCAAATTTGAGTTTGAACCTTGCCATTGTGATCCGCGATAAAAAGGGGAATGAAAAATTTGCGCGCTTGAAAGTGCCAGATACTTTGCCGCGCCTTCTGCCAATCAAGCGTTCCTCAGGCAGTGTCCGCAAGGATGGGACAATCCCATATCAGCATTATTTTGTCTGGCTGGAGCAGGTCATCGCCGCAAATTTGGATAATCTCTTCCCCGGCATGGAAGTGACCGCCGCGCATCCCTTCCGCATTGTACGTGACGCCGATATTGAAATTCAGGAGCTCGAAGCGGATGACCTGCTCGAAACCATGCAGCAGAACATCCGCAAACGCAAGTTTGGCTCGGTGGTGCAGGTGGCGGTGTACGAATCCATGCCTGAGAATATCCGCGAACTGCTTGTGGATAATCTTGAAGTAACCCGTAACGATGTTTATGTTTTGGATAGTCCGCTTGGTTTGAGCGGATTGTGGCAGCTTTACAGCAACGTGGAGCGGCACGATCTAAAAGATACCCCGTATAAGCCGCGTGTTCCCAAAGCATTCAGACGCGCCGCAAGTGCAGCGGATATTTTCGAAGCCATCCGAAACGAAAATATCCTGATCCATCATCCTTATGATTCTTTCAACCCTGTCGTTGATTTCATCAATGCCGCCGCGCGCGATCCGCAGGTGCTGGCGATCAAACAAACTTTATATCGTGTTGGAGCGAATGCGCCTGTAGTCGAAGCGCTGCTTGAAGCTGCCGAGCGCGGCAAGGAAGTGGCTGTGCTGGTTGAGCTGAAAGCGCGCTTTGATGAAGAGTCAAATATTGGCTGGGCGCGCGCGTTGGAAGATGTGGGCGTGCATGTGGTCTATGGACTCGTTGGTTTGAAGACGCATTGCAAAGTGACAATGGTTGTCCGCCAGGAAGGCGATGGCATTCGCCGATATTTGCACCTTGCAACGGGAAATTACAACGCGAACACTTCCCGCATTTATGAAGATATCGGCATGTTTACTTGTGACGAACAGATTGGCGCAGATGCAACTGACTTGTTTAATTACCTGACAGGCTATTCAACAAAACAGGAATATCGCAAATTATTGGTTGCCCCCGTCAGCTTGCGCAAAAAACTTGAAAAGATGATCGTGCGTGAGATCGAACATGCACAGCAGGGACGCAAAGGCCACCTGATCTTCAAACTCAATTCACTGGTTGACCCACACATGATCCAGCTTTTATATCAGGCATCACAGGCGGGTGTGCAGGTGGATTTGCTTGTGCGCGGCATGTGCTGCCTGCGCCCGGGCATAAAAGGAATCAGTGAAAATATCCGCGTCATCAGTATTGTCGGACGTTATCTCGAACACAGTCGTATATTTTATTTCCATAATGATGGCAGGGAAAATATCTATCTCGGCAGCGCAGACCTCATGACGCGTAATCTCAATCACCGCGTTGAAGTTGTCTTCCCAATCGAAAGCAAGGATCACATCCATTATTTACGTCAGCGCGTTTTGGATACGTATTTGAAGGATAATACCCGCGCGCGCATTCTTCAAACAAACGGCACATACATCCGCCTTGCCCCAGAGGCGGGAAAAGATATAGTTGATGTTCAGGAAAAGTTTATGAGTTAATTCCCAACATAACACAATGTCCTTGCTGAAATTCAAAAATATTTTTGGGCAGACCGCTCAACTCAAAGGAACTTAAGAAAAGTGCAATTAAGGGGGTGTTAACCTGCTGTTCAAGGGAAATTAATTGACATCATCTACAATATCTTGGTGAATTCAAACCTTGCTTATCGTTCAATTTTTAAGCTGCCCACTGGGCAGATGTATCCCTCCGTATCAGTAGGTGAGCTGCCTTCGCATGAATATCAGGTGTCCACCGAAACCATCACAGAAGAAGTCGCATCCCATCTGGAAGCGCATCCTGAAATCCCCGGTGTCATTCTGGTCAGCGGGAAAAAAATCCACAGCATGATTCCCCGCAATAAAATGTTCGAACGACTGGGACATCGTTATGGTGTGGAATTATTCCTGCGGAAACCGATCATCGCATTGCAGGAAAACCTGGGGACGGGCGCCTTCTGGATTTCCAGCAACACAAGAATAAACACCGCAACCCAAATTGCCCTCGGCAGGCGGGCGGAAAATATATACGATCCGCTAATCATCGAATATGACGACGGTTCCTTCCGCCAGTTGGATATGCACCTCCTGCTCATGGAGCAATCCCTGGTGATGGAAAACATGACCAACATCATCAGCAGTATGGACCGCATCGAGCAATCCATCAAGGCTGATATCCCGCTTGATACATCGCTGGACATGATCGTCGATTCGATAAAACGCACAACTCCGTATCATCGCGCGGCCATCCTGATCAAACCCAGCCACCGCGGAAAAATTTCCAGCCACCACGAACTCTTACACGATCTGCATGAACCCTTGAACAGCCACCCCTTGATAAAATCAATCTGGGATACAGGAAAACATATGCACATTGAAGACACCAAACTGGCGCCGTCATGGAAGGGAATGGAGGCCATCGGTAAGACAAATGTATGGATGGGGCTTCCAATAGCAAGTGGAGGCAGTCTCGAAGGCATTCTCTCCCTCAGCCGCACCACCAATACCCCCTTCAGCAAAAATGAAATAGATATGGCAAAGACCTTCTCCGATTTTCTCAGCATTGCAATTAATAGGACCGCTGAAAATTATGACGATGATCAATTTGTAAACATGATAAAACGGAAGTTCATTTATTAATCCCCCGGATTATTTTTTATGGAACAGGTATCACAAAATAAAAAACACTTCCACGCCCTTCGTTGCTCTCCGCCCAAATTTTTCCGCCGTGCGCTTCGATGATATGCTTTGAGATCGAAAGTCCAAGTCCCGTGCCTGAACCTGTGCGGGACTTGTCGACTCTGTAGAATCGCTCAAAGATACGGGATAGACTCTGCGCTGGGATCCCGACTCCCGAATCCCGCACAGCGAATCTGATTCCGCCGTTGGCTGGTTCTGTTTCGACAGAGATCTCGCCCCCGGGCTTTGTGAACTTGACCGCGTTGTGAATCAGATTCACCAGCACCTGCTCCAGCCGTGATTTGTCTGCGCGGATGTTTGGCAGGCCATCCTCACACTTAATGGTTAACTTCAACCCTGCGCGTTCGGCTTGCATTCTCATGCGGTCAGCGGCAGATGTGACCAAGCTCTTCGGCGCAAGCGGCGCGAGGATCAATTCCACCTGGCCTGATTCAATGCGTGAGAGGTCGAGTAGTTCCTGGGCCATTTGCGTCAGCGCGTCTACTTCAGTGCTGATCCTGCCCAGGAAACGCGGACCAGCATCCGGGTCCGCGAGAGCGCCGCTTTGTAATGTCTCGGTTAATGCTTTGAGTGAAGCCAGCGGAGTCCGCAGTTCATGTGATACGTTCGAGATGAAATCCCGCCGCACAGTTTCGAGTCTGCGCACGCGGGTCAGATCCTGCACAAGTAAAAGGCTTCCGCTCGCATGAGTATCAGGGATGGCGATGATCTGTAAAAATTGATGGCGCGCAGGCAGTTCCACAGACTCGCTTTGCATTTCATTCGTTTGCTGACAGCGCCGCCACGCGTCCACGAGTTGATGATTGCGCACAACTTCGATGACACTGTGGCCAGGCGCATTTGAAATTTCAAAAAGTTTTTGCGCGGCTGGGTTCGCGAATTGGATCAGCCCGTTTGCGTCGACAATGATCACGCCGTCGGTGAGTTGTTCAAGAACGGTGGAAAGACGCGCGTTCTCTGAATTTAAGGTTGAAAGTTGAAAATTGAAGGCGGTTTGTAGTGAAGCAATGGCATTGGATAAATTTTCAATACGATTTACATCGGTGGGGAAATCAGCCTGGCTGCGGATGTGCTGGGCATATTTATCCATTCGTCGTTTTAAATCATAATATCGCCACGCAAACCACGCAGCGACAAGAAACAAAATAATGCTCAAAGATAATAGAAATGAATTCATCCCGACTTTCGACCTTTGACCTTCAACCAGTACCCTTCAACTGTTTTTCATCCTTCAAACCGATATCCGCCGCCTCTTACCGTAACAATGCGGGTGGGGTTGGAAGAATCGGCTTCGATCTTTTGCCTCAGCCAGCGGACGTGTACATCCACCGTGCGGCTGTCGCCGATGAAATCCCAGCCCCAAACACGCTCAAGGATGAACTCGCGCGAGAGCATTTGGCGGCGATGTTCGGCGAGGAATAACAATAACTCATATTCCTTTGGCTTGATCTGAATCGGCTTGCCGCTGAGAAGCACTTCGCGGCGGGTAAGGTCAATGGTGAGATTATCAAAAGTTAGTTTTTCGTGCGGTGTGTTTGCATCTTTCGATTTCCCCATTTCCTCGCGCAGTAAACGCGCCCGCCTAAGCTGTGACTTGACCCGCGCCATCAACTCGCGCATCGAAAACGGCTTGCTCATGTAATCATCCGCGCCGACTTCGAGCCCGACCACACGGTCAATTTCATCGTCGCGCGCGGTGAGCATTAAAATGGCAGTGGACATTTCCTTGCGCAGAATGCGCGCAACTTCGAAGCCATCCATTTCGGGCAGCATGATATCCAGCACGATCAGGTCAGGTTTTAATCGCCGCGCTGATTCGAGTGCGGCGCGGCCATCCCCAACTGTTTCCACCGTATAACCTTCCTTTTTCAGGTTATAGGCGAGTGTCTCCTGTAGGGAGAGTTCATCTTCAACGATCAGAATTGTTTCAGTCATTGATGGGAATATACCATAAAGGAAATTTTGTCTGTTAATGGGATGTTAAAGAAAAAAGCCTGCCGCGTTTGGCAGGCTCCAGTTTTAGGGGGCGATATCGAATTCGATTGTTTTACCAAGTATATTATTCAAATATATCTCAACCTTGTATTTCCCCTCGGCCCAGGGATTGGCGCTGTGATCTGACAAGGTTGCAAATTTATTTTCTTTTATTATATAGGGCGTATCAGATTTTACAGCGCCTGCCTTAAAACCTTTTACATCCACCACCGACCAAACGATCCTTACAACATTTTTGCCTGTCGGATCATTAATATCGAAGAGCAAATAAATGGTTTCGTTCGGCTTAAATTGGGATTTGGGAATAAAGCCGTCAATATCCGCCGCGAGAAACTCGTTAAAGATACCTTCCTGCGGGGTGGCAGTTGCGGTGGGCAGCTCAACGGTTGGGGTAAATGTAAACACAGCCGTTTCAGTGAAGGCAGGCGCGAGTGTCGGCGTATCTGTTGGAAGGATCGGCGCCGATGTGGCCGTGATGATGATGGCAACAGGAGTTGCTGTTGGAGCGTTGGATCTATTGTTCAATATTACAGGAATGATTGCGGCAACGATGGTTGTAATTGCGCCAATGATCGCAATCAGCATGTTTTGACTGATCTTTGAACCTTTTGCTTCGTCTGAGGTTTTATTTTCCATGAGTTATACCTTTCCTCGTTTCGAAAATTTTATACCAATTAACCCAACTGTCAAGCAAAGTGCTTTGGAACTGCAATAATAATCTCATTGTAATGCTATAACCTGGAATTATGAGTAAAATAATCCCGTTTACAGGCATCAAGGAAGCATGAACAAGGAATTTCACTATAAATGGGTATGGGATCTAAAATCCTCGCCCGAGGCGCTCTGGCCGCTTGTGTCCGATACGAATCGCTTTAACCGCGATACCGGCCTTCCGCCGATGGAATTGCTGGGGATCTCAAATGGCGTCAAACACGTAAAATTCAAAATACCGTTGATTCGCGTGGAGTGGGAGGAGGAGCCGTTCGAGTGGACCTATCCCTATCGTTTTGGAATCCTGCGCCGCTATCGAAAAGGTCCGCTGGCAGAGATGCGGGTGGATTGTCAACTGGAGCGGCTTGAACCTTCAGGCACGCGGATTATTTACGAAACGTGGGTGGAGCCTGCAAATACTTTGGGATTGATCGGCATTCCGCTTGCGATAGGCATTGTCAGCGCAAAGCGATTTGAGGCCGCATACAAACTTTATGACCGCATCGCTTCGAACCAAAGCCCGGAGCTGGTTTTTCCAAAAGGGAGGAATCTTTCCCCGAATGCCCGTGGCAGGTTTCAGGTCATGCGTGACCGATTACAGGATCAAGGCGTGGACAATGCGATCCTGGATCATCTTCATGAATTTTTGAATCACGCCGACGATCTTTCCATCCAACGTATGAGGCCGTATGCTCTGGCGGATGGATGGGCTGCATCCCGCCGCGCCGTGCTGGAAACATTTTTGCGCGGAACGCGGGCTGGCATGTTCGATATGTATTGGGATCTGCTCTGCCCCGAGTGTCGCGGTGTGACTGAAAATCATGCGCGCCTCGGCGACGTTCATTCGACTTCGCATTGCAATACCTGTCAGATCGATTTCAATGTGAATTTTGATCACAATGTTGAAGTGATCTTTCGCCCGAATCCGTCAGTGCGCGCTGTGGATGCGACTGTGGAATTTTGCGTGGGTAGCCCGCAGCGTCAGCCGCATATCGCTTTTTCATTGATCGTTCCGCCGCGTGAGGAATTACCATTTTCAACCATGCTGATGGCGGGAAGATATTCACTGCGTGTTTCGGGAATAGCAGGTTCACAACTTGTGCTTGCTACAAATAGCGGCGCGTCAAAAATTCAATTTTATGCGGATGACAGAGGCTGGCCTGGTGGCGTATCGGAATTGGGACTCATGCCAACCATTCGCCTGATCAACGAAACCGATCAAGCGCGGACCTTTGAGCTGGTTCGCACAACCTGGTCTGATCAGGCGGCGACGGCGGCGGATGTGACCATTCTGCAGGTGTTCCGCGATCTGTTCTCAAGTGAAGTCCTGCGCCCCGGCGAGGAAATTTCCATCGGCTCCACCACGTTGATGTTCACTGACCTGCGAGACTCGACCAGGCTGTATCGTGAGATCGGTGATGCGCCCGCGTTTGGGCGTGTGCGTGAGCATTTTGAGATTTTGGAAGAGGCCGTGGCCGAAGAGGGCGGATCAATTGTCAAAACAATGGGCGATGCGATCATGGCCGCTTTCCGCAGCCCGGTCTCTGCAGTGCGGGCGATCTCAAAGATACAGAAACAAATTGCAGTGAGGGGTGATCCGCCTTTATCCATCAAAGCTGGGATTCATCAGGGTCCATGTATAGTTGTCAATTTGAATGATCGCCTGGATTATTTTGGCTCCACGGTAAATATCGCCGCGCGCCTGCCGAACTTTTCAAAGGATGGTGAAGCGATCCTTTCCGAGCCGATCCGTAATGACCAGGAAGTGCTTGAATTTTTGGAGAAGAACGCGCCGCCCAATTCGCTCAATCGCTTTCAAGCCGAGATCCGCGGATATGATCAAGCCATTGATCTGTGGCGCATCAAGATGTGGTGAAAAAAGAAATAACAGAAAGGCCGTCAGCTTAAACCTGACGGCCTTTCTGTTTGTTATTGAAATATTATTGAATGGGCTTCTTTGATTTGCGCGTGAACAATTTCCACAGACCCCAAATGACAAGAGCGGGCGGGGCGAGGATTGGAACAAGAACTATAAAGAACCAGATCAGGAAATCCACAATGCCTTGATATGCAAAGGTGACTGTATCTTTGGCGTTCTTGAATGTCTCGCCGGGATTCCACGGATTGGGCGTTGGGGTAACGGCGGGTTCCAGTTCGGGCAGTTCAGGCTCAAAGTTAATTGTGATTGTGGAATAAGCAGAGCGGTCTTGCAGATAATTCATTTGACCCTTGATCTGTTCGATCTGGGCTTCGATGTTGGAAAGTTCCTGATTGATTCTCAGAGCTTCGTCCACTGTTTTGGCGCTGTCGAGAAAAGTTTTGATGCGTTCACGCGTGGCTTCAAGATTGGTGAGCTGTGATTGCAAGTCCACGAATTGATCTGTGACATCATCGCCCGAAGCGGATTCATCGAGCACTTTAATGGAGAGGCCGCGTAATCGGCTGAGGGTATGCTCAAATTCTTGAACGGGAACGCCGATGGTAATGGTGGCGTATTTGTAATTCTCCCCGTCATAATAGGGTTGATACCACACGCGGGAACTGACAATATATCCGCCCGCATCACCAACAACCTGGGTGGCGCGGTCAATGGCTGTGTCTGTATCCGCGACAAGCAACTTAACCTCCGCGCTTTTGATGATCATGTGCGTGTTTGCGGCGGCGGGAGCGCCGTCAATGGGCGGCATGGCTGTGGCGTAAATGGGAAGATCGGAAGATGGGGCGTTTGCTTCTTTTGCGGCATCATTCGATCCTCCCGCGCTTTGAGCTGCTGCTGGATCTTCATACATTAATGCTTCGCTGACAGGCGCTTCCGTAGCGGCTGGCGCGGCGGCACCTCCGCAGGCGCTGAGAGTCAGCATTCCCAATAGAACGAGCACAGCAAGAACATTGAAACGTGTTTTCATTTTTTCCTCCAGAAGAATATTATTTCGGCGTTGTAGTGGTGACGCCAACTGGAGGAGAAAGGTTCCGCGCTTATAAAATTTGGTTGATCAATTTTGATGTGAGTCTATTTCTTTTCTACAGAAATTGTTACGGTTACTTGCGGCCAGCCTTCATGTGCGAAACGAACAACCAATTCCGCAAGTTCACGCGGCAGGACGTTGTTGTTCATCACATCATCCATTGGCATCCAAAGTGGAAGGTAGGTTCCGTATGCGGGATTATATTCGCCGTATTCTTCGCCTGTGCCAGTGCCAAATTCCCCGCTTATTCTCGTGGCTAAAAAGTAATATTGTGTATTTCCATTGACGAGCAGCTCGACTATTTTTTGTTTGATCTCGACAATGATTCCCAATTCCTCCTCGGCCTCGCGGACTGCGGCTTGCTGCGGAGTTTCACCCTCATCAATGCCGCCGCCGGGAAAAATGAAGTAATGCAATCCATTTCGATGGCGTTCGATGAGGGCTAGTTTGTTATCTTCGATCAGGATAATACCGGAACGGTTTCGCATTTTGTGTTTCCCTATAAGATCGGGTGTGTCGCACCTGACGGGTAGGTTTTTCTTATTAACTCACCTTACGCAGGCATAACTCCGAAGGAGTGAAATGATTCTAGAATCAACGCAAGAATTCGCCCAACCCCGAAGGGGTGTCATGTCATCCCTGCGGGATTTGGGGATTCTGTACCGCAATTCTATAATCGTGTCATCTGTTTCGGCAGGCTCAACACACCGCCTTCGGGATTGTTTACTGCGTAACATCAGTTATTAATGAGCAGAATCTACTCGATTTAAATATCCTTGTTAGGTGCGACGCACCTGGAATTTACTCAAGAATATCGCGTGTTTTGTCCACATCCTCGTGGATCTTTTCGATCAACGCATCCACTGAATCAAATTTCAACTCATCGCGGATGCGGGAGACGAATTCAAGTTTCAATTCCTGTCCGTAAATGTCGCGGTCAAAATCGAGGAGGTAGGCTTCGAGGCTGGGGGTTTGTCTTTCCGGTGTGAAAGTGGGGTTGAAACCAATATTGGTGGCGGCCATGAATTTCTCTTCACCGATCCATGCCCAGGAAGCGTAGATGCCATTTGTTGGTATGACTTTTTGTTTTGGATAATCCACGTTGGCAGTGGGGAATCCGATCTTGCGTCCGCGTTCAGCGCCGTGGATGATCTTTCCGCTCATTGAGTAATTATAGCCAAGCAGTTTGGCGGCTTCGGTCACATTGCCGGTGGTAACGAGTTTGCGGATCTCTGTGGAGGAGATCACGCCGCTTTCGTCGCTGAGGGCCTGGATGACTTCGACGCTGTAATTTAATTCCTTGCCAATTTCGGTCAGACGCGCTGCGTTGCCTTCACGTCCCTTGCCGAGGGCGAAGTCATAGCCGATGAGCAAGTGACTGAGGCCAAGAGTCTCTTTCAGACGCGACATATATTCCATGGCAGTGGCAGTTGACAGGTCAGGGGTGAAGCGTTGGGTGATGACGATATCCACGCCCAGCGCCCCAAGCAGGTCCGCCCGTTCGGTTGGCGTGGTCAGGCATTTAATCTCCCGCCCGGTAAGGACGCTGGCGGGGTGCGGATCAAAGGTTAATAGAACCGCAGGCGCGTTATTGGTATGCGCATCTGCTACAAGTTTGCGGATGATCTGACGATGTCCGCGATGTACGCCATCAAAGACACCGACTGTCAGCCATGCGTTTTTTGCGGAAACTTCTTCGAGTGAATAATAATGCTGCATAGGATGAAAAAAGCCGCCGCCCTTTGTAATTTAGGGCGAGCGGCAATTTATTTATGATTTTCTCGGATTAATCTGTAAAGAATACTTTTTTAGGCTGCCATTCGCGCGTGCCATCTTCGCTGACGGTGATTTCCATAAGGGCAACCAACTCGCCTTGTGTGCTGACGCCGCGGACTTTTGTCTCTGTCGGGTCGCCTACAACCTTGACACGATGACCATGACGAACGCCTTCCACTTCATCAGGGCTGAGTTCTATGGCGGGCCAATCGCCAAGTGCTTCTGCGGCAGGAATGAGGTATTGATACCAATTGCCGGCTGTGAAGGCTTCCTGAAGTTTTCGTAGAGGCACCGAATCACGCAGAGAGAAGCGTCCGCTTTTGGTGCGGCGCAGGCCGATAAGGTACGCGCCACAGCCCAACATCACACCGAGATCGTTCGCAAGGGAGCGGACGTAAGTGCCTGATGAACAATGCACATCGATCACTACTTCGGGCGGAGTCCACTCAAGGACTTCAAGGTGATGGACAGTGATCTTGCGCGGAGCAAGTTCCACTTGTTCACCCTCGCGGGCCATTTCGTAGGCTTTGCGTCCCTGAACTTTTACGGCAGAGTAGGGCGGGGGAGTTTGTTCGATCTCGCCCACGAAGGTTTTTAGTGCTTCTTCAAACTGGGCCTCTGTCACACTGACCGGGTCTTTTGTTAAAGTTACTAAGCCTTCTGCATCAAACGTATCAGTTGAGCCGCCTAAACGGATGATAGCTTGATAGCGTTTATCTGATGCAGATACATATTCACTTAGTCGCACTGCCGGGCCAACAAGGATGACTAATACACCAGATGCACGCGGGTCGAGCGTACCCGTGTGACCGGCTCGGCGCAAACCTGTTCCATTGCGGATCGCCTGCACCACATCATGTGATGTCATGCCGACAGGTTTATCTACAACCAGAGCGCCAGAAATGGCATTCTTAATATCCTGACTGTTCATCTTGATTCCTCCTTAAATTTTATCCACACATCAATTATGACATAAATGGGTGAATTTGCAATACAAATATTAGGGTAATTTATTAACTATTATTTTAGATTTAACATTTCGCGGGTCTTTTCCAAGACTTCCTTTTGGACTTCGCTCAAGCTGCCCCTGATATCTGCTCCTGCGGCTGCGGCATGACCGCCGCCTTGAAAGTGTTTTGCAATGGGCGATACATCCACACCAGCTTCCAGCGCGCGCCAGGATATCTTGACATGATTGTCCGTTTGCTCGACGAAAACCATTCCAACTTTGTTCCCGTCAATGGCTGAGATCATGTTGATCAGGTCTGCGTCATCGTTGCCGCCGTAGCCTGCGGCTTTGCGGTCTGCGACAGTCAGTGTTCCCCATACAATTCCATTTTTGCTTTCGAGGCTGGAAAGACCTGCGCCCCAATACTTTGCGGCGGGAAATGTTTTCTTTACCAGCGCGCGCATGTAAATCTCGGGCATATCCACGCCGGTCTCCATCAGCGTTGCGCATTGACGAAGCGCTTCCGGCGTGGTGTTCGATGTGCGGAAGCCTAACGTGTCGGTGATGATGCCTGTCAACAAGGCAGTGGCGATGGGTTGGGTGATCTTAAATCCCCATTCCGGCAGGTGTGCCGTGAGGATCGCAGAAGTGGCAACCTCTTCTGCTTCGATAAGATTTAATTTTCCAAATCTTTCATTGGTCTTATGGTGATCAATATTAATATCGGGCTGGCCAAAATTTTCAAAGACTTTTCCCACTCGTTTGAAATCTGCGCAATCCACTGTGATGAAGGTGTCGTGGCCGCCAACTGGTTCCTTCTTAATGAGTTTGCTTCCTTCAAGGTGTTTGAACGAAGCTGGCGCGCCATCCGCAAGAATCATTTGCACAGATTTACCCGCGTCGCGCAGGGCTAATCCAAGCCCAAGTAATGACCCAATCGCATCCCCGTCTGGTCGAACATGCGAAGCAATAATGATATTGTTCGCAATTGATAATCTGTTTTTTATCTCCCCTATGAGTTGACTGTCCACTTATGTATATCCTCCAAAAATATGCTCGTCATTGCGAGGAGGGCGTACTTCCCGACGAAGCAATCTCTAGTTTATCATGGGATTGCTTCGGGCAATAACAAGAGCGCCCTCGCAATGACGTTATTAATTATTTTTTCTCTCTTAACCTTGCCAGAACCTTTTCGATGTGGTCCGCGTTTTCGGGCGTGGGATCCCAATGGAATTTCAACTTTGGGAAGGCGCGCAATTCAACACGAGAGGCGAGAGTGCGCCTGAAAAATCCAGAAGCAGATTCAAGTCCTTCAAGGATCTCAGCAGAACGTGAGGCGCCTTCGATGGCCGAGACAAAGATATTCGCGAAAGCGAGTTCCTTGTCAATTTTCACATCGGTGATAAAGATATTTTTCAAGCGCGGATCATTGATCTCGCGGATGAGCAATTCTGACAGTTCCTGACGGACACGATCCTGAATGCGTTGTAGACGAATTCCTGTTGGCATTTATTACTCACTATTTTCGCCACAGAGGGCACAGAGATTTTTGAGTTTTCCTCAACGCTTCTCAGCGCACTCTGTGGCTATTATTATTTACGAATTTTCAACGATATAACAAACCAATTGATCGCCGGGTTGAATGTCGTTGAAGCTTTTGAAACCAACGCCGCATTCGAATCCCTGACGAATTTCTTTTACATCTTCCTTCTCATGGCGCAAGGACGACAAATCGCCTTCGTAGATCATGTCTGCGCTGCGGAAGAGACGTACGCGCGCACCGCGTCTTAACTCACCGTCGGTAACTTTACAGCCTGCTACTTTTCCAAACTTGGAAGCGGAGAATACATCCAACACTTGTGCGCGTCCGATGACTTTTTCCACGAGCTTCGGCTCAAGCATACCATTAAGGGCCTTCTCAATGTCTTCGGTCATGCGGTAGATGATCTCGTACAGGCGAATATCCACGCCTTCTTTTTCAGCGAGGCGTCGTCCGTCCACATCCGCCTGAACATTGAAGCCGATGATGATTGCTTTTGAAGCGGATGCGAGCATCACATCGTTATTTCCAATGTTGCCAGTTTCCGCGTGAAGGATGTGCAGGCCGATTTCGCCTTCACCGAGTTTATTCAATTCGTTGACGATGGGATCAAGCGAACCCTGCACATCAGCTTTTATGATGAGGTTGAGTCCCTTGGCTTCGCCTGCCTGCACGTTGGCGAATAGATCTTCGAGTGAAACTTTTTTCCTGGTTTGGGAAAGGGTCTTGGCGGCTTCCATGCGTTCGGCGACGATGTTGCGCGCCTCTTTTTCAGACTCAACGACCTGGAAGATATCTCCAGCGGAGGGCATGCCTGTTAAACCCATGACAGCTACCGGCGTGGACGGACCGGCTTTCTTGATCGGCTTGCCTTTGAAATCTGTGATGGCACGCAGTTTGCCGTAGGCGATCCCAGCCACAACAATGGAGCCTGGTTCGAGTGTTCCATTTTGAACGAGCAGGGTTGCGAGCACGCCTTTGGATTTGTCCAATTCGGCTTCGATGACGGTGCCGATCACTTTTCCATTTGGATTGGCTTTAATCACATTGCTGTCGGCCACCAGCAAAATGCCTTCGAGCAGATCGTCAATGCCTTTGTTTTGTTTTGCTGAGACAGGTACGACCATTGTGTTACCGCCCCAATCATCCGGTACCAATTCAAGTTCTGCGAGTTGTTGTTTAACACGGTCGGGGTTGGCATTGGCCTTGTCTATTTTATTGAGAGCAACCATCAGCGGGACGCGCGCGGCTTTTGCATGTGCGATTGCTTCACGGGTTTGCGGCATGACGCCATCATCCGCTGCGACTACGAGTACAACAATGTCCGCGCCTTGTGCGCCGCGGGCTCGCATTTGCGTGAATGCGGCATGACCGGGCGTATCAAGGAAGGTGATCAAGCGCCCCTTTTTCTCAACCTGATAAGCGCCGATGTGCTGTGTAATGCCGCCGGCTTCACCGGAAGCCACTTCTGTCTGGCGGATGGCATCCAATAAACTGGTCTTGCCGTGATCTACATGTCCGAGGATCGTTACTACGGGCGGACGTTGCTTTAAAAATTTGCCGTCTTCCCCGGCGATCATTTGACGCCAGAGCGGCACTTCGCCGATTTCTTCCTTGACTACTTCATCAGCAGCTTCGAGAACCGCTTCGAATCCATACTCCCCGACCACGATCGCGGCTGTATCAAAATCCACAGTCTGATTAATGGTTGCCATTACGCCATTTGTCATCAATTTTTTGATCAGGTCAATGGGGCTTTTTTCGATCTTCTGCGCCAAATCACGGATCACAATATTGGCGGGTAATTCAAGTTTGTTACCATTGCTACTCATAGGCCACCTCCTTCTAGTGTGCGAATATCAGATTTCAATATTCGCGTAATTCTTTTTTCCCCAATAAGTGACCGGTGAGCGAGTGGCTATTCGTTCACATGGCTTTACTTAATGGGCTCTGCATGATCAGGTTGATCATGCGGCAAAGTATTCATAAAATTTTCCAATTGAGCGCGGTCTTCGGCGGTCAATTCTGCTTTGAGCGCATTCGCCAAAGCTCCCCTCAGGCCGCGCACCCAACATTCGCGGCGATCATGCAAATAAGCGCCCCTTCCAGCGAGTTTGCCAGTTGGGTCTATTCGTACCCCTTCGGTGGTGCGCACGATCCGCACCATCTGCCTTTTGGGAAGAACCTCGCGGCAAGCCACACAGGTCCGTTGGGGTACGTGTTTCATATGTTGGGCGGGTTTCTTTGTCACCTTCACACTATCCGAAGATGTTAAATTTATTCCCAATCTTCGCCGACAACATCGTCGCCGCGCTTGTGTTTCTTGCGGCCGACAACTGCGCCAAGGCCTTCATCGAATTCCAATTCGACGCCCTTCTTTTTGCCTTTCTTGCCGCCCTTCTTTTTGTCAGCGTCTTCTTCCACCACACCGGTGGTTTGGAATATCTCCGGCTTCATCTTGAACAATTCATCGAGAGAGACTCCGTCTTTCGCGTTTTCATCCTCTTCTTCGACGACTCGCTTCGCGTCTTTCTTGCCTTCGGCCTGCTTCTTCTCAAGCGGTATTTCCTCCCCTGTGACAGGTTCAGCGGCAACAACACCAACAGCTTCCGCGATGACGGGTTCTTCCGCCTTCACAGGTTCAGCCACTACTGGCTCTGGGAAGGTAAGCGCGGCCAGCGATTCTTCAATATTTTGGATGGCTTTCGAGCCAACGCCCGCGAGACCAAGCACCTTGTCGGGGTCCGCCTTAAGAGCGAACATCAAACTGCCAACAGTCTCAAACCCGGCTTCGGTGAGAATGTTGAAGATGTGTTCCTTGATGCCAGCCTGATCGAGCGGCATGGTGAATGCCGCGGTGGGAATATCCGCGCGCGCTGCGGTGGTGCGTTCTTCCTCCACGCGGGCGGCCTCTTCCTTGATCTGGATCGTGCGTCGTTCCACGCGGTCCACAAATTGACCAAGCGCTGTATATTCTTCCGGCATGATCGGGCGATTCTCGGCTTTCTTCGCGAGGATTTCCTGTATCTGTGGAATGGCTTCCACTGCGGTTGGTAACAATGCCGAAAGTTCCGCGTTGTTCTGTAATTTCTTAAGTGTATCGCCTGCGGCTTCGCTCAGTGACTTGATGTCAATGCGCCAGCCGGTCAGCTTCGCGGCCAGACGTGCATTCTGTCCATCGCGGCCAATGGCGAGGCTTAATTGATCTTCACCTACAACCACAGTGGCGGTGCGAGCGCCCTCGCTATCAACGAGATAGACACCGTTCACGCGCGCCGGGCTGATGGCCTTGGAAATATAAACAATCGGGTCTTGATCCCATTGAATAATGTCAATTTTTTCGTCGTGCAATTCCTTCACGATGGCTTGAATACGCACGCCTTTAATACCCACACATGCGCCGACCGGGTCAATTCCAGCCTGCGTAGCTGAGACTGCCACTTTGGCGCGGGCACCGGGCTCACGCGCAATGGCGCGGATCTCAACAATGCCATGATAAATTTCAGGAACTTCATTTTCAAGCAGACGGCGCAGGAAATTGCGATGTGCGCGTGACAAAACGATCTGAGGGCCGCGCGTGCCATCTTTTACTTCCATGACAACCGCGCGAATGCGGTCATGTAATTTAAGTCTTTCGCCGGGAATCTTCTGGTTATTCGGCATAACGCCTTCGGCCTTCATATCCAGACCGACGGTTACGCTTTGAGCATTGGAAGCCTGCACCAGACCTGAAACGATCTCGCCAACCTGACGCTCGAAGTATTGCATTTGATTGGAACGTTCCGCCTCGCGGATGCGCTGCTGGATCACCTGACGCGCAGTCTGTGCGGCCACACGGCCAAAGTCAGCGGGCGTGGTTTCAACAACAACCATGTCGCCGAGTTGGGCTTCAGGGTTAACCTTGCGCGCCACTTCCAGCAATACTTCAGTGCGGTCATCGACAATATTATCTTCGACCACTTCCTTTTCTGCGTACACTGTGACAATGCCAGTATCCGGGTCAAGTTTGGCTTCCACGTGCTGCGCTGTGGATGCACTTACAGCGCGGCGATATGCGGAGACCATCGCTGATTCGATTGCGGAAACAACGATATCCTTGGCAAGCTGTTTTTCTTCCAGTACTTCATTGAAAGCTAAGGCGAACTCATTTTTTGGCATACTACTTACTCCATCGCTCCTTCTATATACAAGCAAAAAAGTGGGGGATACCCACTTTTCGATGTCTTCTTTATGGGGTTTTCCGTGCGCTTGAGATTTTAGCATAGAGGGTTATAAGGCGCAAGGTATAATCGGCAGCTATGACTGAAAGAGATATGCAAAAGGCCGCATTACGCGGCGAACCATCTTATGTTTGGCGCGACGGTCAACAACGCCGCCTTGATATGATCGTATACGCTGCGGGGGATCGCCTTCGTGGGTTGGTACTTGAAAATGGCTGCGGGGTGGGAATGTATGTTGAAAAGCTGACAGGCCTCGGGAGCCATGTGATCGGATTGGAATATGATCTGGAGCGGGCTGTTGAAGCGCGAGTCAAATCAGATAAGATCATCAATGCCGCAGGTGAATTCATCCCGCTTCCTTCTTCGACTTTTGACCTGATCCTCAGCCATGAAGTGATCGAACACGTTCAGGATGACCGCGCCGCGATTCTTGAAATGATTCGTTTGCTACGAAGTCCCGACCCAGTGTCGGGGAAAGTGGGCGGACGTGCCGTGATCTTTTGCCCCAACCTTGGATATCCATTTGAGACGCACGGAGTTTTTTGGAAGGGAAAATATTTTTTCGGCAACAAATTGTTTATAAATTATTTGCCGCGCACCCTGCGGAATAAACTCGCGCCGCATGTACGTGTATATTCAAAACGCGATATGCAAAAATTGTTTGAAGGTTTGCCCGTAAAATTTATCGAGCGCACGATCATCTTCGGTGCGTACGATAACATCATTGCGCGCTTTGGCCCATTGGGAAAATTCCTGCGCATGGTTTTGCAATTTCTCGAAACCACTCCATTGAAGTGGTTCGGACTTTCACATTTTTGGGTTGTGGAAAAGATATAAAAAACTCCGAGTTCTCAAGAACTCGGAGTTTTGCTTTATTCATCACCTTCATCATTGCTTGCTCTTCCGGGTTGTTCCACGCGTATGATCTCGCCATGATAGTTGATGATCACTTTGAAGCCCATCATGCCGAGGTAGGCGCGCATATCTTCTGGAATACCGGTTTGCATGAGCGCATCAAATTGCTTGTCAATATTCTTGAGCTGCTGTTCGATGATCGCTTTGGAGAAAGGGTCTTCCTGACCGAGCATTTTGGCGGTCTGCTCTGAGAGGATATCTTCACTGCCTTTCATCATTTCAGCCATTTGAGCGAGCACGGCGCGGTCCACCTGTTCGGCTGGGATGTGACGGCGGAATCCCGAATCATCCACAACGTAGCACGGCTCACTCCCAATGAAGGATGATTCCGCGGGGCGGCCTGATTCGTCTATTACTAGTCCGGCAAAGAGGGGTTGATTTGGCATAATGATTTTTATGTCATTGCGAGGGCGTTAAAAGCACCACCCTCGCAATGACGAAAGAATTAACTCTGTCTTCCTTCAATCGCGGCCAAAAGAATCCCAGCGGCAATTCCAAGGCGTCGATCCAGACGTTTGTTGATGTCCATGCTGAAATCCAAATTCAACTCATATTTGAAAGGGTTGAAGTTTTGTTTGAGATCGGCCACGCGGTCTGTGCCCATGGTGATATCGTAATTCTGCGGAACAAGACCTGTCAGGAAGCGGCGTACCAACGCCAGCCCCATGCTGTCTTCAAATAGCTTGCCGATCACATTGTCGCTTACATCGAGAATTTCCCATTCATCGCGCAACATGGAAGCCAGTCCCTTGCGACGGAGCGCGCCAATCTTTTGACCTGTGGAGCTGTCCACAACATCGAAGGCGGCGGAGAAGTCGATGATCTGACGTGCTTTGATCATCAACACTTCCTGTGTTTTGCTTTCATCTGAAAAGACGCGGATATCCTCCCGCAGTTTGAACATTTTCTGTTCGCTGAAGAGTACAAGTTTTCCGCCTGGCTCGTAGAAGCGGAATTTCCCCGCCAATGCAAACACCTGCCGTTTGAGTAAATACTGGTTGGATTGAAAAGCTGAATTCATTGATTTTCTCCTTAAGATTTTAAACTGGAGTCGGATGGCTTGCCATCCGACTCCAGAGTTATTACACGATGATAACGCGTGTTCCCTGACCCGGCAGATGTAGATAATCCTCTTCAGGCGGGACGAATGGGTTGGTCCAGCGATAGATCCATTTGGATAACTCTGACGGTAAATTCACACAGCCATGACTGCGCGGACGTCCATAATCATTATGCCAATAGGTGCCGTGAAATGCGTGACCAGATCCTGTAAAGAATGAACACCACGGTACGCCAGCCAAATTGTAAACATTTTTTATTACCGCATCACCCTGACTATTCGTCATGTGAATGGAAGCGCCTTTGTGATAAGTGGAATGTTCGCCGGTGGGAGTATCTGTCCCTTTTTGTCCGCTGGAACAACGCGTGGTAAATACCATTTTCTCGCCTTCGAAGGCGGTGACCATTTGGGTGGCAAGATCGACGTGGATCAATTTATCGGCGGCGGGAACTTCCGGAGAAAGCATGGTCAGTTCCTCGGTCGGAACGAGGCGCATGTTGTAGGATGGGACGTAAAAGGATTTCATAAGTACGTTGTCATATATTTCGTACCAGATGCTTTTTTCATCCCGCGTTACGATAATTTTCATGATCCAATGTGTGGAGCCGTAATAGAGGCGGTGCGCGTTTTTGGAGTACGTGTATGGAGCCAGATGAGTGAGGCTCATGGGTACTGTAATTTCGCCGAGCCTTCCGCCAGTGGGAATATCATAGACGGGTTTTTGATAGTTGGTTTCCACAGGCTGTAGATCGCCTGAGAACATGTAGCCGCCATCCACTTCATACCAGATTTTATTGAACGGGTTGCCATAGCCTTCGTCGCCCTCCACCTCGGTTTTTAGCGAAACAACTTTGTCTATGCCAAAAAGATGAAGTTGATTTGCTTTGAATGAGGGAGCGTCGTAAAGCGGAATGCCGCTCCAGGTGATTCGTCCCTGCGAGGCGGGCGGAGCGGCCAAGGCACGGTCAATGCCCATTTCGGAGAGAACAAACGCGAGTGCGCCTGATGCGGATATTTTTAAAAAGTCACGGCGGGAGAGTTGAAGGTTTTTCATCATTGTTTTATCGGACGTTCTTTTGTATCTCAATTCTTACACTACGATTTCCACGTGGGTTCCGCTGTATCCGTAGGCGAATTCCTTTTTAAGGGAAACCTGGGGGGAGGTCCAGCGATAGAGCCACTTTGCGGCCTGCGGTGAGAGGTTGATGCATCCATGAGAACGCGGTCGGCCAAAGTCATTATGCCAGAAGGTACCGTGGAATGAAATCCCACCTTTGGTAATGTATTGCACCCACGGCACACCGGGCAGGTCAAATCCGCTGGCGGCGATGTCGCCTGCGGCCATGTGGCGGGACGGGCGTTTGTAATAGGTAATGAACGAGCCTTTGGGCGTGGTGTATGTGCCGACCCGTAAAACTCCGCCCGTGGAAACTGGCGTTACAAAAACAGGCGAGTTATTTTCATAAGCGATCACGATCTGTTCTTCAAGACGCACTACTATCTTTTTGTCCCTGCTGGGAATTTCCGGTGTGATCGGAGCAAGCTCATCCTCCGTCATAATGCGGATGTGCTCCGCGCGCGCGTAATACAACTTGTCCCATTTATCGTCACGCACCTGATACCACACCTGACCATCCTGCGCGGTTGTCACAGATTTGACCCAGTGTGTCGTTTCATAATACATGCGGTACGCCGCTTTGGATGTTTTATCGGCGGCTTCATAGGCATCTGTATAAGGCACGCTGATCTCAGCAAGCAGGCCTTCTTTTGGAATATCCATTTGCGGTGCATTGAGGATCGTCCGCACGGGTTGAATATTTCCAGAATATAAATAGCCTTCGCTCCCGACTTCATACCAGACACGGTTGTGCGCATCTTCATCATAGCTGATGGTTGTGTTGGTGATGTTCAAGAGTGTATCACGCTGACAGAGCCTGACCTGCGCGGCTTTAACCGATGGACGGTCGAACATCCAAACTGTGCGCGTGGTGACGCGTCCCTGCTGGGCGGCGAAGGGATCGTCAAAATAAAAATTGAGCGGAGGGACAAGCAAGCCTGCCAGCCCGAATCCACTCAATTTTAAAAAGTCTCGTCGTGATAAAAAGGTCATTCGTCTTATAGTCATCTCGTCGGCTGGTCGGCTGGTTGACTAGCGACTAACGACTAGCCGACTAGTTGACCAATTTAATAATGCACATTCACCAACGTGCCGACCGATGAGAAGTTATACAACCACTCCGCATCCGGAATGGTGAGGTTGACACAGCCATGACTCATGGGCGTTCCGAAATTATTATGCCAGTATGTGCCGTGCAGTCCGTAGCCTTTATAGAAATACATCGTGTATGGAACATTCGTTAAATAATAACCGGGACCCGACATGGTGGTTGAGCGTAATTTGATCCAGACGTTATATTTACCTGTCACAGTCGGCGTTTGCCATGTGCCAGTGGAAACAACAAAAGTATTCACAACGGTATCGCCTTCATAGGCATAAACACGCTGCTGCGAAAGATCGACATCGATACAATGTTCGCCGCCGTTGCCAATAC
>JABFSL010000065.1 GCA_013140605.1 Anaerolineales bacterium
TGAATATGGCCGCGGTCCATTGCCTGCTGATAGTTATGTTGAGCGTATCACTCTTGAGTTGGCCATCTGGCCGAGACAAGGTTAAGAAAAAAAATAAAAGACTGCCTCGATTTTTTCGAGGCAGTCTTTTTAGTTAAGGGGTTAACAAGTTATTCGATTTTCAATATCTTGAATTTGATCTTCCCGCCGGGAGTTTCAGCTTCAGCAACATCGCCAACTTTTTTGTCCATCAAAGCGCGGCCAATGGGGGATTCATAAGAGATTCTTCCCTGACGCGGGTCCGCTTCGGTGGGGCCAACAAGGTGGTAGGTCTCTGGGTCAAAAGTGTCTTCTTGAATGGTCACGTGTGAGCCAATAAATATAACGCCGCTGCTTTTTGTTTCCTGGATGATGATGGCGTTTCGAAGAATTGCCTCGAGTTCTTGAATGCGCCCTTCAAGGAACCCTTGATCCTCCTTGGCTTTGTGATAATCTGCGTTTTCTGAAAGATCACCCATTTGAATTGCGGAGCGTAATCTTTTCGAAAGTTCTTCGCGTTTTGGTCCCTTTAGTTCCTGCAGCTCGGCGTTGAGTTTTGCCTCGCCTTCGGGGGTAAGGTAATTGGGTTGTGTCATATTGATGGCTCCTTTCTCATATTATATTTTGGATAACGGGTGAAGGGGAAGAATTTGATTCCCCCTCAATTGAAAAACAAATCACGGTCTTTCAAAGGGGTCGAATAATTTCTGATGTTCCTCTATTGCATAGCGGTCTGTCATGCCTGCAATGTAATCGCAAATTGTGCGTTCCAGTCCGCGCTTGTCTATAAAGAACTGGACATGATCGGGCAGCATGGCGGGTTCGGCGCGATAGGCATGGAACAAGTCTGAAATAATCCGTTCCGCCTTGACCTGCATCCTGACCACGCGATAATGACGATAAAGCTTGCTGTAGAGAAGATCTTTTAATTCGCGGTTTCGGCGCTGCATCTCTTCGCTGTAGCCAATGATGTTGTGCTTGAGCTTTTGAATATCCAGGGCGGTCTTTACTTTGCTGTCTTTGATACGCACATCAGTCGCCTGCAACATATCTGTGACCATCAAGCCGACCAAATGGCGTATCATGCGGTGGCGTTCCATGTCGTTGAGAATTGGACCACGCCAGTTGTAGGTCTCAAGCAAAATTTGCCAAAGAGCAATGCCATCAAGCAGTTGCGGATTGATCATTCCCGAACGCAAGCCGTCATCAAGATCATGAGTGGTGTAAGCAAGTTCATCAGCCACGTTGGCGATCTGTGTTTCGAGGTTGCCGCGCAGTTCGGGACTGAAATCGCGCGCATCGGATATATCGTATTCTGATTCGTGTTTGACCATGCCCTCGCGTACCTCCCAGGTCAAATTCAAACCTGGGAATTCCGGGTATCGCTGTTCGAGTTCAGTGACAATGCGCAGGGACTGTTTATTATGATCGAAGCCGCCATAGTCTTTCATCAACCTTGCGAGCGCGATCTCACCTGAATGCCCAAAGGGCGAGTGACCCAGATCGTGTGCCAGGCAAATGGTTTCGACAAGGTCTTCGTTCGCACCCAAAGCGCGGGCCAATGTCCGGCCGATCTGGGCAACTTCCAGCGTATGCGTGAGGCGTGTGCGAAAGTAGTCGCCTTCGAAGTTGATGAAAACCTGAGTCTTGTATTCCAATCTGCGAAATGCGGTGGTATGCAGGATGCGGTCGCGGTCGCGTTGGAAGGAGGTGCGATAATCAGGTTCGCTATCCAGATAGGCGCGGCCTTTTGAGTCTTTGCTTCGCATTCCATACGAGGCAAGACTTTTATCTTCGATCTCTTCAAGTTGTTGGCGATTAAAGAACATGTTTGCCTTTGTTACTCAGTGCCGTATAAATGGCTAAATTGGAATTCTTCCAATGAATTTTGTAAATGATGCAACTGGCGGTAGACGAAAGTGTCATTGCGCCCTTTGAATTTTCTCAGGTTCTACGCAATGACATTTTTTGTGGGGCGAGAGGGGGTCGAACCCTCACAGTATCACTACCGACGGATTTTAAGTCCGTTGCGTCTGCCGATTCCGCCATCGCCCCAACAGAAGTAATTTTACTATAAATTTTTTATTTTGATTGATGATATTAGCGTGGTACAAGGATCCAGTCTCCCTGATGAAGTAAATCCCCATCCTTGAGGTCATTTACGTATTTAAATAAAAGCGAGTCCGTATCCAATTCGTTAGCCAGCGCTTCGGCGGTTATTTGAGTAGCTGTAACCTGGTATGGCTCAAAAATGGATAACCCCTGTGTATCCTTTTTTTGTAGCGGGATGATGATTACCGCATCTATCTTGATCGGAACGTTCAGCTGGTAATTAACCGCCATAATCGCTTCAAGACTTGTGCTATGGGTATCAGCCAGAGTTGACAGATTTTCTCCATTTATCACCTTGTGTATTATGAATAATTGCCCCCGTCCAACGGGAACATCAAGAGAATGCGGTGATGGCGTCTGCATCGACGTTGGTGAAGCGGTAAGTGATGGTGAGACAGGTGCGGTATTTGTTTGTGTGACGTTGGAGGTTGGAGAGGTAAGCGTCAAGGTGGGGAAAGGGGATACTGTGGCCGTTATTGCGGGGAATGCGGTTTCTGTATTAGATATGATATTTATTGAATCAGTCGCTGTCAATGCTGCTGTGGATGTGGGAAGTGATGAGGAGTTTGCTATTGCTGTAAGCGTTTGAATTGAATTTATACTAATCAGGTTTGAGGGTGAATTTCCTGACTGTTCCGCATTTTCAAACATAAAGAATAATAATGTTGCCGCGGCGATTCCCGCAAGAATTAATCCTGCCCAAAGCAGCCGCCTGCCTATTCTCATGCTGCCCGCCTTTTCGCTATAAATTAAATCGGGAGGCATGCGCCTGCCCTCCTGGTCTGTATAGACGGGGCAGGTTAGAAAATTGGTGTCGAGACAATAATCATTTTGATGCTCAAGTTTTATTGGAACAATCGGTTTGCAATGGTGGCAGCAGTTTTCGGGTGACGTGAACGCCATATGCGATGTATTGTCGTTGTTCAACCCTAAAAATGGACATGTATTGATTTGATCGCTGGTGGTCTTCGCCATTTAATTTCTCTGCCAGGGCAGCTTGAATTTTCCTTTTGAACCAGCCTTCCGTCCATTGGAGGCTGAATTGCCGCTGCCGCTTTGGTAATATGCGTAATTTGAATATGGCGCATATCCGTTGTAGTAACTTTGATTATCCTGGACGTTGTTCATTACCACTCCGAGTAGGTGGGCGCCGACGCGGCGGTATTGCTCGACCGTTGTGCGGGCTGCTTCAGCTGGAGTTGCTCCAGGCGATAAGACCAGCAATACACCGCCTACCCGTGCTGCTATCAATTGACTGTCTGTGACGATTGTCGGGGTACTGTCAACCACTACGAAATCAAACATTGATTCAAGCTCATCCAAAATTTTGCGCATCTTTTCTGATGCCAGCAATTCGGCTGGGTTGGGCGGAATGCCTCCGCTGGTGATCACAGAAAGGTATGGATCATCCCACACCTGGAGCGCATTCTGTAGAGGGGTTTTTTCCAGAAAAATATCGCTCAGGCCTGTGCGGTTGATCAACCCAAATTCGTGATGCAATCTCGGGCGTCGCAAATCCGCATCCAGTAAAACCACGCGTTTGCCGCTTTGCGCGATAATGGCAGCAAGGTTGGCTGCCACGGTGGTTTTTCCTTCAGATGCGCCAGAGCTTGAAATGAGGATGCTCTTTAGGGGTTTGTCTACTGCAATATAATCCAGATTGGTGCGTAATGAGCGAAACGCTTCGGCAGCGGGTGAGCGGGGAAAACTGATTACATGCGGACCAGGTCTACTATTATCTTTGGCATCCATGTGCAACGAATAACCCAAAACAGGCATGTTCAGTGTGCGTTCCACATCTTCCCGTGTTTTGATCGTGGTGTCCAATGAATTCATTAAAAGGATGGCTGAGATGGATAATATCAAGCCTGCCATACCGCCGAGGATCATATTGAACAATACCCTCGGGCGCACAGGTGTTTCGGATGCCAGGGCCGGATTAAGCTGCACAATGTTTGTTACATTTTGCATACGCGCCAGCCGTAATGCTTCACGATTATTCAGTGCGTTTAAGTAGATTTGCTGATAGAGATTGAGGTTTTTTTCAAGGCTTGTGATTTCGTCCGTGGTGCCATCCACCTTGCCTGTGACAAGATATCTTGTATAGATTTCCTGATACGAAACCAGTAATTCCTGTTGCGAAACCAGTTCATGCTCTTTATCGTCCAGTGTTTTGTCAAACACTCCCGTTTCAGCCAGGGAAGTTAACCAGGTTATTTCATCTGCAAGTGAGCTGATTTGATCACGGGTACCATTTATGGCGACGCCCAGTTCAGCCATTTGGGATTGTATGGCCGCGGCAAGCGACGCATCTTGCTGGACCTGAGGATCGGTTGCCAGTTTATCCTGTAATGTCTGATAATCCGCCAGTTGCTGGGCAAGCAAATTCTGATTTTGATCCTGACGGTTTTGATTGGTAACTAACAAGGTTTGTGCGCGGGCTGTATTGCCCACAGCTTGTAATCGCGCGATCTCGGCTTCTATCGCATCGATGTTTTCCTCGGTAAGGTCAATATTAGTTTTTGCGTTGGCAAGTTGTTCGGTCAGGGCCTTTGTTGTTGCTTTTCCCAAATCTGTCTGGATCTCGGAAATTTTCCCTTCCAATTCCTTAATTTGTAATTCGAGACTTGCCTCGGTATCATTGTAGCGCGTGGATTGAATACTTTCGTTTTGTTCGCTCAAAACTTCTACAAGGGTATTTGAAATTAAAACGGCACGGGCGGGGTCGGCATCTTCAACGTTGATGCGGATGATCTGCGTATTGGTTGCGGCGTTTACATCAATTTGATTTGCGCCTATTCTTTCACCGCCCACCCGCGCAGTCACAATGTCTCGAACCCAATCTTGAAGAAGTAATTCAACGTATGTTTGTGCGACCTGCTGACTGCTAAGTTGTTGAGTAATATCTGTTACCGGGCTTTGTGTATTCGAACGAGCAACCATTACTTGCGTGGATGCTGCGTAAATCGGAGTTTGCAATTTGCTTACGAGAAAAGCCGTGCCGATTCCAAGCGCCAGCCCCAAAATGATCCAAAAAATGCCGCGCCGTAAAGAGTCGACAAACCTTTTAATATCCAGTGTTTCAAAAGCTTCAAGGTCTTGAGTACGATTATTTTCCATTGCTTCTCCAGTTAGTAAACATACCCATTTTATCAATAAATATCGGATATTAAGCCTGTTGGTGCATTACGCTAAAGGTGGAAAGTATCGTAATTGTTTTTTCTTCACCTTTTGCGGCAGAATCGGCCACTTCTTAGGATTAACTCATTAACTTTGACTGATATGTGTAAATAGTGTTCCAGTTTATTCTGCTTTTTCTTAAATTACTACGGAACGCGAAATTCAACATCAAAAATAATATCCTGTCTCAGGTCGCTTGTGAATATCCATCTGCCCTGCTCCTGCTTTAACCCAGCGGGTGCATTAAGTAATTCTGAACCTTCCGGCAAAAGTAGGGATATGGTAACAGGGGTGGAAATTGTCCCTGGCTGTTTTTGGAGTATCAGACGATATGTCCAGGCATCACTTGTTGGGTCTTTTTGTAAAACAAATGCCGGTAAACTGAATTCAAAGGATGTGTTGATTGTTTCCTTTTGTGGGATAACCAGAAATGTGCCAAAAACTTGAGTGTTTGGGATTTCCTCATTTTCCAATAGATCTATGCGGGCAGGAATTGCCCTTTGGCGCAGAGTTTGTTCTGCTGGGATGACCTGCGGAGCTGCATCAGTCAGTTGTGCTTCCACTGGTTTGTAGACACGTAAATATGTCCAATGACAGGCGTCCATGGTGTAGGCTTCAGACATGTCCACTCCCACAGCATCCAGACGCGGTTCGCAGAGCAAGTTGCTTTGCGAACGATTGGTGTGCTTGACGATCAGGTTTCCAGTGGGTTTGTTTAGTGAGGATAAGTCAATATTGTAGGCCAGGGATGTTGAGAGCGAAACATTGCTTTTATTAAATCCAATATTGCTGTCCACCACCATCAAGTAGTCGCTGTTTTGCGGCGGGCGAATAGCGCCGTCCCATTTGCGGCGTTCTAATAGTTTGGTGGTTTCTAAATCATCAAATTGAAGCAGAATATGTCGTTCATCCAACAACTTGATCAATACAGGTGCAAGTTTGCTCCAGGTTGTACCGCGTGCGTTTAGGACTTTTTCAAGAAGCGGTTTTGCCAACCGTCCAATGAATTGCTTGCGATCCCACCGGGCTGTGGTGCCGGGTGGACGGCGTTCTTTCGCCGCGCGCATATATTCCAAAACATTTTCATGAGTGATATCAAAACTAACATCATCCACACGTACAGGGCCGAGCGCTTTAAGTAGTTCCACAATTACATGTTGATCGACCGCAATCACTCCATCCACAGAATAGGCGCGGGAGTAGGAATATAAATACTCTATCCATTCCACACTGGTGGGAAAATTTGTAAACCAGTTGGCGTCTCGTAGAACCAGGAATTCAGCCATCATATACTCATCCAATTGCCAGGGTGATTTTGGATAAGGCTTGCTAAGGTCGTCCACAAAATCTGAAGATTCGATGTTTATGGAAAGTAATTTTCCGTCTTTCACGACTGCTGATCCCACGGCCGTGAGGAATCCGCCGGTGGCGCGTAATTCATCCTCGTTTTGGATCATCAGCAAATAGGTTTGCGGACCGTCTTTGCCGACTCCCAACAAGTGAGGAGCGCTATGCACCAAAGCCAGCGCATCTTCCATCGGAAACTTTTGCCCTGCGATTGAATCCAATAATGGGTCAATGCGCACTTCGATGATTTTCTTCAGATAGGGAGAGAGATTTTTGGAATTAATGCGATCACGCGCCGCCTGTGCCTGAGCGAGCGCAATCTGGGCGCTCAGCAATTTGGGTTCTGCCTCTTGCAACCCCTTCAGTACTGCAAGCACATCCAGGGTTTGATCGTGTTGTGTGACGGCATCCAGGCTAGGCATTAAGGCTTGTATCCCTTCGTCTGCGGCTGTGCCAAGGCTCACTGCCATCTCAAGCAGATCGGGTGCTTGGGCGAGGTCGCTGCCATAGGTTGGCACCCAGCCCAAAGATTGAGTCAGACCGAGATAAGGCGCCGCATCGGCATTTAACGCATCCACTTCAACCCTGAGATCATGCACGAGCGGAGCGATTTCCCCGATCTGATCCACCTTGGGTGAGGGTGAAAGATAGGATTCCAATGCATCTATTTTTTGCTTTATAACCATTGCGCGTTGATAAAATTTCCAGCCTGTGATTGTGCCAAATATCAATGATGCCAGCAAAAGAACGCCAAAAATTGCTGCGACGGGTTTCCATATAGTGCGGCCTGTTTTTGTGACAACGGGCTGGTTTTCAAGGCGCTTGTTTTCCTGTGTGACCAGTTCTGCAAATCTTTCTATGCCCTTGCGATGCCAGTCGCTGATCGTGCTGTCAGGCGCTATTTCAGATTCGCCGCCTATCAACCGATATTGCGCGCGTTCCTCGTCGGAAACATTTTCCTGCCCAAAAACGAATAGTAAGATGGTTTTATCAATGGAGCGCCAGGCTTCACGAAGTGATGACGGTTTTTTGATGTTGAATACAACGGGCGCAAAATAATATGCGGCCAGCAGACCAAATTCACCCCAGCGGGTATCCAGCCGTTTGCCTTTGCGCGGCGGCATGGAAGGTTTCATTTCATGGAACAATCGGATTATTCCAGAAACCAGACCCTGCCCTGAATTTTTTCCATTGGCCGCGGCATCTTCTGCCAGTTTGCTTGTGGCCCAGGGATGTGAATCCAAGGCTTGTGGATCTCGCAAGTTTTCCAAGATTACCTTTAAATTATCAACATTCTCATCAGATTCGGTCATTATTGTTTTTCCAATTTGGTATGGAAATTATAACATCCATATAATTGGGCCATTTTTAGAATGGTTTGGCTCTATGGGATTTGCCGTGACGCTTCGCGTTGTACACGGATTTCACGGGAAACACGGAAAAGAGCAGATTTTAAAGATCTTTCCGTGCCGTCCGTGTTATCCGTGTACGAAAAAAGGTTTATCACGGCGATTCCCAATGACCCAATGGTTTGTTTTGCTTCATAGCTTGAAATTTCCAATCCGAAGGAAATCCGAAGGCTCAGTACCTATCATCCCTGCTAGAATGTGGACAATGAAATAGCTGTTTTGAAAAGCCACATATTTTTATTAGGAGAATCCAAATGAACCGTTTATCTCGTTTTGTAATTGCAGGGGTGCTTGCACTTGTCCTGATTGCTGGAGCGGCCAGTGTTTGGGCTGGTCCCCGTCGACAGGGGACTGTCCCGCTTCTGCCAATTCTTGGCGGCGGCCCCGCAAATGATCAAGGCTGTACAACCATTGATATGATTACAGCCATATTTATCAGTAGTGTTCCAGAGGATGGCGCAAAATATATTTGTACTGTAAATAAGATCACCACGCCCACTCCGGAAGAATATGGCCCCGCTCCAGAAGGCAGCGTATTTTATGGCGATGTCTTCAAGGTGGTGGTTGTGAAGGATGGCGCGGAAGTCCTTGAGATTCCGACAAGTGTATGCTATGCCTATCCTCCTGAGTTTGAGCAAAAAGAAGCGAAGATTTACATTTGGAATCTAGATAACTCGAATGAATGGGAAGAAATTCCTGACGCCAATATCTCCGGCGATCCAAAGTTGATCTGTGTTACATCCCCAACCACAGGTATATTTTCTTTGATCGGCAACCCGTAACTTCAAATTCAGAATCCGATTTTATAACAACAGGGAAGAATGCACACTCTTCCCTGTTGTTATAATTAACTCACCTTATGCACTCACCCGTGATTCCCTGAGCGATAGCGAAGGGTCTCTGAGACAATCGTAGAGGTTCTTCGCTCCGCTCAGAACGACACTGCGTAAGGTGAGTAATTAACTCAAGTTGCCACCATGCCAAAAACCATAAACCCCTTGCCGCTAATTTCGCTAATTTGCACAGATTTTTTCTCGAATCCGCGAAAATTCGCGTCATTCGCGGCAAAAGTGGTTTTCTGACTCGGTTAAATTTCAAGACGGCAACTTGCGTTAATTACTTACTCACCTTACGCACTCACCCGTGATTCCCTGAGCGATAGCGAAGGGTCTCTGAGACAATCGTAGAGGTTCTTCGCTCCGCTCAGAACGACACTGCGTAAGGTGAGTTACTTAACCGCTGATCTTCCATCTCTGGAATTACGACTCTTTTGAATATTGATTCAGCCACCAGCTCGTCCCGGGTAAATTACTTTCAGCTACCAGCTTGAGCAAATCGTCTGTGTTAAAGTAAACGCGGCGAAGATCCACATCCAAGGTGTTTTCATTCTGGCTGAGTATCGTATATTCAGCCCATGGTAGCAGACTCGGCACGTTGCCGGGCGAGTAGGCGAACTTGAACGCGTTTCCCACACTGCCGGCATTGATAATGAGTTTCTCTCCATACCGGCGGTACATTTGGATGTGCGAATGTCCGCCGATAAGAACTGTGGCTTTTTGTCCTTCAAAAAATTTATCCAGTAATTCAGGCTCTGTGGTTGCCTGAATAATATCGATCAGCGATAGGGGCGACCCGTGAAAAAAAAGCACATTTATCCCGTTTGGCAGAACCATCTCATGCGTGGTTTTGAAACTTTCGATTAGTTTTAGATCCTCTTTTGTCAGTTGTTCTCTGCACCAGTACAGATCAGGGATAAGATACTCGGTGATCTCATATTCTTCGGCAAGCTCTGGGTCAACGACCGCTGCATCGTGATTCCCCTTGATGATCACACAATTCAACTCTTTCAAGGTGTGCAATACCTCTTTGGGCTGCGGCCCCAGTGTGACTATATCGCCGAGACAAATAATATCGTCAACTTTTTGCAACTTAATATCTGCAAGAACGGCTTGCAGCGCAGTGAAATTGCCGTGGATATCAGAGATAATAGCAAGGCGCATGTTAAACCTCTCCGCAGAAAAATATGTGGTATGCATCCTAAATAACCATTGCCTAAATTTCCACAAATAAATTTTCAGGGTCAATGGCTTGGATAAGATATGGTAATTGTACACGAATGTACTAAGGTTAAATGCCTCGCGCGCTAAATAGAACTTTTGGGTGATTTCCTGAAGGATTTTCAGACTCGATCTCCGCTTCCGCCTCGCCTAATCCTGCTCAACCAAATGGGGGATCTTTCGACCCTGGAGTTTTCAAATTCGTTTGTTTTGGCCGTAACTTTTTTTAGTGCTGTTCGACTAATAGGATGTAACATATCCTAATTCAAGAGGTGAAAAATGAAAAGCATTTCTCGTAATATTTTGGTGGTTTTTGTTCTTGCAAGCATGTTACTCGGAGCTTGCGCTGCGGCCCCTGCTACTGGAGCCAGCAAAGTCGAGGCCGCTTCCGTTGCTTATACTGGTACCATAGAAAGCATCAGCGGCAATCAATGGATCGTGAACGGACAGATGATCACGGTCGATCCTTCCGTCATCCGCGATGGTCCGTTCAGCGTTGGCGACACAGTCAAAGTTGAAGTGGATGTAAACCAGGACGGCTCGATTACTGTGACCCGCGTTGAGGTCCCAACTTCAGCAGACCTGTCTGACTTGCCTCCGCTTGGTGATGACAACTCCAATGGAAATACCAATGACGATAATTCCAACGGAAACACCAACGATGACAATTCCAATGGAAATACCAATGGAAATGCCAACGATGACAACTCCAACAGCAGCAGCGGCAGCAATTCCAACGATAGCAACACGAACGATGACAACTCCAATGGCAGCAACTCGAACGATGACGACAGCAACTCGAACGACGACAACTCCAATGGCAGCAACTCGAACGATGATGACAGTAACTCGAACGACGACAACTCCAATGGCAGCAACTCGAACGATGATGACAGCAACACGAACGACGACAACTCCAATGACAGCAACTCGAATGATGATGACAGCAACTCAAACGACGACAACTCCAATGGCGGTGACGATAATGGCAACGACAGCGGCGGCGGTAACGATAACGGCGGCAACACCAACGGCTAATTGTCGAACTCGCAAAGAATAAGATATATCAGGCTCGTCTGGAACCCCAGCAATTTCCAGACGAGCCCATCTTTACCACTTGCTGAAAAAATCTGCGAAACGGAAACTCCAATGCAAAAACAACGCTCTCTCACCAATTTTTTACCCCTGACCTTATTTATTTTATTTTTTATGGGAATGGCCGTGATCCAGTTCGCCACACCAGACATGCCCGATAACGATGGCTTTTACCATATCAAATTGGCATACCTCATGCGAACAGAAGGACTCAAGCCCGAATTTTCGTATTTGCCGCTAAGCATCCTCAATCAGGACGAGTTTTACGATCACCATTTTCTTTTTCATGTCGCGTTAATCCCCTTCACATTTGGTGACCTGCGTTTGGGCGCCAAGTGGGCCGCGGTCACGTTCTCCGCGCTGGCATTTCTTGCGATCTGGTATCTATTCCATCGTCAGCGTGTGCCTTTTTCCTGGCTGTGGGCTCTCGCGTTGCTCGGGATCTCGGATGCGTTTTTATATCGCATGAGCATTACACGCGCTCAATCCCTTTCGTTGGGCGTGCTCGCTCTCGGATTTCTCTGGTTGTTGGAGGGTAAACACTGGCGGCTCGCGATTTTATCCTTCCTGTATGTTTGGATGTATGACGCATTTCCCCTCCTGATAGCGCTCGGTGTTTTACACTTTATCGCAGTCGCGCTAACAGAACGCCGATTCGATTTTCGCCCCCTGCTTTTTATCGGCGGCGGCATCCTGTTGGGTGTGATTATTAATCCATACTTCCCCGTAAATATTTCCTTTTCCATCCAGCACATGCTGCCAAAACTTGCCGATGCAACTTCCGTGCGGGTCGGCAATGAATGGTATCCCTATGACACAGGTCAATTGCTCGATAACTCCCTGCCATCCCTTATCGCATTTGCGGGCGGAATATTAGGCCTGGGATTCGCAGGCCGCAAAATGGATGTCCGTACTACACTGGCATTACTAACTGCACTCTTGTTCGGGTTGATGCTTTTTCAGGCGCGCCGCTTTGTGGAATATTTCCCGCCATTTGCCTTGATCTTCGCTGCGTTTGCCCTCTCGCCGTTGATCACAGATATGCAACCGGACGATCAGACTCAGGGTTTGCCTGATTCTCCCCAACTAGCATCTCAACCTTTCCTGAAAGTTTTGCCTGCCAACCTGCCGGCAGCGGTACTCGCCTTGTTTGTTGTGGTAACAACATTTTTAGCCATTCCCGCCACACAGGAAAGTATTCAAGATTCAAAAGATTATCAGCTTTATGCAAACGCCTCCGAATGGCTGGTGCAAAATACACCTGCGGGTTCACGAGTCTTCCAAACGGATTGGGATGATTTTCCACGCTTGTTTTTCTACAATACCCATAACACATATCTGGCAGGTCTTGACCCAACTTACATGCAGTTATACGATGCTGACCTGTTCGATCTGTGGGTGGATATTACCCACGGTGACGTGGAAGATGCATCCAAGATCATTGCCTCAGATTTCGGCGCGAGCTATGTTCACACAGACCTAAATCATGAAGATTTCCTCGATCAGGCTGCGCAGGACCCTGGCTTGAAGGAAGTCTATCGTGACGATCAGGCCGTGATCTTTGAAGTGATTGCCCCTTAATAAATTTCCGAACGCTTTTCAAGATGAACAAAGAGATGGACGATGTTTTGTCGTCCATCTCTTTACATTTATAACAGGAACGCCTTTTCCAATTTGGTAATGGCTTCCTTCTCGGCATCATGGATTCGCAATATATGTTCGCGCAAATTTTGTTTTAACGCCAGCGCTTCTACGTCAGATAATGGAAAATCTTTTTCCATTATCTTGCGGATCGCCTTCAAGCGGGCATGGATCTTCTTGATTTCATTGGTTGCGCCATCGCCTTTCTCCCAGAACAAGTCTCGTTTTTTGAGCATGAGTTGACGTGTCTCTTTGAAGAGCGGCAGTTCATCTGGCAGCAGTGCTTTGCCGAGAGCTGTCCACAATGGGGCCAGCGCGCGGATTTGGCTTGCGGATTCTCGCAGGGTGGGTTTGCCAAGGAGTAGACTCGCCTCATCGAGGAAGTCCCCAAACAAGGGGCGGGAAGAAGCGCCGCCCGTCCCAAAGAGTTCGATCCGCTCAAAAGCGGAGGCTAATCCTGCAAACATGGGGCG
>JABFSL010000054.1 GCA_013140605.1 Anaerolineales bacterium
TTTGCAGGAAACTTTGAAACCAGGAGATCCGATCTTTGCCAAAGTTCAAAACACAATGGTAGCGAGCAATCAAATCGCTTTACTTGCCGCGCAAACTCAAGCACAGGCGGAAGGATTTCAAGTCAATGTTATTCACATGGCATTGCAAGGGGAGGCGCGTGTTGTGGGCCGAGAGATCGCATTGGAATTTAAGGAATCCCTGCAATCAATTCAGCGTCCATTTTGTTTGCTTGCGGGCGGGGAAACGACAGTGACTTTGAAGGGAAATGGCAGGGGCGGCAGGAATCAAGAACTCGCGCTTGCGGCAGTGGATGTTTTATCCGGGTTAAATGATGTGATGTTTATTCCGATTGCGACTGATGGCGAAGATGGCCCCACTGATGCGGCGGGCGCTGTTGTGACGGGCGCATCCGCTCACAGGGCTGAGTCGCTTGGGATGAGCGTAGCAGATTACTTGTCCAGAAATGATGCGTATGTTTTTTTCGATAGACTAAACGATTTAATCCGAACTGGTCCGAGTGGAACAAATGTCAACGATCTGGTTATCTGTCTGGCATTTTAAGGAACAAGAGCGATCGTTATCCACTAATAAATCTGTGACGACTGTCAGCCTAAAGGCCGCAATCACGCCGTAGACCATGTCTGATAAAAAGCCTTTTATTTACAAGGAACGCGAAATGCATCCAGCTCCAGGTTCTTTTGTAAGGCGTTGAAATTTAACTCATTTGCCTGCGGACAAAATTCCTCGGGCACGGTTTCATATTCGATCACAAAGACAGGTTTTCCCGCCTTTGTGAATGGAAGAAGCAATTGGCATTCATTGTACGAAAAACATTCCTCGTTCAGTGCCCAGTCAAAATGTGGAAGCAGTTCGGGGATTTGCGCGAGGTCATTTTTTAGACCGATTGCCATGCCACGTTCATGCGCGGCGTTGGCGAGGAAGATATTAAAGTTGAGCTGGTCTTCGTAGCCAAGCGGAAAACCTGTGTCATTCTCAAATCCATTTACATTGTCAGGGTCAACGCCATCGCAATCTTTTTGCATGGCAATATCGAGACGGGGTTCCATGATTGGCTTTAGCAGTTCAATTTGACGAATGTCCAGCCATATTTCGCCCGGCCAGCCTTCCATGTCTTTTCCCAATACTTCCTGCGGAAATTGACCTGCATCAGTGCGCCAGTCTTCAAAAGAGCCAGCGCTGAAATAACACATTACAAAAATACCGCGCTCATGAAGTTGAGTAATGACAGAAGAATCTGTGTCAAATAGATCGAGATTATAAACATCCACATCAAGGGTTAGATCAATTTTCCCGGTGTATTGGATCTGCCAGGACGAATTCAAAGGCAAGGCGGAGTTTATCTGTTCGATGGGATTGATTGTTGCCAGGGGCGCGGGTGTGTAAATATTTTGGGACGTGGACGCGCAAGAGCTGTTTAAGCATGAAATAATAAGTAGTATTCCCGCAATATTCTTCATTTACAAATTGTATCAAATATCTCATTAGGCGCTGAATCAAAAACGGACATCAAATTTTGATGTCCGTTTTTGTGAGTGAATTAGATCGTTGCTTCTTTTCGTTTGAACCAGGTTGTCCACTCGCGGTTTTCCCATACGACCAGGATCGGCGCCGCATTGAAAATGGATGAGTAGGTTCCGCTGAAAATACCAACCAACAGGATGATCACGAAGTGACGGATGCTGTCGCCGCCAAACAAGACCAGCGCGAACAGTGTGAACATTACGGTCAACTGTGTGGTGATGGAGCGGTCCAGTGTTTGAACGATGGAATGATTGACCATCTTTTCGTATTCGACACGGCGGTAAACTGTTGAGTTTTCGCGCACACGATCGAACACCACAATGGTATCGTGCACCGAGAAGCCGATCACGGTGAGAAGCGCGGTTAGGAATAACGCATCCGCTTCCCAGCCAAGGAAGTATCCCAAAATGGCTTCCACGCCAACGACAACTAATACATCGTGAAGCATGGCGAGAATAGCGGCTGTGCCGTAGCGATAGGCATGTTCCACACTGCGGAATGCCCACCAGATATATCCAAGGATCGCCGCCGCAGCTGCCAGAATTGCCCAGCCTGCCGCGACTGTAACTTCTGCGCCGACTGAAGGACTAACCGATGAAAAATTCAGCACAGTGACTTTGGAGCCAAAGCGGGTTTCCATTTCAGCAACAATCTTGCCTTTGGTCTCATCGCTCATGGTTTTCGAACGAATGGAGAAACCATCTGTGCCGAGTGATTGAACGACAGGGTCAACGATTGGTTCTGTTTCAGTGGAAAATTCGCTGTACAGAGATGAAATATCGGTGACTGACGGGAGTGTTCCATCAATTTGCACTTCAAGCAACGATCCGCCGCGGAAGTCAATGCCGAGTTCGAGCGGGCCGACTTTGGTTCTCTGCCAGTTCAGGCCCATAAATACGAGCCCTGGGATAATCACCAGCAGAGAGATGAAAAAGTAAACGTAACGATTTTTGATGATATTCATTGTGCGCTCCTAAAGACCGAACCAGCGCGGGTGGTCGGTGAGTTTCATTCCGTCAAGTACCGTGTGTAAAAAGGTGCGTGTGACGATGATGGCTGTAAACAGACTGATACCTACGCCTAAAGCCAGTGTGACGGAAAAACCTTTTACCATACTGGCGCCAAACGTATTGCCGAAGAGGAAAAGAATCACACAGGTGATCAGTGTGGATGTGTTTGAGTCGCGAATGGAAGGCCACGCGCGGCTCCAGGCGAGGTCAATTGCCTGACGAATGTTTCTTCCAGCGCGTAATTCTTCTTTCAGACGTTCAAAGATCAATACGTTCGCATCTACTGCCATGCCTACACTTAGAATAAACCCAGCAATGCCTGGCAGAGTAAGTGTGACGGGAATCAATTTGAATAGCATCAAACTGAACAAGGCGTAGCAAATCAACGCCATGTCTGCGATCAGGCCAGGCAGTTGATAATTGAAGGCCATAAACAGGATCACCACGCTCAAGCCAATGAGGCCAGCCAGCACACTCTTGCGGATGCTTTCTTCGCCGAGGGTTGCGCCAATGGTTCGGCTTTCAACAACCTTGATCGGAATGGGGAGAGCGCCCGAGCGAAGCTGAACCGCGAGGGTCTGAGCTTCTTCTTGTGTGAAATTTCCTGTGATAACGCCCTGACCATCTGTGATGGGATCATTGATCGTAGGAGCGGAAACAACCTGCTTATCCAATACGATTGCGAGAAATTTTCCACGGTTGGCAGTGGTGTATTCTGCAAAAATATTGGTTGAGTCAGGTTTTAAAATGAAGGAAATTTCATAAGCCCCCGCCTGACTCCGTGTTACGCTGGCGGTTTCCAGTCCCGCGCCTGTTATTACAGTATGGTAAATGGTCTCGCCAGTATCGGTTGTAGCGGCGGGATTTTCCACACCAAAGTCGGTTTGAATCAGCGATCCCACTGGAGCCGGGGTGCTGCCCATATCCACAAACTCGAGCAAGGCGGTTTGTTTCAGAGTCGCAACAACTTCTTCAGGATTCGTAACGCCAGGGAATTCCGCCACGATGCGGCGGTCGCCTGCGGTTTGCATAGTAATCTCGCTTACGCCGAGGGCGTTCGCGCGATTTTGCAGGATATTCTTGGCGTTCGTAAGCTCTTCTGTGGTTATAACCGTATCAGCAGGCACATCGGCCTCCAGCAGGGCCTGAAGCCCGCCACGCAGGTCCAACCCTAGTTTTACGTCCACATTACGTTCCACAATGGGCTTATCGTTAAATGGATTAATGATCGCAATATTTTTGCTTAGATCAATCCAAAGAGAAAAAGCCACCAGTATAACAATTAAGATCAACCAGTTATTTCGATTACGCATATCTCACTCCATCCAAAAAAATGCCAGCCTCTGGCTGGCGCGGATGACATTATACTCCGATTGAAAGGATTACGGGAATATCCACTTTTCAAACAGGGGAGTCAGATCGCAGGCGCAATTTTTCTCAGCTTGCACCTGTAATTTCTCAGGTGTCGCCACGCCCCATGAATTGATTTTCACATATTCTTTTAGAAAAGCATCAAAATTATCACTGCCCATTTCTTCGCGCAGGGCTTCGAAGAATAATCCGCCGCGGCCATAGACAATACCGCTGTATTCCACATCCGTATAAGCGCGCACGGGCAGCCCGACAGGAATTTCCTCCCGCCCAATGGAATTCCAGCGGTCTTCCATGTCCAGACGGTAACTATCGTTGCCTGATTGCCCATATTCATCGGTAAAATATTGAAGCGTGGCGAATTGTGTCAACGACTCGTCCAGCCACGGATCATCAAGCTGGTCATTACCGACCAAATTGTAAAACCACTGATGCCCCACTTCATGCGCGATAGTGGCTTCAAGATAACTATTGTCTGGCTGGACGATCCAATTGGTGATCGCGATCATGCCCGGGTATTCGATTCCCAATGCGAGCGTGGGCGTGGAAACAAAATCCAATTCCGAGTATGGATAAGGCACGTATCTTTTGCCATAAACTTCCATGGACCGCGCGGCAACATCCAGCGCAGATTCTGCGCCTTCCTGGGAATTGTTCAGATAATAAAACCTGATCGTGATGCCGTTGACTTCCTTTGAGACAACTTCGTAATCTGAACTGGCGGCCAGATAAAAATCACGCACCGGTCCCGCTTCATACCTGACCGTTTGCCTGCTCCCGGTATCCTTGTGGCTGATCTCGCGCCCCGAGCCGACCAAAACCACATCCTTGGGCGCTTCGACTGTGATAATAAAGAATGACATGTCCGCATAAGTCACATCGCCTGATTGCGGTGGGATTTCCGCATTCCAGCCTTCATCATCATACGCTGGGATCATCGGATATGCGTGTGCCAGTGCGAGAACATTGTCGTAATAAGCCTGTACGCCATAATTCAATTCAACGGACTGGGGCACTGTGATCTTGAAATTCATTTTTAAAGTAACACTTTCACCTGGCTGAATCGGATTTTTTAGCGGTACAGTAAGCAAACTATCATTCAGTGTGTAGTTGGGAATGATCACTTCTTCATTTACAAAGACTTCGTCCACATGCATGTCGCCGCCGAGGATGTTGGGGAATAAACGGAATTTTACTTCCTTCAATTCAACATCTTCAGCGTTTGTGTAGATTACCGTTTCACTTCCAGTGATGTGATACATATCATCTGAAATGTTGAATTTAATATCGTAAATGCTTGCGTATGGAAGTTCATTCAATATGCCTTGATATTCTGGGACGAGTCCATCCTTGTAAATTGAACGATCTGATGGAGATTGAGTAGGTGGTGGGGCGGTAGGTGGAATTGGCTCGGGCGTGGATTCTGCTTTCGGCGCAAAGAGCAGGCATGAGGTTAGGAAAAGAAGCGCAAGGCTTGAGGTCAGGAAAATCTTTTTCATTAAATGTGTTCCTGTAAATAGCTTAATGCACGGGCGAAGACTTCATCCACGTTTAAAGAGTTTGTATCAATGACGATGTGGGCGTGTTCGTAGGCGTGGGAGAGTCTTCGCAATTGTTCTTCATAGTCGGCGACCTGCCAATTTAATTTACGGCGCGATGTGGAATTTTCAAACGAGCATTGCAGGAAAATGAGAATGTCAGGATTGGTGATTCTCTGCCACATATATTTGACATAGGAATGTTCCTGCGCGATATGGCGGCAGCGATACCCCCGCGCTTCCAACTTTGCAACAAGAGATGATTTGCCCGAGCCGCAAGTGCCGACGATTCCGATCAACAAATCTTTATCTGGGTTATTCATTGTCGTGCATTAAGCGGTTCAACTCATTCGGGCCGCCCAATACCGCCAATGTATCTCCGACATGAAGCTGGCTATGATCGGAGGGATGCATTTCAGATTGGTGGTCATGACGAATGAGCACAATGCTGAGATGATAATTATCTTCCAAAAACCCAACGTTCTTGTTTACGAAAGGCGCGTTTTCTGAAATCGTGAGCCGCGCCAGGCTGAGCAATTGCCCTTCAACCGAGATGGGATTGGTAACGTCCACACCGGAAGCGGCGGCGGCAAAAACTGGCGCGGCCATTTCAGTGGCACTTAGTGCGATGAATCCAAATTGTTCCTGAAGCGCGTGCGCAAAATCTTCATCAAAGATGCGGACGACAACTTTTATTTTTGGATTCATACTGCGCGCTTTGAGCGCGATCTGTAAATTCATCGCGTCGTTCTGGCTGGCCATAATGATGGTGCGCGCATCTTTTATGTTCGCGGATTCAAGCGATGCGGGCCGTGTGGCGTCGTCATGAATGACGGGAATGCCGAGATTACGTACTGCATTCAATGTGTCAGCATTTGCGTTGAATTCAATGGCCGCGATCTGTTCGCCCATTTCGTGCAGTTTAAGCGCAACGCGATAGCCGAGATGTCCCAGCCCAACGAGGATTACATGATTATTCAGTGTGGATGCAACAGCCATTTCCCATTCCTTACTGCGCGCGCGGCGATTAAAGAGCAGACTTCCAAAGTCTGCGAGTCCCTGCGCGAGCATAACGATCCCAACGACGGGCATGATAAAGTGAAATAATTGCAAAACAATATGTTGTGGAAAATCACGATTTGGTGGTTGTAGGAATGTGATGGTCAGGATGATGTAAATGGATTCCACAAGAGAGCCTGTGGGTTCATTTAAAAGATGCGATAGAAAATAAAAAAGCGAACCGCCACCGACAATTGCAACGGAAAACCATAATAATGGCGAGCGAAACTCGCGAAGCAGAATGGTTGTATCGCGAAAAGATGCCTGCAAATGCTGCCAGCGGTGTCTCCGCGTAACTGAACCTGGTCTGTGTTTCCTAGCCATTGATGGGAAGCCTGACAGTCATGCGCCTTATGTTGTCGCCTGTTCGAGCGGAGACTTTGAACACAAACACGCAGATATCATCTGCGGGACGGTTATCGTCCAGGCTGACCGCGTGTGCGAGGAGTGAGTCCGCGAGTTGCTGCGGGGTGGGATCCTGGTCTTCCATGATCGAGCGGATGGTCTGACCCACGTTCATGGGTTGCCCGCGCCGTTCACCCGCATGACTGATCCCGTCGGTAAAAATAATAATGGTCAGACCTGATTCGACTGCAAGCTCTGTGATTACAGGCCGTACATTGCGCGAAGTCCCGAGGGAAATACTTTCCTCGTTGTGCGAGTCAATCTGTTCGCCGCGGCAAATGAACATGGGCGCGGGATTGTTTCTTGTGAGCACAATGGTTTTACTGTGCAGGTCCACAGAAGCGATGTTAAGTGTGCAGGTCACTTTGCCAGATTTTTCCGCAAATAAAGTGTCCGATGCCGCACGCGCCGCCGCGCCGTCACGTACTCCCTCCGCGAGCAGACCGATCACTTTCCGAACCACCAGTTGAGAAACAGCTTTTGCGCCACGTCCGCTGGTTTGACCGTCTGCGAGAACCACAGAGATTCCTCCAGTTGGACGTTCCACAACTTCCAAAGTATCCCCGCTTTCAGATACCGCATATTTGTTGATCTTTGCAACTGCGATCTGGATTTCCATGCCGCAAGTATACATGCTGGTAGGCAAAAACGTAAACAGGAAAATGTTGGCGCGTCATTATCAAGTTCGTTTGAGGGATTTTCAAACTCTCGATGCGTCTGGCATGTTTTTCCTTGACGCTTCTGCTTCATCCCCTTATAATCAGCGCGCTTCGTTCAAAACCAACCAGACGGGCCAGTTGTGCCCGTCTGATGTATGTAAAAGGAGAAAGTAAGAAATGACCCCACATCCAAAGCGCAAGCATTCCAAAGGCCGCCGCGATCGTCGCCGCGCACATGACGCGTTGACAGCAATAAACACCGTGGCCTGCTCCAATTGCGGTGCCAAGCGCCTTCCGCACACCGTTTGCTCAAGTTGCGGTTTCTACAATGGCCGTGAAGTTATTCAGGTCAAGAAAGAAAAGAAAGCCAGCGAGTAGGGGCGACGTTTTGTCGCCCGCTATAAAACGGGTCGTGACTAACACGACCCGTTTGTGTTTTAATAGCCACTCGGAGGCATTATGAAAATTGATTTACAGAACACAGCATTCGTATTTCCTGGACAGGGCTCACAGACCATCGGCATGGGCAAAGACCTCGCCGCGCAATATCCCATTGCAAAACAAACTTTTGAAGAGGCCGATTCCATTCTCGGATTTCATCTCTCAAAAGCCATGTGGGAAGGACCTGATTCCGACTTAAACGACACGATCAACACCCAGCCAGCTCTCTACCTCCATTCATTTGCCGCCTTTCGAGTTTTTTCGCATCTTTACCCTAGCCTGAAGCCTGCTTCACTGGCCGGGCATTCGCTTGGCGAGTTGTCTGCTCTGGCCGCCTCTGGAGCATTATCTTTTGAAGAAGGATTACGTCTTGTACGCAAACGCGGTGAGTTGATGAAGCGCGCTGGCGAACTCGCCCCAGGCTCAATGGCCGCCATTCTCGGAGTGGACATTCCTACATTGGATAAAGTCTGTGCTGAAGCAAGCGCACCAGATGAAATTGTTCAAGTGGCAAATGATAATTGTCCGGGGCAGGTTGTCATCTCTGGCGCAAAACCAGCGGTGGAACGCGCGATGATCGGCGCAAAATCTGCGGGAGCGAAACGGGCTCTGCCCCTGGCGGTATCCATCGCGGCGCACTCGCCATTAATGGCATCCATTCAACAGGAATGGAATGATGCGGTTGCATCTGCAAATTTTTCAGCGCCGAAATTAACCGTAATCGGCAATGTCCACGCCGCTCCGTTAACTGATGAAGATTCCGCCCGCGCCGACATTATCGCGCAAATGCAATCCCGTGTGCGTTGGACTGAATCTGTGAAGTATATGGCAGCGAATGGTGTAAACACTTTCGTTGAAGTGGGAACTGGCACAGTGCTGGGCGGTTTGGTAAAACGCATTACAGACGGCGTGGCGATCATGCCATTGGGAAATCCACAGGATTTTTCGGCGCTGGAATAAAACGTAGTGGCGACTTCAGTCGCTTTTACACGAACGATTGAAGTCGCTATTACATATACTGGTTATGAATCCATCCTTGATATTCGAAAGCGAATAATGACACGTAAACCATTCCTTATAACGATTATTTTTCTTCTTGCGGCATGTGCTCCGTTGGATTTTCCTCTTACGGATTCTCCAACTACCGTTACGCAGATCCCATTTTACGCGTCTGATACGCCCGCTCCGTTTATTGTCCCTGTGACGGATACGCCTGAACCTTTTATAGTTCCCGTTACAGATACTGCCCCTGTCATTGATTCGCTTCCGATTACTGATACGCCTGTTGTTGTCCCAGCCACAAAATGGTGGGATGTATATTTTACCGACCCGCTAACGATCAACAACCCTGACATTGTTGACGACTCGATAGACGAGAAGTTGATCCGGCTTATCAACAGCGCGCAGACAAGTATTCACATCGCGTCTTTTGAATTTAATATCACGTCAATTGCAGAAGCATTGATCGCAGCCAAGAATCGCGGTGTGGATGTGAAATGGGCCACCGACAGCAAGCACGGCCTGGAGTACGATACCATGCCCGGGCGTGGACAATTTGCCCTTTTAACAGGAGCAGGCATAGAGGTTAAGGATGATGCGGGCCGCTCCGCCTTGATGCATAACAAGTTCTGGATCTTTGATGGTCAGACCGTTTGGACAGGGTCAACGAATATTACGGTCAACGGAATTTTCACACAGAATAATAATGTGCTGGTTATTCGCTCGTCAGATATTGCGTTTATTTTTGAACGGGAATTCCAGGAATTATGGAGCAATCAATTTGGACCGCGCGCACCGTCCACGGTAAATAATCAATGGGCGATTCTTGATGGAACTCCCCTTCAAGTATTGTTTTCATCAGAGGATCATGTGGTCAGCAACTTGATCGCGCTTGTGAATGACGCGCAGGTAAATATCCGTTTTCTTGCATTTAGCTTTACAGATTATCCGCTTGCAAAGGCAATGATAGATCGTGCCGCGGCTGGCGTGGATGTCAAAGGTGTATATGAGACTTTTGGCAGCACCAGCACAGGATCGGAGATGAAGACTTTTTGGTGCGCGGGTGTGCCTGTGCGGCAGGATGGCAACCCGGGTTTTCTACACGATAAGATCATTATTATTGACAATAGTATTGTTGTTACAGGTTCATTGAATTATTCATCCAACGCGGACGATTCGAACGAAGAGAATGTGGTAATCGTGGACAATGCTGAGATCGCGGCGCTGTATTTGCAGGAATTTGAAAAATTATGGAATCAAGCTCATGATCTCGAAGCAGGGACGGTTGCCTGCGAGTGAGATGAACTCATTACATTTATTACTAAGGAAGTCATTACCTCCATTCGTCAACCTCTTCAAACCCCTATAGTATAATGACGGTATGAACGCCTTGTCTGACAATACGATTGTCAGCGCCGCTTTCTCTGCGGGTCTGGAATTGTATCTGGTTAAGCAATCGAGCTTGACCAGATTTTTTTATTACCATAAGAGACCCTAAAGGTTTATTAAACCTTTAGGGTCTTAAGATTAAGGAGAACCATGAAATTAAGTAAACTTGCAAGCGATATCGCCGAATCCCCAACATTTGCTTTGAATGAAGAAGCACGTTTGCTGCGTGAACGCGGTGAAGCAGTGATCAATTTAGGGATCGGTGAACCAAAGAATAAAACGCCTATTTCGGCTGTTTTGGCCTCCGGTGCAAAGTTGACCAGTGGGGAAGTGAAGTACACACCGCCCGATGGATTGCCTTCCATGAAGAAGGCGGTTATCCGTTACACGGAAGAGAGTTACAACCGTCTGGTTGCGCCTGAAAACGTGATCATCACGAATGGCGCAAAACAGTCACTGTTCAATATTTTCTACTCCATTTTGAATCCGCAGGATGAAGTCATCGTCATTGCGCCGTATTGGGTTTCGTATCCCGAAATGATCAGGATGTGTCTCGGCGTTCCTGTGATCGTCACACCGGAGGATGGCACATTCACGCCGCGTTTTGAGGATATTGAACGGGCGGTTACATCTTCCACGCGCGCGATCATTGCCAATAGCCCGAACAATCCGTCTGGAGCGATCTATCCGCCAGAGTTGGTAGAAAAGATCGTGGAACTATGTGAGCGCAAAGGCATTTTCATGATCTGTGACGACATCTATCACAAGCTCACGTTTGATAAAAACGTTGCGCCGCCCGCGTATTCATTTACAAAGAAGGATGTTGAGAATTCGCGTGTGATCGTTGTCAACGGCGTGGCGAAACTGTACGGCATGACAGGCTTTCGCCTTGGTTGGGTGGTTGCCCCGCGTGACCTGGTCAAAGTGATGACGAACGTTCTTGCGCAAACTACCTCCTGCGTCTCGCCGATTGCACAGGCAGCAGCGGAAGGCGCGTTGAACGGCTTGCAGTCAGTTGTGGAAGCGCTGCGTTTGCAAATCCAAAATAATCGCGATGTGGTTTTACAGGAAATGAGAACCTTCAATGGTGCGCGCCTTATCGAGCCGAAAGGAACATTCTACGCTTTGCCCGATCTGCGTGCCTTCAACGGAAACTCAATTGAGCTATCTAAATTCCTGTTGAAGAAGGCTTTGGTGGTCACAGTCCCTGGCAAGGAGTTCGGTATGGAAGGTCATATCCGTATTTCATTTGCTGGCTCGGTCAAGGAAATAACCGACGGCATTGCGCGCATCAAGTGGGCGCTCGACCCAACATCACCCAATGAAATCTATATTGGCGATAAGAAGATGATACGGGATTGGATGTAGATACTGTATCGTCATTGCGAGGAGGGCATAGCCCGACGAAGCAATCTTGTTGCTAATTAGGAGATTGCTCACCGCACTGGCGCACGGCGCAAGTGTCGGGCGGGAGAACATCGCCCTCGCAATGACGTGGAGAAAAATATGAATAACTTACTAAACATAAAAACCCCAGCCGAATCCATCGCACAGATTCGAAAGGCAGATTACAACCTTTCAAATCAAGGTGTGATCAATTTGCGACTCGCCTATTGGAATTTGACCACCGAAGCATTAGTGGAAGAAGCGGTCTTTCGTAACGAAGGCTCAGTCGTGGCGGGCGGCGCGTTCGATGCGAATACCGGCAAGCACACTGCCCGTAGCGCGAATGATAAATTTGTTGTGCGCCACACTGATTCTGAAAACAATATCTGGTGGGGCGTGTATAACCGCCCGTTTTCAGGAGACAAGTTCGAGGTCATGGTTGACCGCATGTTGGGATTCCTGCAAGGACGCGATGTCTTTGTGCAGGATGTGTACGGCGGCGCGGATGAAGCCTATCGTCTGCCAGTCCGCATTGTGACCGAACTTGCGTGGCATAGTCATTTTGTACGCAATATGTTCATCCTGCCGCAATCGCTTGAGGAATATAAACGTTTCGTGCCTGAGTTTACGATCATTGCGATGCCGTCCTTTAAAGGCGCGCCCGCAGTGGACAGTACAGTCAGCGATACGTTCATCTGCTTGTCGTTTGAAAAGAAACTCGCGATCATCGGCAACACAGCCTATGCGGGAGAAATCAAAAAATCAGTCTTTACGATTCTGAATTACCTCCTGCCGTTGGAGGGTGTGCTTTCGATGCATTGTTCCGCGAATGTGAATCCTGATAATGCGGATGATGTGGCCCTGTTCTTTGGATTAAGCGGAACGGGCAAGACCACGCTGTCGGCTGACCCCACGCGCCGCCTCATCGGTGACGATGAACATGGGTGGAGCGATAATGGCATTTTCAACCTTGAGGGTGGATGCTACGCCAAATGTATCGGACTCTCTGAAGCTGCTGAGCCTGAAATTTACGCCACCACCAAACGCTTCGGCACGATCCTGGAAAATGTTCCCTTTGACCCGATCACACGCATGATCGATCTCGACGATGATTCGCTGACTGAAAATACGCGTGCATCCTATCCATTGGAATTCATTGCCAATGCCATGCCTGAGAAGAAGGCGGGACATCCGAAGAACGTTATCCTGCTGACTTGTGATGCGAGCGGAGTCATGCCGCCCATCGCGCGCCTAACCCCGAACCAGGCTCTGTATCAATTCATTTCAGGATATACATCCTAGATTGCAGGTACAGAATTTGGGCTTGGTAAGGAACCAGAGATCACGTTCAGCGCCTGCTTCTGCGGACCGTTCATGGTCCATCATCCCT
>JABFSL010000046.1 GCA_013140605.1 Anaerolineales bacterium
TGCGAAATAAGTTCACCCAACGCTCCCGCCGTTTCAACGCCAGTCGGGCCGCCGCCGACGATCACAAAAGTTAACAGCGCCTTTCGTTTTTCAGCGTCGCCTTCATGGCTGGCACGCTCGAATATCGAAAGCAAATGATTTCTGGTTTTGACCGCAGTCTCAAGATCCTTGAGCTGGAAACCGTCCTTCTCAATGGCATCGAAGCCGAAGAAATTTGTACGTCCACCAACTGCCAGCACGAGATAATCATAGGCAATGATGGAACCGTTGAGCTTAATAAATTTTGCATCCAGATCAATTGAGCTCACTTCACCCATTTGGAATGTGAGATTTTTTTGTTTGCGGAAAATCGTGCGGACAGGATACGCGATCTGCGAAGGGACCAAACCCGCGATCGCAACTTGATAAAGCAGCGGCTGAAATAAATGATGGTTGTGTTTGTCAATCAAAGTGATGCGTACAGGCGCATTGGATAACCCGCGCGCGGTCTCAATCCCCGCGAACCCTGCGCCGATGATGACAATATGTGGAAGGTTGTTTGTATTCATGGTGTCCTCAATATTTTATTACTGATTGTGAAATAATTCACCATTATTATAACCAAGACTGTCCTATTTGTAAAGATTCACACAATTGAATTTAAATCAAAAGAGCCGCCCACCGGGCGGCCTTTCAAATTATAAAAAATGGCTCCCTCATTTTTAACGGGAAAACTACCGTCAACTAAAAATTCCGCCACGAATTTCGCTAATTCACACAGATTTTCAAATCAATCCGCGAAAATTCGCGTAATTCGTGGCAAAGGTTTTGCTGTTTGAAATTCAATCCAGCCAGAAATGGGAGAGCCTAAAAATAAGCTTATTCGAAATTTTCGATTTCTTTCTGAATGACCTCAACCGCGAATTCCATACCATGTGCGGGGAAAATACGTTTGATGCCCATCGGCAGAATTTTCTTCCAACTTTGCACAACCAGATTGATATCATCCGCAAGAACGGGTAGGCCGGGCGTAAGCCGCAGGAACCAGGAATTCATCGCCATATCGCCAACGATGGCATCGCCTGAATCAAGAAGAATGCTAACGTGTCCCATGGAATGACCGGGCGTGTGAACCACTCGACCGGGGATTCCATACTCATGCAATGACATACCGCTATCATCAAGCACCATACCCACTTTTATACGCGGAAGTTTTGGATGCAGCAATTGCCGCGCCGACCACGACATGGCCCGCCCATAAGCGTTGACTCCTGCGGGAAAAGGCGGTGATCCTTCCTCGACCATAAACTGGTCGCTGTGATGGATGGCGATCTTCGCCCCGCTCATTTCACGGATATCGCTCAGGCATGTGATGTGATCCCAATGGCCGTGTGTGAGGATGATAAGTTCAATCTCTTTTGGATCAACATTTAAATTTTGCATGCCGCGTTTGAACGCAGGTGTGCCGCCCCACGCACCACCATCAATGAAAATAGTACGTTCTCCGCGCAGCAGAAAACAATTATCAATGCCGACAGGAATACGATGAAAAGTGAATGCCATTATTTTTCATATCCGTGCGGATGCGAAGTGTGCCACTCCCACGCGCTGGAGAGAATTTCCTGCATGTTAGTGTGTTCTGGCTTCCATCCCAATTCGTTGATGATCTTTTGTGGAGATGCGACCAGTCGCGCCGAGTCGCCGGGCCGGCGCGGAGATTCAACCACGGGTATGGCGTGACCTGTAACCTGTCTCGCCGTCTCGATCACTTCCCGCACTGAGAAACCGTTCCCGCTGCCGATGTTGTAGACCATCCTGTCTTTGGAATCCAACGCACCCAACGCGAGAATATGCGCGGAGACCAGATCCGCGATATGAATGTAATCACGAATACAGGTGCCATCCGGCGTGGGGTAGTCCGTGCCAAATATGGTCGCGGATTCGGCCTGTCCCAATGCGATTTGCAGAACACGCGGAATCAAATGCGACTCAGGCTGGTGGGCTTCACCGCGGCCGGGCAAAGCTCCGCAGGCGTTAAAGTAACGCAGCACGGCAAAATGCAAGCCGTGAATTTGACGATACCACTCAAGAGCCTGTTCGGTCATTAACTTGGTATGTCCATAAACATTGGTGGGACCGATCGGAGATTCCTCGGTCAATGGTTCTTCGCTGGATTGATACACCGCGGCCGTGGATGAAAAAACCAGTTTCTTTACGCCGGTCTGCACGGCAATTTCCATTAATTGCAAAGAGTTCGAAAAATTATTACGAAAAAATTTACCGGGATCCCTCATGCTTTCGCCTGCCTCAATAAAAGCGGCAAAGTGCATAATGGCATCAAATTTATTGGATGTGAGCGCTTCAGCCAGCGAGTGACCATCATCAAGGTTGGCATGGATAAACTTTGCGCCTGCCGGCACCGCTTCCCGGTGACCGGTAACCAGTGAATCAAAAACAGTGACGGAATGCCCAGCCTTGATCAACCCTTCGGCAGTGGCGGAACCGATATACCCCGCGCCGCCTGTAACAAAAATATTCATGTGTTCTCCTAAAATATGTTGCAAAATTATATCTTATATAAGTTCTCAATCCCAAAGGGATGACAGGATTATAGAAAACAGTGAGCACATATCCAAATCCCGAAGGGATGACATAGTTTACCCAGAAAAATCATGACACCCCTTCGGGGTTCACACATCCATTTTATTCGAAGCTACAATCATTACACTCCTTCGGAGTTATATATTTGATAGTACGAACATCCCGCAGGGCTGAAGACTCAACTAGCATTATTACTTCAATGACTCTTCCCGCCATTTTTCCGCATACCAGCGCAGATATTCCTCCACATGGCTGCCCCAGTAATTTTCGGTATGGTCACCGGAATAACGATGGAACTCGTGAATGTAATTATTGCCGGTGAGCTTTTCTTCAAACGCGGCAACGTTCAATAATTCCTTATCTGCATCGCCGATATCGATCCAAAGCAGCGGGCGGTCTTGCTCTGGAATGGCCTGCACCATTTTTTCAAGATACGGACCGTCAGCTAAAAATATGGCCGGGGAATGTAAGCCTAACACTCCAAACAATTCGGGGAACTCAAAACCCAGTTTCACAGTCCAGCCGCCGCCGCGTGAGAGTCCGCCGAGGGAGCGGTGATCGCGGTCAGCGAGCGTGCGATAGTTTGTGTCGACGTATGGAATAAGAGCATTGACAAGGCGGTTGCCAAAGCCCGGGCCTGCCTGTAAATTCCAGCCGCGATCATCCGGAAAGACGATGATGAAAGGGGGAAGCTCTCCTGAACCGATAAGACGGTCTGTGATCGTTGGCGCGCCAAGCCTCACCCACTGATCCATGTTGTAGGTTTGTCCATGCAGTAAATATAGAACTGGAAAACGAACATCGCCAGAATTCTCATAACATGGAGGAAGGTAAATTAGAAATTCCTGCGGCGGATTTGTGGTGGATACCACATCCTGCTGGACGAGACCGGCATCACCGCCGCAAACGAATGCCGTCGGCGTGGGCGTGGCTGGGATCGGACTGGGGGTAAACGTAGCGGGGATGGGGCTTGGGG
>JABFSL010000049.1 GCA_013140605.1 Anaerolineales bacterium
TTTCAGGATATACATCCAAGATTGCAGGTACAGAAGTTGGGCTTGGTAAGGAACCAGAGATCACGTTCAGCGCCTGCTTCGGCGGACCGTTCATGGTGCATCATCCCTATAAATATGCTGAATTGCTCAAGAATAAAATTGAACGATATGGCGTCACTTGCTGGCTGGTCAATACCGGCTGGGTGGGCGGACCGTATGGAGTTGGCAAGCGCATCTCCATTAAATACACACGCGCTCTATTGAACGCCGCTCTCACAGGCAAACTGAATCAGGTCAAATTCACGAAAGACCCGATCTTCGGTTTTGAAGTCCCAGCCGAATGCCCGAATGTGCCTGCCGAGGTTCTGAATCCAGCAACTTCATGGCACGACCAAAAGGAATACGACAGAAGATACAAGGATCTGGCGATGCGCTTCGTGCAAAACTTCGCCAAGTTCACCGACGGCACTCCGCAGGAAGTGGTGGATGCCGGGCCGAAGGTGTAACTTTCATTTTCGGGATCGATCATTGTATACGACAGTGGTTGAATCCTGTTTGACATGATCTTTCCCAACACAAAACTGGCAGCCCAAAGGCTGCCAGTTTTGTGTTGGGACGCTGATCGCTTTGCGCGCAGACAGACGCAGATTTGTAAGAGCATTTGTCTGAAAAATCAAGAAGAATCAGCGTTTTCAGCGTTCATCTGCGTTCAAATTTTAAGAGTGTAAGGTAATCAGACAAATAGTATAATTTTGTTGCCAGTTGCTGAACGAAAGATGCTCTAAATAAGCAGGCATTAATAAACAATTAACCTAAAATAGAAACAAGCAAGTTGGTCAAAACCGTGTTTGATGAAAGGGTTTGTGTAGGCAATGTTGGCTCTTACCACCCGTCAGCGAGATATTCTCCGAGTCATCCTCGATGTAAATCGGCCAATTGGTTCTGTTGAACTGGCTGAAATACTTCATTTGACTCCGCGGCAGGTGACCTACAATATGCAGGGAGTCAGGGTCTGGCTGAAACAGCATGATCAGGATTTGGCTATTTTGCCGGGCGTCGGATTTGTGGTGCCGATCGCTTCCGACCACGCCCGTGAGCTGATCCAACAAATCAATATTCAATCCGGGCTGCAAATTATTCTGTCTGTGAGTCAACGTCAGCAATTACTGGCGTTGTTTTTGTTAACAAGGACCGAACCGTTCATCCTTGCTCAGTTGGAACAGATCTCGCAAGTTTCGCGAATGACGATCATTAAAGATCTGGATGAGATCGAAAAATGGTTTCAGGAACAAAAGATCAGACTTGTCCGCAAGCCGCACTTTGGGACTCAAGTTGGCGGATCTGAGCGTGACTGTCAGCAGGCATTGGCAGAATTGTTGTGGGGGGAAACTCCGTTTAGCACTGCCCCCGTTACAGTGATTACTCATGCGGATGGTTTGAAATTCAATTTGCAGGGGGACTCTCAATCACTCCAGTTGGTTGAATATATAAATGATTTTATCGCCAGCTTGCACATGCGCAGGATAATAGGACTTGTAGCCAAAGCCGAAGAACAATTGGGCGGACGTTTTACTGATGATGCGGTTTTGCATCTTGCGCTTGTTTTTGCAATTATGTCGAATCGGGTGCAGAGCGGCAATCACATAAACGTGAATGATGAATTGCTGGCATCCCTGCAATCTGGAAGGATGTGGCCTGTTGCATCTTATATTGCCAGCCGACTGGGAAGGGAGTCGAATTCAATTTGGAAGCCCAGCGACGTGGCCGGGGTCGCCATGGAAATGATGGCCGCGCCGCGTAATGAAATTTTCCCTGGGGAATTGGAACGCGAGAGTGATTTCTCCGCCCTGAGCGAGCGTCTGATGGAACATATCAGCCTGGCCTTCGGTATTTCAAAATTAAAACACGACCGCATATTACAAAATGGTTTACTGAACAACATTGTCCCTGCCTGTTTTCGCCAACGCTTTAACCTTTGGTTTCCGCTGGCGTTGAATAATGACGGTCTGCCGGAGAGATACGAGAAAGAACACGTTGTTGCAGATGAAATTTCTCGAATCGTATATGAGTTTACTGGCGTAAATCTTCCGCAAAGCGAGATCAATAATCTCGTTGTGTTGCTGCGAGCGGCTTTCATTCGTAACCGGTCCTATCGTTTTGAGCATGTCTTCGTCATCTGTCCAAGCGGGATGGCAACGGCCCAACTATTAGTGGCACGCCTGCATGCCCGTTTCCCTAATCTTAGCAACCTTGAAGTGATCTCCCTGCGTGATCTCACGCCGCCTCTTGTCTCTTCAGCCGATCTAATTCTTACGACCGTTCCCTTACCCCGGCAATATGCAAATAGCCCAAAGGTGATCCAGGTCCACCCTTTGCTTATGCCGGAAGATATCGAAACCATTACTCAGTTTTTGAGCTAGCGTTCTCTCCTTGGGTTACCCGGTAACGTTCCGACCGTTACCTGTAATTTAGAAAGGCCTGACCATTCAGGCAAAAACAAAATCATAAAAGGAGAATTAATATGAGAGAAAAATTGCAACAATTTGGTGGCTTTCTGGCCGGCATGGTCATCCCCAACATAGGCGCGTTCCTTGCCTGGGGTTTGATCACAGCCTTCTTCATTCCGACCGGCTGGATCCCGAACGAAACATTTGCCAAACTGGTCGGCCCGATGATCATCTATCTGCTGCCCCTGCTGATTGGTTACACAGGCGGCAAGATGATTCATGGAGTACGTGGTGGTGTGGTCGGTGCGGCCACAACCATGGGTGTCATCGTCGGAGCAGACATCCCCATGATGCTGGGCGCCATGATCGTAGGTCCGCTGGGTGGCTGGTGCATGAAGAAAATTGACGAGGCCTTGGAAGAAAAAATTCCAGTCGGTTTCGAGATGCTCTACAACACTTTCTCGGCTGGTATTCTCGGCGTTTTCCTTATTCTGATCGCCAATGTTGTCATTGGCCCGGTTGTAGTAAGCCTCAGCAATGCCGCCGGCGCTGGCGTGGATTGGTTGGTAAAAGCCCGCCTCCTGCCCCTGGCTGCCATCATCATCGAGCCTGCCAAGATTCTGTTCCTTAACAATGCGCTTAATCACGGCGTGTTATCCCCGTTAGGTGTGGTCGCCGCACAGGAAAATGGCCGCGCCATTCACTTCCTGCTTGAAACCAATCCTGGTCCGGGGCTTGGTCTGCTGATTGCTTTCTATATCGCTGGAAAGAAAGGCAGTATGTTGAAGGACTCCGCTCCTGGTTCCATGATCATCCACTTCCTTGGCGGTATTCACGAGATTTATTTCCCCTACGTGCTTGCTCACCCCATTATGATCCTGTCCATGATCGCCGGTGGTTTTGCGGCTGACCTGTGGTTCGTACTCTCCGGCGCTGGCCTTGTGGCCACCCCCTCGCCTGGTTCCATCTTTGCCTATCTCGCGGTCATCCCGCCCGGACAACACTTCCAGGTTTTGACCGGTGTAGTCATCGGTACTGCTGTTTCCTTCTTTGTTGGATCTTTGATCCTGCGTGTCAACCCCGTAAAAGAGACTGAAGACGAGACTTCCGCAGCCGTTGGTGCTATCCCTGGTTTAGGCTAAAACCACCTCTTGTTGCATAAATCACTAAACTTTATGGAAGAGATTACGAGGACGAATCGTAATTCCGGTTTAGTTCTTTAGGCGGCGATTTATAAATCAGGTCGAACCGAATTGACAGATGCGGTAGTCTCATCTCCGCGAACGATTATACTCGCTGCCGCATCTGTCAAATTATTTGTAAGGAGAGTGTAAAATGTCACAGTCAATTTCTGCAGGACAAGTCAGGACTATTATTTTCGCCTGTGAAGCCGGGATGGGGTCCAGCTTGATGAGCGTGAACTCTCTGAAGAAGAAATTGAAAGCCGCTCAAATTGTAGATGTTGTCGTCGTCCACAAACCGGCCCGTGAAATTCCGACCGATGCGCAATTGGTCATCGTTCATAAGGGACTTGCGAAAACCGCGCACGCAAAAGCGCCGAATGCGGTTATCCTGGCGTTCAATCATTTTTTGAATGATCCAATCTTTGACAAACTAGTCAAGTCGCTTGTTGAAAAAACGGAAATTGTTTCCACTGAACCATAATGTATCTTGTGGTTTAGTCCAAATTAAAGATATGATAGTTCTTAAAATAACCGTCCCCAGTTGATGGGAAGCGCACTACCTGCGAATTCGTTTGGTGTGTATTGCTGTCTCGAACGGGGAGCAAAACAAACAGGTGATGAAATATGTCCATTCTTTCCAAAGACCGAATATCCCTTCAAGCAAGCGCCGTTGACAAAGTGGATGCCATCCGTAAAGCCGGTGAGTTGCTGGTGATTACTGGCTGCGTCCTGCCTGAGTATGTTGATGGTATGTTGACCCGTGAAGAATCCATGTCCACCAGTTTGGGGAACGGGGTTGCCATTCCACATGGAGTCTATGAAAATCGTGACCACATCCTTAAGACCGGGATCTCGGTCCTGCAATTGACAGATGGCGTGGAGTGGGACGAAGGCGAAAAAGTATTCATGGTGATCGGCATCGCCGCCTCATCGGATGAACATGTCGGAGTGTTATCCAATTTAGCGGATGTGATCGATAACGAAGAAAATCTTGCTGAGTTGCTGAAAACAAACGACCCGGATGTTGTTGTGAAATATCTGGGCGAAAAACAATCCACCTGAAATTTACATTCTTCGCATGGACATAAGATGTTTGTGCAGAATTGACAGAGTTTGCCATGAAACAAATTGAGCTTTTCATCCAAAACAAAACTGGCTTGCATGCGCGTCCTGCCAAGGTGTTGGTTAATTTGGCTAAGCAGTTTAAATCAGATATCAGCGTTCAGCACGGGGGGAAGCGGGCGAATGCCAAATCCATGGTTTCTGTGTTAACGCTTGGCGCAGTTAATGGAAGCGGCATCATACTTCAAGCCAATGGAGCAGACGAGGAAAAAGCAATTGCAGAACTGGAAGCGGCCATACGCTCGGGGCTTGGGGATAATGACTCTTCCATCGAAACAGAACCAGCTCTGGCCACGTCTGATGCGCCTGTAAAATTTCCACAAGCAATTGAAACGGTTGAACCTGGTGTGATCAAGGGCGTCGGCGCAGCACCAGGTATCGCGGTGGGACCTATTTTCCATTTTCAACAAGTCGAATATGATCTTGATCATGTTGATCTTTCAGGCAATGGTCATGTTAATTTTGCCGAAGCCTTGACGCGCGCAAAAGCTGAGCTTGGTGAATTGCATCAGCAAATGAACGATAAAAAACTGGGTGCAGAGGCTGCCATCTTCGAGGCGCACGCGGAACTTTTGGATGACCCCGAATTGGCAGAGGCTGTTCAAGTACGCGTGGCAACTGGCCTAAGCCAAGCGAAAGCATGGAAGGTTACGATTGACGAACAAGCCGAGTCGATTGCTGCGCTCAATGATCCGCTGTTTGCGGCGCGCGCTGATGATCTGCGGGATGTGGGCAAGCGCGTCCTGCGCCTGATGTTGGGACACGGCGAAAAGGAAGATTCGATGCCGACCACTCCAGTCGTTATCGTTGCGCGTGAATTGTCTCCTTCTGATACGGCATCATTTGACCCTGAGCGTGTGCTTGGTTTTGGAATCGTGGAAGGCGGACCAACTTCACATATCGCCATCCTTGCACGGGCGCTTGGCATTCCCGCTATCGTCGGCGTGGATGAATCGATGCTGACGCTTGAAGAAAAGACGCCTGTCATTTTGAATGGCAATGATGGCACGTTGACTGTCAACCCTGCCGCGGATATTTTGGAGCGTGCAAAATTATCACAGCGACGGTGGTTGGAATATCGCCGCTTTGCGCAGGAGCAAGCTGCATCGCCCGCTATTTCATTGGATGATATACGAGTGGATGTCACCGCTAACGCAGGTTCGATCGCAGATTCAGCGGAAGCCTTGCGCATGGGCGCGGATGGAATTGGTCTCCTGCGCACGGAATTTCTCTTCCTTGAACGCACCACTGCGCCAACCGAAGATGAACAGTTCAGCGTGTACAACGCCATCGCAGAGACAATGAAAACTTTGCCGGTGATCGTCCGCACATTGGACATTGGCGGCGATAAACCTGTGCCCTATATTCAAATGAAACCAGAATTGAATCCGTTTTTGGGTGAGCGCGGAATTCGTCTTTGCTTGAATCGACCAGAATTATTCCGCGAACAATTACGCGCCATCCTGCGTGCCGCGCCTTCAGGAAATTTACGCATCATGTTCCCAATGATCAGCGATATTGCTGAAATCCGTCAGGCGCGTGCATTGATCGAAGAATTGCGCGCTGAATTAAATTCACCACCCATCCAAATTGGTATTATGGTTGAAGTCCCTTCCGCCGCATTAATGGCGGATGTACTTGCACCTGAAATTGACTTCTTCTCTATCGGAACCAATGATCTGACTCAATATACATTGGCAATGGACCGCGGCAACTCCGCGCTCGCATCCAAACATGACGGGCTTCATCCCGCTGTTCTGCGCCTGATCGCTCAAACAATTGATGCTGCTCACAAATTTGGAAAACGTGCTGATATCTGCGGGGAACTTGGCTCTGACGCAGCGGCTGTTCCCATTTTGTTAGGACTCGGCATGGATGAATTGAGCGTCAGTATTCCATCCATTCCAACTGTCAAAGCGCAAGTTCGTTCGCTCAAAATCTCTGACCTGCAATCGCTGGCTCGCGAAGCCTTGAATTGCTCCACCGCGCAGGAAGTGCGCGAACTCGTTAAAAAACATTTTGATTAAACATAATGTCATTCTGAGCCGCTCTATGGCGAAGAATCTCTGATTTTAGAAGTAGAGACCCTTCGCTCCGCTCAGGGAATCAATCAATAACTACACTACAAGGAAAATCTCATGGGCGAAAAATATCAAGCCTATCGTAAATTAAATTACAACCTGCCCGAAAAAAGCTGGGCATGGAATCTCTATGGCGCTGGCCTCGAAAAAATGGGGCACGACGGCCAACCCGAACCCTTCTCCATTCCCGAACCAAACGATGACCAACTGCTTGTCCGCATAGACAGCATCGGCGTGTGTTTCTCCGATGTCAAAATTATCAAGCAGGGCGGCAATCATCCCAAACTTTACAACCGCGATCTGTCTGTTGAACCGACTCGTCTCGGTCACGAAGTTGCGCTCACCATCGTCAAGGTCGGCAAGAATCTGCAGGCCACTTACAAGCCTGGTCAGCGTCTCGCCGTTCAGCCTGATATTTATCAGCAGGGCAAAAGCACAGCCTACGGCTACACCATCCCAGGCGGGCTGATCCAATATCACCTTATCGGCGACGAAGTTCTCAAGACCGATGCGGGCGCGTGCTTGTTACCAGTTGAAGACGATATGGGCTACGCCGAATCATCTCTGCTTGAGCCGTGGGGTTGCGTGATCGGCGCGTACACCCAACGTCGCCGCCTAACTCCCAAGGATGGCGGGATAATGTGGATCATCGGTCAGCCCGGCGACTCGGCATCCTTTACATTTTCTGTTGGATTGGACTCCCCCGCCACGATCATTCTGACCGATGTGCCTGATTCTGTTAAGCAAACAGTTTCCAACACTCAGGCAAAGATCGTCGAGCGCAATGGCTTGACTCCCGCTGATTATGAATCACTCAATAAGGAATTAACGGATGGCGTCGGCTTCGATGACATCGTTGTATTGAATCCAGCATCAGCAAATACTGTTGGACAGATCGCGCGATTAATAGCCCGCCGCGGTACGTGCAATCTCGTTGGTTCAAAATCACTCGATGGACTCGTTCAGGTTGACCTCGGCAGACTTCATTATGATTACATTGCATTCATCGGAACGAATCGTACTGACATCGCGGCCTCCTATGGCGAGGCCCGCAACCGCTGCGAATTACGTACAGGCGGCTCGACTGTCTTCATCGGCGCGGGCGGCCCAATGGGACAAATGCACGTTCAACGTTCACTCGAATTGCCCGATGGTCCGAAAGTTGTGATCGCCACCGAGATCAGCGATGACCGTCTGAAAACTTTGAACGATATGTTCAAGCCGCTCGCCGACAAGAACGGACGCAAACTATTCTTCTTCAACCCAAACACCTCGAAGAAATCCTTCCATGATTTCGTGATGGAAGCTACCGAAAATCAAGGCGCTGACGATGTTGTCGTCAGCGTGCCTGTTGCAAGTTTGATGGAAGAAGGGGACACGGTTATGAAACCCGATGGGATGATGGTGCTCTTCGCGGGCGTCGTCAACGGCACGATGGGATTTATCAATCTCAGCAATGTATATCTTTCCAACGCGCAATACACTGGAACTTCTGGTCTTACGATTGATGATCAGGCCTCGGTCATGGCGCGCAGAGTCGCAGGGACGTTATCTCCCGGTCGTTCGGTGGCAGCTATCGGCGGGTTGGAAACGGCTGTCGAAGCAATTGAATCTGTCATCGAAGGCAAATATCCAGGCAAGGTTGTTATCTTCCCGCAGATCCACAATCTGCCGTTGATGGGACTCAAGGAATTGAAGGAACGCATGCCCGAGGTCGCCGCCAAATTAGGCGAGGACTTGATGTGGACGAATGAGGCTGAGGAAGTGCTGATCGAAAAAATGTGGGAAAAGCCCGCATGATCTATACACTAACACTTAACCCAGCAGTTGACCGCGAGTTGACTGTGCCCGCGATGGAATTTGATTCGGTCTTGCGGGCCAGCGAGTCGCGTGTGGATTTTGGCGGCAAGGGGTTTAATGTTTCGCGCCTGTTGAAAGGCATGGAGGAACCAAGCACCGCTGTCGGTTTCCTCGGCGGGAACGCGGGCGAATTGTTACAGAGTGGTTTGCAAAGCCTCGGCATCGGCACGGATTTTGTTTGGGTCATTGGCGAAACACGCACGAACGTCAGCATTGTGACGCAGACTCATGAACATTACATCAAAGTCAATGAAAAAGGTCCGCTGGTTGATTCTGCCAAACAAAAAGAATTACTTGAAAAAATTGACTCATTGGCAAAACAGGGTGATTGGTGGGTACTGGCGGGAAGTATGCTGCCCGGCGTCGCTGATGATTTTTACGCGCGAATTGTGAACGTGTTGAATAAGCATGAAGCGAATGCGATTTTGGATACGACAGGCGAAGCCTTGCGATTGGGCTGTGCCGAAAAGCCGTATCTTATAAAACCCAATGCCGAAGAAGTTCATGCATTAACTGGCATGCCTGTTGATAGCACAACTGAAATTGCCTCCGCCGCTGCCGAGCTTCGCAAAATGGGCGCGCAGAATGTAGTCATCTCAATGGGCAAAGCGGGCGCATTGATGCAGTCTGCCGAAGAGACATGGCTGACTCACAGCCCGAAGATACAGGAGAAAAATCCAATCGGCGCAGGTGACTCGATGGTTGGCGGATTGGTCTGGGCGCTGACTCAGGGAATTGCGTTGAAGGAATCTTTGGGGTGGGGCGTTGCCAGCGGAGCGGCCACTGCCAGCCTGAGCGGAACGGAAGTCGGTTCGCGTCCGCTGATTGAAGAGTTGTTCAAGCAAGTCCGTTTTGAAAAGTTTGAAGCTGTGTAAGGGTCTTTGCCACAGAGAGCACTGAGGCAACGAGAAAACCTTTAAAAATCTCTGTGCTCTCTGTGTACTCTGTGGCTGTTCTTTTGTTTGTTATGTAAAAAGCGAGGTCTCGTATGGCATTCGAACAACATCAGGAAAAGAAATATCCCAAGGATGCACAAAGCATTTTTCAGGCGGCTTTGAAGGTCACCGAAAAATTTGACGGAAAGGTCGTCTCCTCGGCTCCAGAGAAATTCAGCTTCACAGCCAGATTTCCAAAGACTATTTTGGGACAGACATTGGGCGAGCGTACCGAACTCTCATGCACGGTGAGCGCGGATGGCAATGTTGTGGTGGATGCCTTTCCGCTGGATGCGGTAGAACGTAAACTCATGTTCGGAGCGCGCAAAGGCGTCACGCTGACCGTGGTAACATGGTTCATCGCACATCTGGAGCATAACCTCGGAATACCGCCAGCTCAATAACACGCTCTTGGGATAACAAGGCGAAGAGATATGCAACTTCCCAAAAGGGCGATGGACTCTGTTCATCGCCCTTTTATTTTTCACTCGAACGGAGGAATGATGACTGAACAAAAAGTAACCCGTATTTACATGGTCCGCCACGGCGCGACCCAACTCAGCGCCGAAGATCGATTCGCAGGCGCGGTGGATGTTGAACTTTCAGATGAAGGGAAGTTTCAAGCTGCGCGGCTGGCAGAGCGGCTGGCGGATGATGCCATTACAGCGATCTATTGCAGCCCCATGACGCGCACGATTCAAACGGCCACCATTCTTGCGAGCCTGCAAAATACTCCTGTCATTCATAAGGATGGTTTGCGCGAGATCCATCATGGGCATTGGGAAGGCATGCGCCGATTGGATGTCGAGTCGCAATTCCCTGATGAATACGCCGCATGGGAGGAAGACCCGTTCACCTTTGCGCCGCAGGGCGGAGAAGCTGGTGTCAACGTTATCGCCCGCGCGCTGCCCATCATCCGTGAGATTGTCCTGGAACATCGCGGGCAAAATGTACTGGTCGTCTCACACAAAGCCACATTGAGATTGCTCATCAGCAGTTTGCTTGGCTTTGATGCGCGCGGCTATCGCGACCGCCTTGATCAATCTCCAGCTTGCTTAAATGTGTTGGACTTCAAAGACGCGGTGCGAGCGCGTTTGATGTTGTTCAATGATGTCTCCCATTATGCCAATCAGCCGCTTCGGTCAGACGGAAGGCTCTCGAAATGGTGGGATGCCCCAAAGGTATAAAACTCATAGGACTTACACAGTTCAAAATATTTTAGCCACGAATTTTTTAAGAAATTAGCGAAAATTCGTGTAACACCGCACTGGCGCTCGGTGCAAGTGTTCGCGGCAGTTCTTTTTGTTTTGCGTAATACCGAACTCATTGAAGAAATTCTAAAAAACTGCCGTCACCCCAAATAGGGCAACGGCAGTTTTCCAAATCAATACTAATTTGATTCTTATTTACTGAAAGCGGGGGCGGGAATCTTCGAAGCGTACTTTTGGGTTTTCGCAGAACGCCTCGCTTTTTCAAGCGCCTTCTGTTCCGCTCGTTGTGCGTCGATCCTGCGCTGGACGTGCGGCGCAAAAAATCCTGCATAACGTTTTTGAAGCACTGGCTTCTGCCAGTCATTCCCGCCAACCAAACCACGGCAATTCAAGCTTCCACAACCGCACCTAAACTCATCGTACGGCATGGTATCGCTCATGGCATAGTCAAAACAAACTTCCTCGCCGATTTTAATGTCTCGCATTGCAACGAGTCCAATCTGGCCCGAAAGACCTGCATTCGGATTACACGAGTGATTGACATAATCTCCTTCACCAATGGGGCGCGGCACCAGGAAAAGACGATCTTCCACCTGGATACATAAACTGCGCTCACGGTCTGGAAGGTGAATAAAGGCGTCCCATTCATAGACGACGCCCCCGAAAACGGCTACGAGCTCACCCTTCTTGATGGGCTCTAACGAATAGATTCCGTTTCCACTGCCATTGGCCTTCGGGCGGCCTTCCAACTTAGAAGACAGATACGAACTTGGTTGCTTGGACATTCATACAAACTCCTTTTTCTTTGGATTAAAGATGAACAGCGCCTCCCGCGGTGGTCGAGCCGCGAAAAACGCCATTGATAAATTCAATCATACATTAAATATCCCGCATGTAAAGGTTTTAATGATATAGATTTTGTAATGGTTTTTATGATGAAAATCACGCTTCGCTCCCCGCTGATAATTGATTCTGCTTAATTTATATTTTCTCCCTCATCATTTAACGGAGTCCAACGACTCCAGTCGTTGGATATCAAAAGTCGGAGACTTTTGACTCCGCTCACGGCGCCCATTGCGGCCCCCAATCTGGCTCTGGATGATTCGTAAGCTGTACTTGATTCTCACCATTGGAGCGCATAATATAAAGGTCGGCCTGATCGTCGTTGCGAAGCGAATTGAAAACGATGTACCTTCCATCTGGCGAGTAGACACCGCCAGCGTTGTTTCCGCCGTCTGTTAACTGTGTGAAATCCCCTGTGGCCGCATCGATCTTGAAAATATTTTTATCACCGAATACACCGGCATACACCAAAAGGTCTTGACTGTCTGGTGACCAGTCCATGCTTCCGCCGATGCCTCTTAATCCCTGCGAAATGCGGACATGATTTTTTCCGTTTGCATCCATGATGAAGATCTCATATTCCTGCGGAATGCCCACAGACATGGCGTAGGCGATCCTCTCTCCATTGGGTGACCATGCGACGGCCACGATGGTATTTGTCCCAGTGTACACAAGGCGTGGATTCAACCCGCCAGAATTCACCATCCAAATAGAAGTTGGGCCGTCCCCCACGCGGTTGGCGAAGACAATGGTGCGCCCGTCTGGAGAATAATCGGGGGAGATGACATTGCCCACATTTTCGGTGATTTGAAAAAGCTGTTTTTGACCGAACAACAAAAGATACAGATCAAATGGGCCGTTGCGGTTGGATGCAAATAACAAGGAACTGCCGTCAGGCGTGAAGGCGGGGTAATAATTGCTGGCATCCATATCGGTGAGTTGAGCGAGGCCTGTCCCATCGCGGTTGATCATGCATATCTGGTTGTAATCGCCGCGGGTGCAGGTGAATGCGATCCTGCCTCCATGCTCATCTGTTGGCCGGGGAGACGGTGTGATCGTGGGCGGCGGTGTAAAGCTGGACGCAAACGGCGTAAAGCGCACAGGCGTAGGGATGGGGACGGGCGCGGGGCGAACCAGCCAGAATAATGATGCGAACCCTGCAACCAGAATAAATA
>JABFSL010000048.1 GCA_013140605.1 Anaerolineales bacterium
TAATTGAACGCTTATTACCTAAATCTATTCATGCCGTTACTGCCAAAGGTTTTGAAATCAAAGTTGCGCTTTTTGTGCTCGCTTGTAGCATCACTTTCCTTTGGTAGGTAGCAACTTGGGTTACTTATCAAAAATCAAAAAGCGGTCATCTTTTCTGGATGACCGCTTTTTGATTTTCTAAAATTTATTGCTTAGCCAAAGTTGCTACCTTCAAAAAGGTACGTGTTGCCCTGAGGGAGCGTACTTTTCGCGACCGATGGGCCTCGGTTTACTGCTTCAGAGATGCTTTGGGAAAGAACGCCCCTCAGCAAGACACAACAAGAGTATAGGGGCAACTTGAGTTACTTATGCAGATTCCTGGCGGCGATAAAGCTCAACCCAGCCTTCGTTAGATCCCAGGCGGAGTGATTACATGCTGCGACTTTATCGAGATAGTTCTGTTGCAGGTTATCCCAATCTCCTGATTCAATAACTTCCTTCTTCTCACGGAAGTAATCCAGAATATCGGATTGATGTGCGCGGGTCACATCCACTTCAGGGTCGCCGCCTTCGTGTTTCGCGGCGATATTGGCTACGTGGTCAGCTAGTTCCACCAACTCTGCGCGGCGATTGTAGGGTTGGATGACAATGCTCTTCTGCGGCTCGGTGATGTGATGCTCGAAGCGGACGATCTTCTCAAAGCCTAGCGACTTTCGAAATTCAGCGGTCAGCTCCATCGTCTGGTTATTGACCGAGTTCGACCAGTTGAATCCGATCAGCGGGGATGTGCCATCGTCGCGGCTCAACAGTTTCGCCATCGTCATGATCCATAGCGCATTATAGGGGTTGTCTGCACCGAAGAAGACGGAAATCTTGAACTGAATATCTACACCCAAACGGTGAAGCAGGAAGCCAAGCAGGATCGTTCCCGCATTGAAATTCAAAACATGCTGAACGCCGTAGTTGGTATAGTAATAAAGGAATTCATCCAACCATTGCAGGGCATGTTCATTGGGCTGGCCGATGCCGCCAAAGTAGCCTGTGATGGTCGCTGGCCCGCCTAGGTGCGGATTGGATCCATCAGTTCCTTTGGTATCCAATGTTTCCACGAACGATGCGCCGATAATATCCAGCGCGGCGACGATGGCAGGCAGGTCTCCGTCTGCTTCGGATTCCTTCATCCTGCGCACAGCGATATATCGCCCAGGCATCAGCGTTTGATTCGCAATCGCCTGTTCCGCCATCACGCGCACCCACGGGAAATATTGTAGTGCCGATACTTCAAGCGTGACGGCGTACTTGTCCTTGAATTTCATCTTCCTGGCCGCATCGCCTAAAACCTTTTTGCGATAATCAGCAACGGAAATGAATGCGCTTTTGTTGCGTTGTTCAATTAGCCAGTTCAGATCCTTGATGTAATCGGGGTTTTTCGCCTCGACCAGTTTGAATAAATTATCCATCTTGCGCGCGGCACGGTGTTTTTTGTTGATCTCCTGCGGCGTGCCATACTTCGCCACCACCGCCAGAAAATCCTTCATCACCTGTGAATTGGGATCAAGTAATACAGAGTTGAACGCCTTGAGTTTGTCAGGCAAGATCTTGAGTAATTTTTGTATGTTTGCCATAGTAGTCTCCAAATATTTATGTCGTTGCGAGGGCGGTGATCTCCCGCCCGAAGCAATCTCCGCTTATTAGGAGGTTGCTTCGTCGCAAAGGACAAGGGCGCTCCTCGCAACGACATTCTATTTCACCATCTTCTTCAACTCTTCATACTCCTCATCCGGCATCCCGAAATAATTTTCCTGCATGGGGAACTTTCCGCCGATGACTTCATCGTGATACGATTTCAGGCCATTGAGAATAACCTCGCCAGCGTTGCCATAGACTTTCGCCATCTTTGGCTTGAATTTGGGATACAGCCCAAACATATCGTGATAGATCAATAATTGACCGTGCGCGTCAGATCCAGCTCCAAGCGACATGATGATGCAGTCGGTTACAGTTTCGGTAATTAGTTTGCACAATCGGTCGGGAACGAGTTCGAGCAAAATACAGAATGCGCCCGCATCACGCAATGCGATGGCGTCATCGAGGATTTTCTTTGCCAGCGAAGCAGATTTCCCTTGTAAGCGGAACCCGCCCAGGGCGGAGACAGATTGAGGCGTAAGTCCCAGATGCCCAATGGCGGGAATGCCCGCATCCACGATCCCCTTCATTCGGTCAGCCATCGCTGCGCCGCCCTCGAGTTTGATCGCATCGCATCCAGCCTCAGCCATGAATCTGCCTGCATTGCGGATCGCATCTTCCACTGAGGTTTGATACGTCATGTAGGGCATATCGCCCACGACAAATGCTGTCGGCGCGCCGCGTCTGACAGCCTGCGCGTGGCGGATCATGTCATCCATTTTCACTGGCAGAGTCGAGTCAAAGCCGAGCATTGTCATGCCGAGGCTGTCGCCGACTAGGATCATTTCGATGCCCGCCTGCTCCTGCAAGTAGGCGGTCGGGTAATCGTAGCAGGTCAGCCAGGTGATCGGCTCTTTATCTGCAACCTTCTTGAACAAATACGGCAACGTGATCTTTTTGCGTGCTTCGGTCATTTTTGCTCCTTTTATAGGGTATGAAGCGAGTATAGATGAGAGCGCTGATTGATTCAACTGACGAAAATCACTGTTTCATCTTCTTTCTTCGTGGTATGCTAATTATCCGCACGCACACAAAAACCTATGCATATACTCCGCCTTCGCTCCTTCATTAAACCTTATTTGCCGCAGATATTCTTTTCTGCGCTCAACCTTGCCGTCTTGACCGCCCTGGGCTTGTACGTTCCGCGCATTATTCGGGATGTGATTGATCAGGGACTGGCGCTGCGCGAGGTTGGATTCCTGGTCCGCTCGGCTCTGATCCTGCTGGTGCTTGGTCTGGCGACCGCGGCATTATCAGCGCTTCAACGCTTCGTCTCCGAATGGATCGGCGCGCGTATCGGCTATGACCTGCGCAACCGACTCTATGACCACATCCAGAATTTATCCTTCTCCTACCACGACCATGCCCAAACGGGACAGTTGATCTCGCGCTGTATCGAAGATGTGCGCTCTGTGCAAAACTTCATCGGCAGTTCCATTGTTGAGTTGACTCAATTGCTGTTCATTCTATTTGGTGCTTTAGGCATTATGTTCTCCACCAACTGGCAATTGACTCTGATCGCCATCCTGCCAATTATTCCATTGGTGTGGATGACCTTTGTCTTCGGCGACCTTGTAACGAAACTTTTCTTCACGGTGGATACCGTTCTCGGTGACCTCTCTGCGCGCTTGCAGGAAAACGTAACAGGCGCACAGGTTATCCGCGCTTTTGCACGCGAAGACCATGAGATCAACCGCTTCGACGAAACCAATCGCGCCTATTACAACGCACGTATCAAAGTCATCGGCGAATGGTCGAAGGTCATGCCCAGCACTGACTTTCTGGTGACCTTATGCACCATCCTCATCCTTTGGTTTGGCGGGCGCATGGTTTTGAGTGGCGCCATGACCGTTGGGGAATTGGTCGCCTTCAATGCTTATGTCTTAATGCTCGCCGCGCCAGCCCAACAATTAACATGGTTGGTCAACGCGGCGGGAGAAGCCAGCGCAGGCGCTCAACGTGTGCTTGAAATTTTGGATACTACCGCAGAGATTGAGACTCCTGCGGATGCAATTCAACTTTCCACCTTGCGCGGTGAAGTGGAGTTCCGCGATATTGCGTTGAAATATCAGGATGAGACAAAATCCTCACTTGCTGAGATCAACTTGAAGGTCGAGCCGAACCGCCTTGTCGCGCTGATCGGCCCAACAGGTTCGGGCAAGACTTCGCTCGTAAATCTTATTCCGCGTTTCTATGATGTGACCGATGGCGCGATGCTGGTGGACGGCGTGGATGTGCGCGAGGTTGATCTGGTTTCCCTGCGAAAACAAATTGGCATCGTGCTTCAAACGTCACTGCTGTTCTCAGATACCATCCGCGAGAATATTGCGTATGGCCGACCTGATGCAACTGAAGAGGAAATTATTTCTGCATCGAAAGCGGCGCAGGCACATGAATTTATTATAGGATTTCCTGAAGGCTATAAGACAATGGTCGGCGAGCGCGGAGTTACACTCTCAGGCGGACAGCGCCAGCGTGTGGCGATTGCGCGCGCCTTGCTGATGAACCCGCGCATATTGATTTTGGATGATTCACTTTCGAGTGTGGATACGCAGACAGAAAAATTAATTCAGGAAGCGTTGGATAATTTGATGGAAGGCCGCACGACTTTTGTCATTGCCCACCGCCTCAGCACCGTTCGCCGCGCGGATATGATCATTGTGATGGATCAAGGCCGCATCGTTCAGCGCGGCACGCATGACGAGCTATTGGATGAAGGCGGCTTGTACAAAGAGATCCACGATCTGGAATTGACGCGCAATGACCAACTCACAGAAGAGATGCTGTTGATAAATGCTGAAGACGAATCCAAATATCAGGGAGGTGTATCATGACCCAGCAAACCACGATCGTCCCTCCTGCCTATGTTACCCAGTCGGAAGAACTCTACGACAAGGCAATTGACCCGCAGGTTGCAAAAAGGCTTTTCGGATTCCTCGCGCCCTATACATGGAAGCTGATACTTTCCGCTGTCCTGATGCTTGGCGCGACGACTTCTTCTGTCATTGGGCCGTATCTTGTAAAAGTCGCCATTGACGATGGCCTCGTCGCGGGCAATCTCACAGTTTTGCGTAACACGGTTTTGATCTATCTTGGCGCGGCCATTGTGCGTTGGGCTTTTATTTACATCCGCGTCAATGTTATGGCGCAGGTCGGGCAGTCCGTGATTTACGATATGCGCAAGCGCCTCTTCGAGCATTTGCAGAATCTATCGCTGAGTTTTTACAGCCGCTATTCGGTGGGACGTGTCATTACGCGTGTCATTAACGATGTGGAGACCCTGCGTGAATTTATCACCTGGGCTGTGCTTGCCATTGCGCGTGACCTGTTCGCGATCCTCGGCATTATCGTTGCCATGCTGGCCTTGAATGTAAAACTTTCACTGCTCACATTCATCACGATTCCATTCATGATATTGGCGACTTATATTTATCGCCGCACGGCGCGCTTTGCGTATCGCAGAGTGCGCGCGGCGGTCTCGTGGGTCAACTCGGTGCTTGCGGAAAATATCAATGGCGTGCGCGTGGTGCAGGCCTTTAGCCGTCAGGGACGTAATTACGATCTCTTCCGTGATTATACAAATCGTTATCACTTGCAGACCGCCATCCATGCCGCGAAGGTAGCCGCATCTTTTCTGCCCGTAGTGGATGTGCTTGGTGCGTTGGCGACTGCCGCTGTGATCTGGATCGGCGGTACGGCTGTGCTTGGTGAGTCCATTACGGCGGGCGTGCTCGTTGGCTTCGTGTTGTACATTGACCGCTACTTTGAACCCATACGCGATCTGAGCCGCCGTTTCGATACACTTCAATCCACAATGGCGGGCGGTGAGAGAATCCTCGCGCTGTTGGATACGGAGATCGAAGTTCGGGATGCAGAGAATGCCAAAGTCCTGCCGTCCATTAGCGGCGGAGTCCGATTCGAGAATGTCTCATTCCACTATTCCGATGACCCGACTTTAGTCCTCGATCAAATTGATCTGGATGTCCGCGCTGGTGAGACTGTCGCCTTCGTGGGTGAGACTGGCGCTGGCAAGACGACCATCGTCAAACTGTTGACTCGCTTCCATGACCCAACCGACGGCTGCGTGCGCGTGGACGGTTTTGACTTGCGGACGGTGACTCAGCAATCGCTGCGCAAACAAATGGGCATGGTTTTGCAGGACCCGTTTTTGTTTAATGGTTCTGTCAAGGAAAATATTTTATTTGGGCGTTTGAAGGCCAGCGATGAAGATGTGATCTCCGCCGCCAAAGCCGTGGGCGCGCATGATTTTATTATTGGATTGCGAAACGGCTATGAGACTTCTGTTGAAGAAGGCGGAGTCCTGTTGAGTGTGGGGCAGCGCCAGTTGATCTCGTTCGCGCGTGCGCTGTTGGCCGACCCAAGAATTTTGATTCTAGATGAAGCCACATCCTCAGTGGATATTCAAACCGAGCAGATCATTCAAGCCGCGCTTGCAAAATTATTGAAAGGACGAACATCCTTTGTGATCGCGCATCGTTTATCCACCATTACGAGCGCAGACAGAATCGTTGTCATTCACGATGGCAGAATTATCGAGCAAGGCACGCACAACGAGTTACTCGCCAAACAGGGAATGTATTTTGAATTATATAAGACTGGGTTCCAGGAATAGATATTTCCGTCATTGCGAGAAGCGGAGCGACGAAGCAATCTCCAACCTACGAGGAGATTGCCGCGCCGCCAAAGATCAAGAACGGCGGCTCGCAATGACGGAATATTAGAAATCAACCTTAAACACACGTTCACCAGTCGGCTGGTCACTGCCTGCGGCTGGTTCCACTGTGACACCGATGCCAGTAAAGTTTGTCAGATCATCCATTGAGTAAATGGATGCGGATGTGTATGGCTGGTCTGCTTGCGGGCGGAAAATTCCTGCGTCCGTGCGGTTGCCTTCGGGGTCGATTAACCATGCCTGATAGGTTTGGGTGGAGTCAAGCTGCGGCAGGTTCCAGACGAGGATGATGGCGGTGTTGCGGCTCTTGTCAACCAGCAGGGTTCCAGAAATATTATCCGCTGTGATGGGCAGTGATTCTGTGTTGGGATAAGCCAGCATGGCAAGGACAGTTTGTCCGCTTTGAAGTTGTTTTGTCAACTCAGTCTGCTGTTTTTGCAGGGATCGGATTTGAAGAAAGGAGGAAATGTTAAGTGCGAGCAATACTACCAGCGCTATTCCCAATGCAAGTTGATTGAATGACCAGGCAAAGCGGGGTAATGCTTTTTTCTGTGCGGATGGCAGATGTCCCTGTAAACGGCGGCGGAGCGCGGCGGGCGGGGTCTTGGCGGGAGAAACCATCAGCAGCGATTCACTCACGGCGCGGTAATCAGCCAGCTCGGTCCGACATGATGCGCATGTTTGCAGGTGAGACTCCAACTCGCGGGCATCCTCCACATCCATTGCGCCAAGCACATAGGCGGGAATACTTTCACGGAAGATGTCAATTTGATTCTGGGTCATGCGTACTACTCCAATAACGATACGTTGCGCTGGGCGTGTTTGGATTTATTTCTCGCCCCATTCGCGGCGCAGTTGTTCCATGGCGGCGCGCAAACGGGTTTTGACTGTGCCCAACGGCCAGTTGAGTGTCTCGGCGATTTCGGTTTGACTCAATCCCTGATAGTAGGCCAGCTCAAGCACCATTCGATGTTCTGCGGAAAGCGACTGAACGGCAAATTGCATGCTATGCCAGCGTGATTCTTCAGGAGTTGTGTTTTCGTCTGGAATGGTTTGCCAGAGTTCTTCAGGGTCTTCACCAGTGGATAGGGTCGGACGGCGGGCTTCCAATCGCAGGCGATCCAGCGCGGTGCGACGGGCGATGGTCAAGAGCCAGACGGGCAGGGAACCACGCTCTGATAGATACAAGCGGGCGCGGCTCCACAATTTTAGGAATGTATCCTGTGTGGCTTCTTCGGCCAGATTGGGGTCGCGTAATATCCGCATGGTCAGTGCGTACACATGACTGGCGTAACGGTCATAGAGTGTGAGGAAGGCGCGTTCGTCGCCTTGAGCCACTTGCGCCGCCAGTTGAGTATCATCCAAAATTGTCACTTCTCCATTGTAACGAATTTATATTCATATGCATACTGGAATATTTTTTTATCACGCAATGATAGTGGTTCATAAAATCCAAAAATGGATATGTTGGCGTATGGTTAAATGAATGGTGACATCTCACCAAAATTCCTCAATCGAACAAGGAGATAAAAATGAAGAAGTTCTTTATCGGTATGCTGGTGGCAGTGCTTGTTTTGAGCACATTTTTCATGACGCGTTCCGCGACGGCAAAAGAATCCAAGATTTTGGAATTCAGTACCATGGTTGGTGTGCCTCGCCCATATACGGGTGCTGCGAATGCGATCCGCGGCGTGCCGGGCGGCGGACGACCCTGGGCGATTAAATTTGCTGAAGGCGAATTGAAGGCCAATGGAGAGCTCGAGATCAAAGTTCGCGGATTGGTGATCGACCCGAATGAACCGATCGCTGCCGCGGGCACAAACCCCGCAGGTGATTTCAAGGCGATTGTCAGCTGTTTGAGCAAGGATGCGAATGGCGCTGCGGTCACGGTCAACGTCTCGACCGCAACATTCCCAACCGATGCGGCAGGAAATACTGAAATTGAAGAAACTGTGATGCTGCCGTCACCCTGTATTGCACCGATCGTTTTTGTGACCAGCGCTGGCGGATCATGGTTCGCCGCTACTGGAAATTAAACACTAAAGAATCATGTCGTTGCGAGAAGCCGCTCGCAGAGACATCCATTAATAAAGTGACAGTCAGCAGATGACTGTCACTTTATTTTTATTCTGGATTAACAAGTATAATTTTCCGCGACGAAATATACCCATATCCATTTTTTAGTGGCAGGGTTTCAGGAGCAGAAAATGACCGACGAGAACAAGCAAAATGAATTTCTATACAAGATGTCCAGCACCATGCGCTCGGGACTGGCCCATGTGCAGAAGTATGTGAATGACTTGTACAAGATTGAGGAATTGGAAGGTTATCTTGATGAGAAGGATAATCCCATTGAAAATGTCAAAGCCGCGTTGATGCCTTTGGTGTCACAGCTCAGCGATTTTCAAGATTACGCCGAGACTGTTACTGACAGGATGGAATTAAATCTCGAAGAAGTGGATATCCATGCCCTTCTGGATGGCGTCATGACCATCGCCGATCAGTTGATCGAGCAAAAGGATGGAAACGTTGTATTGGAGGAGGAAGTCGAGGAAGACCTGCCGTCCATCGAAGCGGACGCAACCCGTCTTTCACAGGCATTGTTGTACTTGATTCATAACGCGTTCAAATTCACAGACAAAGGATTTATTACCGTCCGTGTTGCGCTTGAGCGGGAAAATATCTTATTTGAAGTCCGCGATACGGGCATTGGGATTTCAGAGGAAGATCAGGAACTGGTCTTTGAGCCATTCGAAACCATCCTTGCGGATAAGGAAGATCCCCGCCTCGGCTTTGGGCTTGGCTTGAAGATCGTCGAACACATTATTGACTTGCACGATGGCGAGACCTGGTTCGAGAGCGAAGCAGGTGTGGGGAGTTCGTTCTTCTTTACGATACCTGTGTAAACCAAAAGAGACAGTCACCTTCGCAAGGTGACTGTCTCTTTTATAAGTGGAAAGCAATGCTTAAGGCGTAATCGTTGGATAGGCTGAGAGGTTAAAGTCAGCTTCAAGTTTGAGGTTCTCTGCGGCGATCCAGCAGGCTGAATAGAAATAAGGATTCTTGATCACATACCAGCCCGGTACGCTCCCTACGCCGATCATTTCAACATCTTTGAAGTCGCTGATGTTGCTGGTTAAGGCATAGCTGGGACCGGGTCCTGTGTAACACGGAGCTGGTCCTACGACTTTTGGCATGGTGGTCGCTGCTGGTGTCGGCGCGATGGTCGGTGTGTCTGTAAAAGCGGGCGTGGATGTGAGTGTCGGCAGCGGTGAAGGAGTTGGAGAATAGGCCGCCACCGTCTGGGTCAGCATAACCACTGCCAGTTCCACAGCCCTTGTCCCGACAACATCCACAGCGGGCGGAGTTGCTTTCGATGTGCATGACGTCAGCAAAACTATGGTAATGATCAAAGTGCTCAAACGCAATTTCATAAAATTACCTCATACAGATAGTAAAAATAATTGTTTATTTTCGTAACGCGCGCAAGTATATCATTCGTTGCTTTTCCACCTCCGAATCCGATTTCGGTTAATCATATTATGGGCGGTATCAGAAAGACGGGAGAAAGTTACTCCTCCCACACCGAATGATACGCCCCAACGGACTCAAAATACTCCACCATGCGCTCAACAATGCTATAATTTGGTTGGAGGTAAATATGGCAATTCCAAGAATAGTACGGGACATAAACTCGCTCCCCCCTGAAGTTCAACGACAGGTTTTTGATTTTGTTGCATTTCTGCAAGACCGATATGCTTCAGCGCCTGCTAAAAAATCACGTCGCGCAAAACTGATCAAAGAACCATTTATTGGCATGTGGAAAGACCGCCCAGATATGAAGGATAGTGTTGACTGGGTTCGTAAGGTTCGCCGGGATCAATGGAGGAGCAGAGCGTGAGTTTAACTCTTGTTGATACTGACATCCTGATAGATGCCGCTTTACAAGTTGACGACGCGATAAAGTGCCTTGATTCTCTTGAAGCCGCATCGTCGCTTGCAGTTAGCGTGGTTACTCAAATGGAATTGATCATTGGCTGTCGTAACAAGACTGAACTTCGCAAGCTTGATCAGTTTCTCGAAAGATTTGAGATAATTCCAATCAATGAGAGAATTTCCAATATAGCAACGACGTTGTTAAAAGCATATCATTTGAGTCATGGCTTATTAACAGCAGATGCCTTAATTGCTGCTACTGCAATTGATTCGGATATTGATTTCATAACAAAAAACCAGCGTGATTATCGCTTTTTAGAAAAATTGAAATTGCTTCAATATCCAAAGAAGTAAAAAAGAGATTTCCTGTTGAAGGAAATCTCTTTTTTTATCACTCCTCCCACACCGAATGATACGCCCCGATCGCCTCAAAATATTCCACCATGCGCTGATAGAAGCCGTGACTTGTGATTGTGGCGCTGTCACCGATCACGATCAACTTGCGGCGCGCGCGGGTTAGTGCTACGTTCATGCGGCGCGTATCGGCGAGGAATCCGACTTCACCTTCACGGTTGGAACGCACGAGGCTGACGATCACGGCTTCCTTTTCGCGGCCTTGAAAACCGTCCACGCTGTCTATTTCGAGATCGAGATGTTTTAGTTTTTCACGCAGCAATTTCACTTGCGCTGAATATGGAGAGATGATGGCGATTTGATCTGAAGTTAATCCGCAGGCAAGTAACTCATGGACTTTCTTGATTACCAGCTCTGCTTCGAGCGGATTTAACTTGCTGTCGCCGTCTGGTTCCTGCTCTTCATCATAGCTTGCGCCTGCGGTGTCGATGAAGTGAACGGGGGAATCTGTCAGCGGAGAAGATTTCACAGCGGGCAGATCACGCGCAGCGAGCAGGGCGGTGCGAACCGTCTCATCAGCTTGTAAACTGCTTTCGTAGAAGACATCCGAAGAAAAATTCATGATGTCCTGATGCATTCGATATTGCACATTCAGCAGGCGCGAAATATCAGCCTTGGGATTTTCAAGCAGGCGTTCCATCAAGCTGATGTTGAAACCGCCGCGAATGGCTTCGGGCGAAAGGACCGTGGGCGGAAGCTGGAAATGATCGCCCGCCAGCACCAGACGATTTGCGTATTGCAGGGGAATCCACGCCGAAGGTTCGACGCTCTGACTGGCTTCATCCATGATGCACCAATCAAATTTACGATGTGCGAATATTTCAGAATCTAAACCAGTGGCCGTGGCGCAAATAATTTTTGCGTTGCTGATAATTCTTTCGGTCACTGAGTCTTCGATCTGACGCGCTTCATTCAATAATTGTTTTGCTTCCTCTCGAAGCGATTGCCGCATGTTGGGATCAGGTTTGACTCGAAAATATTTCGATGCCTGTTTGCGCAACGAATGTGCATCGCGTGTTAACTTGCGCGCCAGTTTCATATCGGGGTGAATTTCGGCCAGCTCATCAAGCGTATGAGTACGCAGGGCAGGCGTCACACGCGCGGGATGTCCAAGCCGAATGGCATTCTCGCCCGCGTCGACCAAACGCTCCAGCATATTATCCACCGCCAAATTGCTCGCCGCCACCGCCAGCACACTTTGTCCGTTGCGCACGATCTGGCGCATCAACTCGATCAGCGTGGTGGTCTTGCCCGTCCCAGGCGGCCCGTGGATAATGGCAATATCTTCCGCGCTCAACGCAAATCGCACAGCCTGATTTTGTGAATCATTTAATTTTTTATTGAATGGATTTGGAATTTCGATTTTATCAAAGACAGGATTTTGCTTTCCCAACAGTACATCGCGCAGGATGGCCAGCCGCGTCCCTTTCGCGCCTCGAGCTGATTCCAATGCCAGTCTTTGTCTTTGCCTTGAGATTTCGTCGGTCGAACGATCCAGCCTGAAAGTAGGTCTGTCCGAATCAGTTTCAGGCCACTGTGCGAATGCAACCTGGATCGTCTCCTTGTGCGCACGGCCGACAGTTCCGCGCCAACTGGGAGCGTTCTTATTTTGCAATCCCTCTTCCGAAAGAATAACGGGACTGCCATTTCCGATGCGGCTATAAGGCAAATTTAAATTTTCATTGCGCTTGCCGAAGGTTAATAAAATTTTTCCGCCCATCCCCGAATCTTCTTCGCGGATGACGAGATTGATCAAACTGCTTCCAGCTGCCTCCGCCTCGACGGGTGACATCTTCTCAAGCGAGCGAATCGTTTCCAGTTTTTCGGCTTCAGCTTCAAGGTCAAGCAGGCGCGCCAGTCGTTGAAAGTGATCTTCGGAGGTTTTGTAGGCGGCATTCATGTGGGAGGCATTTTACATCTTAATATCGCGGAGCGCGGACTTTAACGCTTGTTGTGAGATAAGAAGGAAAGGAGTTGCAAGAAAAGTATCCAAGCAGTACAGTGAACTTGAGACCCTATAAAATAGGAGCACACTGATGGACCTGGACACCTTTCTGACGACA
>JABFSL010000033.1 GCA_013140605.1 Anaerolineales bacterium
TTCTCATCCGCTTCATTGATCGCATTAAACAATTTATCCGTCAGGATCGCGCGAAAATTTACCGCCAAAGATTCCGAGTCCGTGAACGTTGTAACCTGTCCATCCAAAACAGCCTGCGCAGGATAATAGACTTTTTCCGCAAACCCATAATCATCACCGGCCGCGATCTGAGTTTTGAGAATCAGCAGAAAAGTTCGCGCATCTTCCATATCTGCACTTGAGATCGGCTGCGTGCGCGGCTCAACTGTCGGAACCGGCATGAATGGGATTTCAACGATGATTGTCATTGGCGGTGTTGGAAAATCATTTGGCGTTACAGGGATCACCCCGCAGGCCATCAACAAGCCCGCAAGCAGTAAAAACATCCTTCTCAATTTATTCCTCCATCTCGATCAGGATCTGTTCCCGCTCAACGGTCTGACCCTGCGCCGCAAAAACAGACTTCACTTTACCATCTTTCAAAGCCTGAATGCGGATTTCCATCTTCATAGCTTCCATCGTTAAAAGGGTTTGACCTTTCTTAACGAAATCTCCCACGCTGACAGAAACGCTTCGCACCTGACCCGGCATCGGGGCGATCAATCCCCCGGCATGATCGTGTCTGACGCCTTGTTTCGCGCCCGATGTTTTCGTCAACATCAACGTGTGACCGTTAATCGTCACCCATCTCTTCGCCATGTCCGACGAAACGTAAACGGACTTTGAAACGGATTCACGGATGGAATCGGACTCCGAAAGTTCTATGAAGCGTAAATCCATGCGCCCCTGCGCCGCATCCACGCGGATTATCTCAACAAGGATTCTTTTGCCATCCATCACGGCAAGATAGTTATCTCCAGATGGATTGATTTCGAGAGTTTGTGTATCGAAGTTTATTTTCATAGAGTCTCATGGTTCCCGTCATTGCGAGGAGGGTGCTCTTCCCGACGAAGCAATCTCCTGTTGGGTGGAGGTTGCTTCGGGCGAAAAGCGCCCTCGCAACGACATAGTTTTATTAATTCCTGTAACTCTTCGTCTGCTTCCACGGGTTGAATGGATCGGTCTCATTTGAAACAGCGGGCTGTGATTTCGAGCCAACAAAGACCACATCTGCAAGCGCAGCGGCAATTAGTCTCTGGAGTTCAACTGCTTGCTGTTGAACATCGGGAAGCAAGCTTCCCGACTCCAGAGTATGTTCCACCCAACGAGTGGATACCTTACCATTCGCAAAATCTTCATGAGCCATTACAGCTTGCATAAAATCGATATTTGTCACAACGCCATGTACAACAAATTCACTCAGCGCAGTTTGCATTCTCTGAATGGCAGTCTCGCGATTCTCAGCATGGACAATTAACTTCGCCAGCAAGGGGTCGTAAAAATGGTTCACTTCACTGCTCGTTGAAAAACCTGAATCCACGCGAATGCCCGGTCCGTGCGGCTCGATGAATTGAAGGAGACTGCCCGTGCTTGGCAAAAATCCATTGGCGGGGTCTTCGGCATAGACTCGGCACTCGATGGCGTGTCCGTGCTGGTGGAAGTCACTTTGGGTAAACGGGAATTTCTCTCCCGCCGCAATGCGGATCTGCCATTGGACAAGGTCAATGCCTGCGGTGAGTTCAGTGATGGGATGTTCTACTTGCAGACGGGTATTCATTTCAAGAAAATAATATTGCGATGTTTTCGGGTCGAAAATAAATTCAATCGTGCCAGCGTTGTAATAATTGACGGCTTTGGCGGCGGCAACTGCGGCCTGTCCCATTTGTTCGCGGAGTTCTGGAATTAATAATGGCGAAGGAGTTTCTTCAATTATTTTCTGATGTCTGCGCTGCACGGAACACTCGCGCTCAAAGAGATGAACGATATTTCCGTGCTTATCGCCAAAGACTTGAAACTCGATATGATGCGCATCTGCGAGATATTTTTCGATCAACAATCTTTCATCGCCGAAGGAATTCAAGGCTTCACTTCGCGCGGATTCGATGGCTTCGCTGAGTTCGCTTTCTTCATTGACCACGCGCATCCCTTTCCCGCCGCCTCCCGCTGATGCTTTGATAAGCACAGGATAGCCGATTTCTCGAACGCTGGTCAGGAGACCAGCGTTCAACTCGCTTCGTTTGGCTTTGGTCTTATCATCCCCGTAGGGGGCCTGACCAAAGCCGATGCCCAAATCAAAACCTGGGATGGTCGGCACACCCGATTGTTTCATCAATATTTTCGACTCGGCTTTATCGCCCATCGCGCGGATCGAATCTGCCGAAGGGCCGATAAATGTCAGTCCCGCGGATTCAACTGTCGCTGCGAAAGAAGCGTTCTCTGAGAGGAATCCATAGCCGGGGTGGATGGCATCTGCCTGAGTTTTAATAGCCGTGTCGATGAGTTTATCCATATTCAAATAGGATTCTTTTGGCGCGGCATCGCCAAGCAAAACAGCCTCATCTGCGAGTTGAACATGCTGGGCATTCGCATCCGCTTCGGAATATACGGCGACGGTTTTAATGCCAAGCTCCTTGCAAGCGCGCATGATGCGAATTGCGATCTCGCCGCGATTGGCGATGAGGATTTTATTGAACATTGAGTAATTCCAATAATTCTTTTTCACGTTCGAGTTTCAATCCCGCTTTCCATTCATATTCTTCGGGACGCTCAGCCGCCCACTTGATCGTATCGCGGATGGTGTCTTCGAGTGACAGAAACTTTAACCCCGCATTGATGGCCTTGGAAATATTAACGCGCGAGAAACCCGCATCTTCTGCCGTATCTGGAACCCAGACAGGCATGTCGCTCCACGGGGTAACTTTATTTTTTTCTAGGAATTCCACAGACGCCCATTTGAATTTTGCATCGCTGGCGCTGACAAGTTTGCAGGTATCGAGCATCGCTCCCAGAGTCAGTTCGTGATCTGGACCTGTTGCGTTGAAAACACCCGACACATTTTGTTCAATGAGCTTAATAATAAAATCAGACAGGTCACGCACGTCAATGATCTGAATGGGTATCTCAGGTTTTTCAGGCGCAAGGACAGTTCCGCCGCGAGCGACCCGCACAGGCCAATAGGTGAAGCGGTCAGTTGGGTCATGCGGACCAACGATGAGGCCTGGACGAATGACCAACGAATCCATTCCAAAAACTTCCTGCACAGCTTTTTCACATAACGCTTTTAACGGGCCGTATGATTCGCCCGTGATCTCTTCCATCGTTTCATCTTCGATCTTTCCAACAGGGTCGCTTTCGTTGATCCCAATTTTGCTGAAAGCAGAATAAACGGAAATGCTGGAGATGAAAACATAATTTTCGACTTTGCCTTTCAAGGCTTCGGCAGACATGCGGACGATGCGTGGAAAATATCCGCAGGTATCAATGACCGCATCCCACTGACCCTTCGACACGCTCAGGGCGGCGCCTGATAACTGATCCAGATCTTTTTCACGGTCTCCCCGAATTTTTTCCACCTGCCAAAACAGATTCGGATTCGTTTTTCCGCGATTGAAGAGGGTCACTTCATGCCTGCGGGCGCGCGCAGAGTTGACGAGATGCCGTCCCAGAAAACGCGTGCCGCCGATGATGAGGATTTTCATTTTGTCTCCGTTTTCGCCCTCATCCCCCAACCCTTCCCCTCCGCTACGCGGGGGAAGGGAGCCCCCTCTCCCTTTGGGAGAGGGCTGGGGTGAGGGGTTACATTTTTATTTCTTCAATCTCGTAAGTATCGCTTCAGTTGCTTTGGCTTCTTCACCTTCAGGGGTGATGTTGTATCCAGTAATTGTGAGTCGATCTCCGTTCAATTCAACTTCGGTGCGCCAGCCCCAGTCGGGTCCGCCTGACGGGTCGGGGTAACTGCCTGTGACGGAGAACCCGTTTTCTGCCTCTCTGCCGACGCAAAACATGATGCCAGTACTCGTGTGGAAGGAATCCACCCAGGCGGTTTCGAATTGTTCGAGGGTGATGTTGTAGCCAAAGGTGAACATTCCATGCTGCGCTTCGCCTTCAACAGAGCCTTGATAAAGATAGAGAGCGTAACGCCCTTCGAGAATCAGTTGAATGGTTCCAACCACTGACGATTCATCCGCCAGTTTTCCTGGTTCGAGCCATAATTTACTTGTGCCTTTCCAATTGCCTGCCATTCGCGCAAAGAAGTGGTGAGGAGTGTCGATTGAGTTTGAGAAGGTCATGGTCAAAATCCTGTTTTATATTGCATAAAGAAAACTCCGAAGGAGTGGAATGATTATAGATTTTCAAATGAATTTTCCAAACCCCAACGGGGTGGCATGGGTTGAAAAGAACTGTGTCATCCCTTCGGGATTGGATGCGGGCTTCGCTTCTTTTCTATAATCCTTTCATCCCTTCGGGATTACATCCTGAACACGCCGAATCCGCCTTCTTCTTTTGGCGAATTCAAAACGATGGATAAAGCCAACCCCAACACCTGCCGCGTTTCATCGGGGGCAATGACTCCATCATCCCAAAGACGTGCAGAGGAGTGATAGGGACTGCCTTCGGTTTCGTATTTTTCCAATAATGGACGTTTGAACTCGTCCGCTTCTTCCTGGCTGAGGGTTGGTTTGCCCTCTCGAGCGAGTTGATCTTGTTTGATGGTTAAGAGCACGTTCGCGGCTTGCTCTCCGCCCATGACGGAGATGCGTGCATTGGGCCACATCCACAGGAAACGGGAGCCGTAGGCGCGGCCTGCCATGGCGTAGTTGCCTGCGCCGAAGGAGCCGCCGATGACGAGGGTCAATTTTGGGACGCGGGTCGTGGCAACGGCATGAACCATCTTCGCGCCATCTTTGGCGATGCCGCCTGTTTCATATTCCTTGCCGACCATGAAGCCTGTGATGTTTTGCAGGAACAGCAATGGGATTCCACGCTGGTCACAAAGTTCGATGAAGTGAGTCCCTTTGAGAGCAGACTCGCTGAACAGCACGCCGTTGTTGGCGATGATGCCGACGGGGTAGCCGTGAATGCGGGCAAAGCCACAGACGAGCGTGGTGCCGTAACGCGCTTTGAATTCGCGAAACTTGGAACCGTCCACGATGCGGGCGATGATCTCGCGGACATCGTAGGACTCTTTGAAGGTGCGCGGCAGGACGCCGTACAATTCGTCAGGGTTGTATAAAGGTTCTTCGGGGGGAGCAACTTCCAGCGCGGAAAGATGCGAGTGGACGTGTCCTCGGGGCAGAGTCTCTACGATCGAGCGAAGAATCTCAATGGCATGATCATCATCCTCGGCGAAATGATCCGCAACACCGCTCTTGCGGGTGTGGACATCTGCGCCGCCCAATTCTTCGGCAGTGACATCCTCGCCCGTGGCAGCTTTGACGAGAGGCGGGCCGCCAAGAAAAATAGTGCCCGCGCCTTTGACAATGATGGCCTCATCGCTCATCGCAGGGACGTACGCGCCGCCCGCGGTGCAGCTGCCCATGACGGCGGCAATCTGCGGAATGCGCTTGGCAGACATGCGCGCCTGATTGTAAAAAATGCGTCCGAAGTGATGCGCGTCGGGGAAGACCTCATCCTGCAGCGGCAGATACGCGCCGCCCGAATCGACGAGATACAAACAAGGCAGATGATTTTCCTCGGCGACCTGTTGCGCGCGCAAATGCTTTTTGACGGTCATCGAAAAATATGAACCGCCTTTGACGGTGGCGTCGTTGGCAACGATCATCACTTCGCGGTTGGAAATTCGTCCGATGCCTGTGACGATGCCTGCGCATGGCGCTTCATTGCCGTACATGTTTGTTGCAGCCAGCGCGGAGAGTTCGAGGAACGGCGCGCCAGGGTCGAGCAGACGTTCGATGCGTTCGCGCACGAAGAGCTTGCCCTGCTCTTCATGTCGCTTGCGGTATTTCTCGCCGCCGCCTTCACGGACGAGGGCAAGCCGCTTCTTCAATTCACTCGCGAGGGCGCGGTTGTGTTCTGCATTGGCTTTGAATTCGGGGGATTGCGGGTCGAGCGCGGAGGAGAGAGTTTCCATTTTTAGTTTGGTAGTCCCGTGGTCTAATGGTTGGATGATGGCAGTAAACAGTTATCAGTAAACAGTGTTGATGTGAGTCTAGCATAAAAAGGGGAGTTGAGGGATGAGTAATGAGTAACAAGTAACAAGGACTCGGCGATGGGCTGAGTCCTTTGCTTGTTCTCCATCCCATACGGTGGTTGAGTAGCCCTGAGCGTTCTTTGCGAAGGGCGTATCGAAACCACACCTTTGGATTTCAAGTTTACCTATCATGCTGGTTTCGATACGGGCAAAAAGAGCATTTGCCCTACTCAACCAGCGGGGCTACATTTCACGACGGTGGTTGAGTAGCCTTGCGTGTTCTTCGCAAGGCGTATCGAAACCACACCTTTGAATCTTAAGTTTACCTATCATTGCTGGTTTCGATACGGGCGGAAGAGCACCGCCCTACTCAACCAGCGGAGTATAATTTCGATTGATCAGCGCAAGAAAAGCTACCAAAGCCGAAAAGAAAAAATATGAAAACAACTAGGAAAAAGAAAAACGAAGAAATGCGCGCGGAATATGACTTTAGCAAAGCCGAGTGTGGAAAGTTTTACCGTCCGCTGGATAAAGGCTATACCGTTCATGTGACAAAAAAAGACGGGACGACTGAGGTCAAGCACTACACCCTTGCAGAAGGGGCAGTCCTGCTTGCGCCCGATGTCCTGGAGTATTTTCCCGATTCGGAGTCGGTCAATGAGGCACTGCGTTCGCTCATTCAATTGATGGACAAAATGCCTGCGAAGAAATACAAGCAAAAGAAATCGATGGCGTTTCAGGTGGCAGAGGGGAAAAGAGAATAGAAATGGTGAGTAAAAAGTAACAAGTAAAAAGGACTCAGCAATGGGCTGAGTCCTTTTTTTGTTCTCCATCCATGACGGTGGTCGAGTAGTTCCGAGCCGCTCTTCGGCGAGGAACGTATCGAGACCACACCTCTGCATTTTGTATTTACCTATCATTGCTGGTTTCGATACGGGCGGAAGAGCACCGCCCTACTCAACCAGCGGAGTTAACTTTTTATTTCAAACTTTCCAACATGGCAACTGCTTCCTCATACGCTACCTTGTAATAATACGGCGGACCGTCACAATAGGCCAGTTTCAGCGCGGACTCGGCATATTCCTTTGCCTTGACTTTATCCTTCTCCTGCTCCAGCGCGTATTGGGCAAGGAAGAGATTCACATCCGCCCCCTGCAAGACATACCCGCTGCGCTCCGTGATCACCAGCGCCTCGGACGCTTTTTCCTGCGCATCTTTGAAATCGCCCTGCGCATAACGCAACCGCGCCAGGTCGAGCAGGATGTCGGCTTCATGCTCAACATTATTGATTTGCCGACAGAGATTGAGCGCTTTGGACAGGTTTTCTTCTGCCAGAGTCAATGCGTTATTGGCACGATATGCCGCACCAAGTAGCCAGTGAGCACGAACATACTCACGTAGAACAGGGGAATTTGCTTGTGTATCTTTATCTGCGAACTCAAGAGCGCGAAATGCACATTCGATTGATAATTTTAGACTTAAGGCTTTAGATTGGGAATTTGCGCGGGCTAACAACAGGAAATACAGTGCGCGAATAGCCCAAATCACACCTTGTCTCTGGATATGCTTTTCATTTTCAAGTATCTTTAATGTTTTAGATTGTTCTTGTTCTGTTTCTTGCCACTTTCCACAATAGGCTAATACACGAGATAATTGGCAATGACCATTACCTTCTTGAATTTTTTTGTCAATCTCACGGCATAAGTCAATACTAAGGCGCAAATTTCGCTCCGCATCCACAAGTGCGCCAATATGTAATTGCGCTTGCGCCATATTGCTTAAACCTATAGCAGCGCTTTCATTAGCGGCATGTGCTTCACGAATAGCAATTTGCATTTTGTAAAGCGTTATAGCATGGCTTGGTTGTCCGCTTAGTAAATAGGCGGTGGCAAGCGTGTTAAGTACCCATGCTTGCCATGATTCACTTTTCAAGTTAGGTGCTTCATTTTCGCCATCATTAAATAAAGCGCCTAACAATTCAATAACTTGCTGATAAGAACAAAATTGAAAATATAAAGGATTGGTCAAGCGGTCATCAAATAAAATTATGGCTTCATCCAAATTCCCCACCCTGACCATGTGATGATACAGTTCGATCACGGGCGCGAGATCTTCCAGTGTGGTCACTGTTTGGGGTTTGGGAACAGCCTTGAAGTAGTTTACAAGGCGGGTGTGTGCATTCGTTTTATCAGGCGTGGCAAATTTATCGTAGGCATAATGCCGCACGATCGGGTGCATATCGTAGTGTTGAGACTCGCCCGCGTATTGCAGCAGTCCGCGCTTGCGCAGGTCAAGCAGGGCTTTGTCCAGGTCGGCGCTGGGGAACACCTTTTTGAGCACGGCGTATTCCATCGAGCCGCGAAAGCAGGAAATCTTGCTCAGCAAATCCCTGCGCTCGGGGGCTAAACTTTCATACGCGCGTTCCAACACGTGATGTCGTCTGGCTTTCACGTCCTCAAAGATTTCAAGATTCTTCACCGCCGCAATATCGCCGCGATGTTCATGGTCTTCGTTGATCAAACCGACCAGCAGGCTCAAACTCAACGGGTGATAGCCGTACGCGGAACAGGCAGCGATAATCTCCGCGCGCGTGGCTTTTATCCCTTCGTTGTGGAAGTACGTCACCGCATCCTCGGGCGAGAAGGCGGAGAGCGCCTCCTCACGGCAGCCTTTGAGCAGTTTGCCGTCGGCGCTCTCCAACACGCGCGGACACAGGCGCGTGGTCATCAAGACTTTGGAGCGCATGCCCGCGCCGCTCAAGCCGCGCAGGAAGGTTTCCGTCAACGGGGAGGAGCAATCGCGCTGGGATGGGTCAATGTCAGCATCCTCGTCATCGCTTTGCAACGCGGCATCCATCCTTCCATATTGACGCAGCAAGCGTTCGAAGCCATCCAGCACGATCAGGATGTTCGTCCCGCGCAGCGCTTCCAACAGATCATTGACCTGCTGCCGCGCCGACTCTTTGACCTCCACGCCGAGATGTTTCAGCGTCTCGGACAGAAAACTCTCAAAGCCCGATTCCTTTTCATAGAACGACCACCAGACTGCCGTCGGCCATTTCTCACGGTGGACGCTGTTGAACCACGTCCACGCCAGTGCGGATTTGCCAAATCCACCCAGGGCGCGGAGCATGAGCAGGTTGTCTTTATCGTTATTCAGCCATGCATTGAGCATGTCCATTTCAGCGGCGCGGCCTGTGAAGGTGTCCAAGTCACCGTAGCGATGGCCGTAGAACCAACCCGTATGAAACGCAACTTGCTTACCGCCTATGATGATAACGTTATTGTTGCCAACGATGATATTGCTGTCAATAACATTTCCCTCAATGTGAACATTCCCCTGCGTCCCCACGGGCTTTTCATGCGCTGTTGAGTTTTGCGAACCTGTATCATCTGCCATGACCACCTGCCCTTGCAATGAAAGGAAAACGTTCTCGCTATTATACGATTAAAGAATGGACAGGATATCCCGTCCGCGTTACAAATCCCTGCCTGTTACGGCATCAAACTCGTGATCCCCAACAAGAGAGCGAACAAAATCGGCGGTGCGAACGATAGCCCGGAGAGGATCGCCGCCAGCTTGTTTTTACGGCGCGCGTACGCAACCCACGCGCCAATGGACAATCCCAACGGAAAGATCGGGTAGGACCAGATCGTGATCACAAAAGCCCATGCAGCGGGGGTTTCACCCGCATCAAAAGCCATGACGGAGAGTCCCGCCATGACCAGCCAGATAAACAGCGAAGCGACTGCCAATAATTGCGAAACGATCATCCATATCAACAGACCTGTGGAACGTTTGGGTTGTACTGCGATTTCAGACATTATTATCTCCTCTAAAATTATGATTGTCGAACTTTAGCATAAAAATCCCCATCCGTCATTGCGTGACAGATGGGGATTTTTTCTTATTTACCCTTGGATTGAGATTACATCGGCGGCGGTAATTTCGGCATCGGCTGTCCCTTCTGCAGTGGGCCAACCCGGAAAGGCCGCATCATTTCATTATCTTCATGAGAGACGATGTGACAGTGCCAGGTGAACTGACCGGGCTTGCTGAACTGCATCTTGATGCGTGTCACCTGGCCGGGGTAGGCAATGACCGTATCCTTGAAACCGGTCTCCCACGGTTGGGGCGGAGTCGGCACTGAGCCGGGAATCACTTGAACCGTTCGATCGATCTCGTTCACGAAGATATCCTGCCGACTGAGTACCTCAAACACCACCTCATGGATGTGCATCGGATGCGCATCAGCGGTCGAGTTATAGATCTCCCAGACTTCGGTGGCGCCAACAGCCGGGTTCTCTGTCACAGCTTCCATCCACATGAACTTCGTCCATATGCCTGGAGCGACGTTGGGATCGCCGGCAACGGTGCCAAGCAAAGCCTCCGACGGAGTATCGAAGAACATCGACATTTCCTCGATCAACGCCAGCGGGCGGGTTACTGTCGCTGCGGGCAGTGGCTTGATGGCCGGCAGAACCAGGAACTGCGGGGGTGTGGTGGGATCTGGCGCAACTGCGGGCACAACATTGAATTGCAATATCTGACCTGTTGAATCTGGATCAGCCGCCTCGAAATCGACGCCAATGGTGCCGCCGCCGAAGGGTTCATCTGGTCCTACATTTCCAAGTATATAATTTCCTTCGGGCACGTTGGTGAAGTCAACGATCATATCAGCGCGTTCAGCCAGACCCATAAGAAGCTGGTTGCCATGATTCGCAGTGATGTTCACCGGCGCTGCCAGGAATCCGCCCTCGTTTCCAATCTGCCATACTTCCACGCCCGGGATATTGTTGAAATCCAGAATTAAGAAACGCGAGTCACAGCCATTCAGGAAACGGAAGCGATAGCGGCGTTTTTCAACGGTCTGGAACGGCCACGTGTTCCCATTGACCATGATCATGTTGCCAAAGAACTCAGGGTTCCAGATCGGCGAAATATCAGTGGGGTTGACTGGGTCTCCGATGTACGGTCCCGATCCCGTCTCGGCATCAAAGAAAGCGCGTGTGTCCGGGTAGAACAACGAACCATCCTCATTAAATGCGCGATCCTGGATAGCGATGGGAATCTCGTAAAAAGTTCTGTTGGGCACGATCTGGTCGATCTCACTGGGAGCTGGTCCCGGGAGAACAGCCCGTCTCCCTTTTTTGCGAGAGTCACGCACTGCCTCGTCGCCTGCCGACCCGCCGCGGATGATAAAGAAACCAGCCGGCCCTGCGTAGACGTTGAGACGGGTCATGCCCAGCGTGTGATCGTGATACCAGATGGTTGAGGCGCGGTTCTTGTTCGGATACTGGAAGGTGGCGAAGCCCGGCCCCCATTTGACCCGATATTCATCCTGGGCTTTCTTCTTGAAAAAGTTATACCAGGTACCTTCAGTGGCATGACCCGCTACATTGTTAGCCGCCGGCAGATACCAGGCCTCTGCGTAGCCGTCACTGTCATCTCTGACACCCACGGCACCATGCACATGTGAGATCATGGGCACTGGACCAGTGTATGGTCCGGGTGTGCTGTCAAACATCGGTCGGGTATCGCGGCCATCCACGCCTCCAGGCGGATTCGCCCAATGCAGGGTCGGGTCAACTGGCAGCAGGTGCGGCAGATAATTGCCATTGGCATCTTTCAGATCGTTGATCCACTTGATGCGCACAGGTCTATCCGCGTTGGCCTCGATTGTCAGCGATGGCGCATTGTATATCATCGGCGCTCGCGGACTGAGGGCCTTGGCTGGCCCATACCCCCAGACAGTGGTCTTCGGAAAACTGGCTGGCAGGATTTGCTGCTCGAACTGTTTCATCGAGATCTCGTAATAATCGACCAGCTTATCTTCCTGACGCACAAAGCCGGCACGCGGCATCTGCGGCGGAATAAGCAATGGTGTTTGATATTTAGGCAATGTAAGCGGGTCAAGTGTGCCGCCCGGGATTTGAGCCTGGGCGCGCAGTATGAATTTACCGCGCGTAGCGGCATATAACGAAAGCACACCCATTCCGCTGAGTTTTAGAAAATCTCGTCTGCTTATCATGAAATCCTCCGATCAACATGCAAAAATATTCGGTTGACAATAGTTTGGGGTGTTATTTTAGAATCTTGTAAAATGGCTGTTTTCTGCCAACAAAACGGACAAATCACACACTTTTCACGATGCCATCTTTCAAGGCAGAACCTTGCCGGAACCTCCTCATCTTTCTTACAATTTAGAACTTTTTAAATGAGTTTGCAGTTTTGAAATTAATTACAAGATAGCAGAATGAAAGGGACACTGCTACTACCCCAGGAATGGAAAAAGACCTATTCTTGGGGTGGCTTTTTGTATGGGGGATTAATCCCCAAGGTTAATCCTTATTTGAGTCCGTAGGAAATTGAAACTGACCATACGATAAATAGCCTAAATGAAAAGAAAAAAATGAGTGGCTTTGGGTAAAACCCTGTGATAAGATGTTCAACATGGACTTCTCCCCCATCACCTCTGACCTTTTCATTGGCAGAACACCTTCCACAGTGGATTACAACCACCTGCGCGAACTCGGCGTGAAACTTGTTATCAACATGCGCGTGGAGTATCGTCCGCGCAGGGATGTGTATCATGATCCGATCCAATTTCTTTGGCTGCCCACCTTTGACTCGCCGCTGATTCCGATTTCGATTAAGGCACTGCATCGCGGAACGCGCGCCGCACTGGAAACAATTCAAAACGGCGGCAAGGTTTTTTCTCACTGTGCGGGCGGAGTCCACCGTGGCGTGACGATGGGCGCATGCATCCTCATTGCGCAGGGATATGATCCGCATTCGGCGATGGAATTGATCAAGCAGAAACGTCCGCAGGCCGACCCGTTCGCGTTCTACATCCGCCCGCGGATCTTGAAGTTCGCAAGCCAATGGAAGATCGGGTAAAAACCTGCTACAGAGTATCGCATAATTTGGTAAACAGAAAATTTGATTTTCCCGGTAATTTTCGATGAAAAGTTTACTTATTTATGAGAAAAGCGATAGAATCCCAACTGTCAGATTTTTCGAATCAACTGGCGGCTAGGCACTGAGCCGCACTCTCAAATATTTATCAGCCAACATTATGAATCGCATCTTCCTCTTAACTTTACTGGTTTCCATTTTGACAACCGCCTGCGGGGCGGAAGCAAGGGTCATCCCCACTGTCACATCCACTGCAACGCTGACAGAGGATCAAATGATCCCCACGCCAAGATATAGTAGTTCACTGGATACTCCCGCAAACGCAGATGCAACTGAGCCTGCCGCCACCGATGATATTTTGGCAATTTCAACATTGTCAACAGCGGAAATACCAGACCCGCTGCAAACTGTAACAGAGACTTTGGAACCTTCCACTGGCTCGGATGAATGGATGGATCTGCCCGTCATCCCATTCATTAATCCCAATATAAGCGAGATCTATCAAAAGGGACAACTTCTTGGCAATGACCCATACGCCTTTTCGATCTTTGGCGATTGTCAGAGCAGGCCCGATGAATTCTTCGGCGTATATGAAACCGACCCGGCAGTTTTCAGCACTCTTTCCCCCGATCTACAACAGACGGTTACCAACTTTACCGGCTCCTTCAACCGCGAGAGTCCCACATCACAGGATGGCACCACACCCGGCGGATTGCTTTGGCCCGAATGGCATCGCGGTCAATACGAATGCAGCCTGGCAGAGACTCCCGTGGATTGTGAACTGCGCGTTCACCGCCCATCGTTCGTGCTGATTCAGATCGGCACGCATTTCGAGTCGCGCAATACCGAATATCTGCGCACGATCATTACCCAGTTATTGGACGCCGGCGTTGTTCCGATCCTCGCCACCAAAGCGGATAACCGCGAACTGGACAACCGCATCAACCGTGACATGGCGCAGCTCTCTGCCGAATTTGATCTTCCACTCTGGAATTTTTGGGCGGTACTAACTGGCCTCCCCGACCGCGGATTGTACGTCAAGGAAGGCCGTGAAGAACAGGGTGCTGTTTATCTAAACACAGAGGCCTCCGAACTTCACCGCACGACCGGCCTGATCATGTTGGATGCCGTCTGGCGCACAGCCACAGGTCAATAAAAAAGGGCAGCCATGACAGCTGCCCAAATTCACCTTTAACCTTCAACTTTCAAACCTTCTCATACACAAACACCTGGATATCCATCCCATCATTATTCAATAAATCCATCGCTGGCATAAAAGTCGCATCCTTGATGGCCTGCATATCGCCCGCAGGCGCATAGACCGAGAGCCGCGCCTCCTCATCAGACATCTTCGCAACCTTCACTTCCGCGCTTGTGCACGCGGCCAGGATCGTATCGGTCATTTGTTTGATGGCATCGTCAATCGACATAAGCAACTCCTTATCCGCTCTTCATCAACGCCACGGTCACGCCTTCGCCGCCTTCGGTGCTCCCGCCCTCTTCAAACTTATTGACATACTCATGACCGCGCAGCGCCTCACGCACAGCCTGCCTTAATCTGCCCGTTCCCTTGCCGTGAATGATCCGCACGAAAGGCAATCCTGAAAGAAATGCCTGCTCCAAATATCTTTCCATTTTATCCAGCGCATCTTCCGCCATCAACCCGCGCAAATCTACTTCCATGCCGGGAGAAGACGATTGACGGTGGACCGTAGACGATGTCTGACTGATGACGGTCTTCGGTCTATCGTCCACGGTCTGTTGTCGCCTGACCAGATCAGACAACCTCGCCCGCATACGGATCGTCCCGATCTGCACTTCCGCATCCGACTCACCCAAAGCTGTCACAACACCTTCAGCATTCAACGTGCTGACAGTAACCCGCTCACCGAGCGACAATTGACGATGGACGGTGGATGGTCCACGGTCTATCGTCTGTCGTCGCACTACCGGCGCTTCAACTTTCTCTTCTATCTTTTCTATCTTCTCTTCAATTAATTTAATAGCTTCAAGCGGCTGTTTCGCCTTCTTCAATTGTTGTTTGAGCGAATCCATATTCTGTTTGAGTACCGCTACTTCCAACTCACCTTCGGCGCGGGCCTTTGCCAAAGTTTCACGGCGTTCATCTTCTATTTTCTCGAGTCGCTTTTCAAGGTCATGCGATTGTGCTTCCAATTTGGCGCGCGCTTTTTCCAGCTTCTCGCGTTCGCGTGAGGTGCGGTTGCGTTCCTTGCGGATATCATCCAATAATTTATCTGCCCGCAGATCCAGCGGATTAATTTCCGCTCTGGCTGAGTCAATGATGGGTTGCGGCAGGCCAAGCTTCTGCGCGATCAACAAGGCGTTGGACCTGCCCGGGAGACCAAGAGTCAGCTTATAGGTCGGGCGAAGCGTTTTGATGTCAAATTCCAAAGACGCATTGACCACGCCATCCGTCCCATGAGCGAAAGTTTTTAATTCAGGATAATGCGTTGCCACCAGCGTCATCGCGCCTACATCCAGTAAATGACTCAATATCGCGCGTGCAATGGCCGCGCCTTCCTGCGGATCTGTGCCTGAACCGAGCTCATCAAAAATAACCAGCGAACGATTGTCTATCTTTTTGATAATGCGAATGATATTCGTGATGTGTCCGCTAAAAGTGGAAAGCGACTGCTCAATGGATTGCTCATCACCAATATCCGCCCACACCGAATGGAAGCACGGAAGTTCCGATCCACTTTGCGCGGGGATGTGCAAACCGCTTTGCGCCATCACCACCAGCAAGCCAACCGTTTTTAGCGAAACCGTTTTACCGCCGGTGTTCGGACCGGTAATTACAATCGCACGCGTACCGGGCGCAGGGTCAACATCAATAGGGACAACGTTGTTGGAATCAAGCAGGGGATGGCGCGCATTCAACAAGCAAATACGCGTTTGGCTTTTAGCGCTTGGCTTTTGGCCTTCTGCTTTTGCTAATTGCTGATTGCCAATTGCTAAAAGCTGATTTAATATCGGCTCACTCGCCTTCAATTCATCTGCATATTTCGCCTTCGCAAATGCGAGGTCTAGTGCCGCAAGATTCTCAACACCATATTTCAACTCTGTGGCATGTTCGCCTATCAACGCGGATACCTGCGCGAGGATTCTGCGTTCTTCATCGCGTTGTGCCAGTTGCAATTCGCGGATCTCATTATTCGCTTCCACAACAGGCAATGGCTCAACGAACAGAGTCGCGCCGCTGGAGGATTGATCGTGAATGATGGATTTTATTTTGCCTTTGAATTCCGCGCGCAACGGAATGACATAACGCCCATCGCGTTGTGTGATGATCGGCTCCTGCAGCATCGAAACCGTTTTTGAGTCGGTTACATATTTTTGCAGGCGTGCCATCAGACGGTCTTGTGCCACGCGCAAACCGCGACGAATGTCTCCAAGTTTGGGAGACGCCGAATCCAAAATTTCGCCACGATCTGAAAGGATGCGCGTGATGGAATCCACGAGACCGTGAGTATCAGGCAGACCCAATACAATTTGTGTCAGGCGTGGATATTCTTCCGCTCGTTTTTCAAACGATTTTTTTATGTCACGGCATGAGATCAGTGTTGACTTAACGTCGAGCAAAGCGTGCGGGTCGAGCACACCGCCGCGCGCGGCAAGGTCCGCTTGCGGGCGGATGTCATGCGCCGCGCCGACGCCTGTGCTTTCCATCGAAAGCAGTTTGCGCGCTTCGGTCGTCTCTGCAATGCGGGCAATTGCCAACTCGTAGGAAGAGGTTGGCTCCAACTCGCGCGCCAGATCCATTGATGCAGAGAAATCACAGAAGCCTGCAAGCTGCCCGAGAATTTTTGGGTATTCGAGTACGTTGAGAGTCTTGCTGTCCATAATGGTGAATTATACTTGCATCAGACCGTTGACCGTAGACCACAGACCATCGTCCACTGTCTGTGGTCCATGGTCATTCATTTTGGGATAGGAGATCATATGAGACTCAAAAATAAGACAGCCATCATTACCGGTGCCACAAGCGGAATTGGAAAAGCCACTGCGCTTCTTTTCGCAGACGAGGGAGCTGATATGGTCTTAACGGGCAGACGCTCCGGGTTGGGAAAAACCGTCGAAGCAGAATGCAGGCAAAGGGGAGTCCGATGCGTGTTCGTCGAAGCGGATCACACAAAGCTGGATGACTGTCAAAGAGTCGTGGATGTCGCTCTTAAGGAATTCAATCGCATTGACATTTTGTTTAACAACGCTGGCATCGTCACCAAAGGGACGGCGGACACCACACCCGAGGATGTGTGGCGCAACACGTTTGAGATCAATGTGACAGCGGTCTGGCACATGTGCAAGCTGGTGATCCCGCAAATGAAGAAGCGGGGCAAAGGTGCGATCGTGAATAACGGTTCAGATTGGTCTGTGGTGGCCGGGAAGAATGCTTTTCCATACATTATGAGCAAGGGCGCGGTGGGAATGATGACCAAGGCAATGGCGCTCGATTATGCGCGTGAGGGAATCCGCGTGAATGCGGTCTGCCCCGGTGATACTTTTGTGGACAGATGGATCGAGAAGGGATATTTTGAGGGATCTGACCCGGTGACGGTTGAAGAGGCAATAAAGGAATCGAGCGCATATATTCCGATGGGCAGGTTTGGGAAACCCGAAGAGATCGCGCGCGCAGTTCTATTTTTGGCTTCGGATGATTCGACTTTTGTCACAGGTCATTTGCTTTTGGTGGATGGCGGCAACACCGCGCAGTAGGTTGACCCACTTCCGTTCTGTGATTACAATGTAACCACAAAATGAATGGAGAGACTCACATGAACATGGTTCGCACACAAATAGTAAAAATCGGCAACTCGCGCGGAGTTCGTTTACCCAAGCTGTTGATTGACCAAATGGGTTTTGACAATGAAGTAGAAATCCTTGTTCAACGCGGGCAGCTCGTTCTGCGCCCTGTTGCTCTCCCGCGCCGCGGCTGGGATGAACAATTCAAGGCCATGGCAAAAAACGGCGACGACCGCCTTATTGACGAACCCGCAACCACAAAATGGGACAGAAGCGAGTGGAAATGGTAGTCAAGCGGTTTGAAGTTTACTTGATCAATCTTGACCCAACCATCGGACACGAGATCAAGAAAACGCGCCCCTGCCTAATCATTTCTCCCGACGAAATGAACCATCATATTTCCACTGTCATCGTAGCGCCAATGACTTCGCAGGGACGATCCTATCCGACGCGCGTGGCGTGCCGCTTTCAAGGCAAGAGCGGACAAATTGTTCTCGACCAAATCAGGACTGTGGATAAAGAGAGATTGGTCAGGAAGCTGGGACAGATCAGCGCCACTGCACAGGAATCTGTGCTTGCGGTTTTGGCGGAAATGTTCGCGGAATAAATTCATAACGGAGAAACTATTTTATGATTGTCGCATCAGATTTAATGGGTACATTGACCACCGGCTCACCGTTTTTAGGATTAGTGGATTGGATAAAACATAACCAGAGCAAGGCCCGCGCAAATTTTTATATGGCGGCCATTACGCCTTCTTATTTATTGGCTAAAAATGGGTTGATAGACTGGCAGGCCTGGGGACAAAAATTAATGGTGGATAGTCTGGCCTATATCAAGGATGCGAATCCTGAAAAGCTAAGTTATGCCGCTGAGTGGGTCGTGGAACATAATTTGTGGAAGAAGCGCCGCGAGGATGTAGTAGCGCGACTGGTCAAACACCGCGAAGATGGCGCAAAGGTTTACATCGCCAGCAGTGTCGTCGAGCCGTTCATCGAGCCTTTTGCAAAACGAATTGGCGCGCAGGTGATCGGCACGCCGACTGAAATTGTCAACGGGCGTGTGAAACTGGTCGGTGAGTTAATGGCAAATGAAAAGAAGATCGAGCAGGTTTTGAGTCGGCTCGGCGTGGATCGTGTGGATGTGGCTTATGGCGATACAGTTTTGGACATTCCCCTGCTTGAACATGCCGAGCATCCTGTGGCGGTGTATCCCGATGCGAAATTAAAAATATACGCGCTAAATAAAGGCTGGGAGATTATCGGCGATACGCCGAAGATCGGATAAATCAATCCAGTGAATTCAACGCCAGCACAAACGCATCCGCCATCTTTTGGATGTTGATCTCTTCCGAAACAATTCGAAACGACTCCGCCCCCATTCTTCGTAAACGCGCTGTATCAGACAGCGCGTTTTTCATTGCAGTAACCAGCGCGCCGTAATCATCTGGATTGATCTGCCAGCCATTCCCCTCGCGGACAAGATCGTCCTGCGTGCCATCTCCCTTCGCCACGATGACTGGAAGACCGTGACTCATCGCCTCCTGGACAGCCAACCCCCCGGTTCCGGGCAGAACGAATAAGTCTGCTTCTGCAAAATAGGGTTTGATCTCAGCCCCGTGTTTGGCTCCGGCAAACTCTGCGGCAGGATACACATCCCTGGCAAGTGACTCTAATGCCGCGCGTTCCGGTCCATCACCAACGATTATCAAACGCGGTTTCGATTCCATTTCGGCACAGGCGCGCAATAATGAATCAATGCGCTTTCGAGCTTGTAATCTTCCTACAAATAATATAGTTGGTTGAAGGTTAAATGTTGAAGGTTGAAGGTCGAAGGTCGGTGCTGGCGAGGCTGAGTTATGTGCGACAAATATTTTTTCACGCGGGAAACCAAGCGCCGCATATTCCTCCGCGCCGCGTTGACTGTATGCGAGCATTGCGTCAAATTGATTGATAAAACGTGACCAAACTGCATTGCCTTTTGGCGCGCCCAATCCCCAGCCAATGACTCCTCGTCCGCGAGAGTGCATCCATCTAATTGCAGATGGAGTGGACAGGTAGCGCGGATTCGCTTCCACAATCAGCGAATCAGGATTCCATTCTTCAAGCCAGCTTATAAATCCATTTTGATAACATAGATAAAATGCGCCGCTGAACAAATGAATATTTTTTGCTTCGTGATATTTTGCGATTTGAAGTTTGCCGCTTGCGATCATTTCCACGGGGCGCGGCATTCCCGCAAAAAGACTCATACTTTCGCAGGATTGAGCAAGCAAATCAAAGAACGGGATGCGGTAACTGGGAAGCACGCGTTGTTGCAGAGCAAGTCGTCTTGAATATTTGATCATTGACATTGACCTGTTGTCTTGCTAAGGATGACGGCATCTTCATCATAATAATTCAAGCACCATTGCCCCGAGTTTTTCATGGCGGATATCAGCAATGGCTCACCGTCCGTGGATAACATGACAAGTCTGACTTTTTCTTCTTCGAGAAGGTTTTCCCATCCTGGAGATGCGTTCGCAATTGCCAGATATTTTTCCCATTGTTGCGGTGGGTACAGTTCAAAGCGGGTATCGATCCATACCGGGCGGGAAGGCAGTGCAAAGATAAGATAACTTGAAAAGCCAAAATCGCTCCATAGCGGACCTGCAAATTCGGGATGGGCGGCGAGCCATTCTGTCGCTTTGACCGGGTTTGCGCTGTCATACGCGCGGGGCGCGTCAGGCCACCAGGAATCCCGGAATCCCGGAAGGAGTGAGAATGGCATCAAGAGCAATAAACAAGCTGAAAGGATGTTAATGATGGGCTTTTCATTCTGAACAGGTCTCTGCAAATAACGCGCATCCCATTCAGCGAGAAGTCTGGCTGTAAGAATAACCATGATGAACAGGAACCAGATCACGTAGCGAATTCCCAGAAGCGCCAGCCAGCCGAAAAACATAAAATAAACCCATTCAAGCAGAGTCAACTTGCGCGGTGAGAAGGCCACCAGCGGAGCAAAGATCAGCAGCCACATAAAAAATAAATTGGCCTGCCAGCCGCGGTTGACCATCGGCATCCATTCCACGCTAAACTGTTGATTGGACGGCGCGCTAAGCATGTCGTTTACATATCCGAGCACGTATATTCCATGAGGGTTGATAAAAAGCGTGAAAACCGAAATTGCAATAGCAACAGTAAGTTGTTTCTTATCACCTTTGCCAAATAGGAATGCGAATCCTCCAAGGATGAATAACAACGGAAATGATCCGTGCAGGTTGACCCATAGCATGGAGAGCACAGGCAGTAACCACAAGCCTCTGCTCTTGCCTTGAGTCCATTTTGAGATGATGGATAAAGCCAAAACAAAAATTGGATAAATAAATAATTGCGGACGAAATGACCAGTTGCTGCTACCCGCCAATGCAGTCAATAAGACCAGCAAGCCCGCTAAGCGCGGACCTGCGCCTGCCCCTCGCACCAAGCCCCAAAGCAAGGCATATGTAACTGCGATAACTACCGCGCGCAAAAAAAACGTCAGCATTAATCCGCCCACCTGATAGGTCTTCCAAAATATCAAAGCCGCCAGCCAGGATTGATAAAAAAACGGCGAGCCCCCCTGAGTGAAACTATATGTGTCAATTGTCGGCACAGCCCCTGTACGAACTACATCCTGCCCGAGGCGCAGATACCACCAGTAATCCTGCGGAGAGAGCGGCAATAGAAGTGCCACACTTAACAGAATCAGCAGCGCAATGCTCAACCAGAGAAAATCGTAGGAACGGGAGGATTTGGGCATAGTTTTGGTTTGAGCCACAAAGTCACAAAGACACGAAGGCGCGAAGTTTTTTTGTTTTTACAACTTTTGTCTTGACCGCAAAAAATAGATTTTCATGAGTCAACAAGACTCATAGAATTACGCGGCGAATTCCATTCTTGATGAGTGAGACATTAAAGTTGATGAGAAAACCAAGGCGATTCCCTGTCAATTTCAAATAAGTTAGCACTTGGGAGAGATGGACATTTTCCATTCTTTCAACAGATTTTAGCTCACACACAATACGCCCTTCCACAAGGACATCAATACGAAATCCCTCAGCAAACTTAATGCCATCGTAAACCAGTGGAACAACTACTTGTCTTTTGTAAGCCAAGCCTCGTTTTCCAAGTTCATGGCACAAGCACGTTTCATAAACACTTTCCAATAACCCAGCCCCCAAGGTTTTATGGACTGTATAAGCCGCGTCAACGATCAATCGCGCAATACGCTCATGGTCAGGCGGCAGAGGAATCGTGAGTGTTGTTGGCATTGCATCCTCCAAAAAATTAATTTTGTGTCTTAGCGCCTTTGTGCCTTGGTGGTAAAAATTATGGAGCGACATGCGGCGCGGAATACGCGGGTGATTTATGCACATGCACAACTTTCCAATCGCCATTTAATTTCACGATCACGCGGCTTTCATTGTGTGCCGCAACTTTCACGCCCTCGGGCAAAGCGGTGCTGATAAGAAGTGTGTAACTGGCAATTGCCGTATCGCCATAGCGTTGAATATGTAAATTCGCAAGATCCAAACGGCTTTGCGCTTTCTGTCCTTTATCTTCCGCGCCAAAGATGGAGCCGCGATTCGCATTGGAAGTCATCATGAATTCATGAAATGGAATCCCATCCAAACGATGAGGTGTGACCCACCACTCATACAGAGTCAAATCATCCGCAGTTGTCTCATGATATTCGGGAATATTATTTTCCTGAATGGAACGCAAATGTTTCAATAAAAACTCGTGAATCTCCTGATCCATGACTTAATCCTCCAACAGGACTTTGAGATAAGCATCCACCATTTGATCGAGTCCAAAAGCGGACTCGGCCCGCATCCGCGCCGCCGCCCGGAACTGGTCCTGTTTCGTCAGCACATCCTGCGCTGAATCAGCCAGCGCGGAAATATCAGGCGTTTCCAATTTCCAGGGATTGCCGCCATAAGGGACGATACGCCCCGCATCACCTGTCACCAACTCTTTGAGCGACCCGCTGTCGAATCCGACAACGGGCAATCCACATGCCAGAGCCTCGATGACGGCATTCGGACAGGGCGGGTTGACCTCCGCAGAATACATGAGATGCGACGAGCGGATCAGATGCGGAATTTTTTCGCGCGGAATTGTGCCGAGGAATTTTACAGGAACGTTGCTTTGTAATTTTCGCTGAGTTGCGTCATCCACTTTGCCAGCCACCACAACTTCCATTGGGAATTTTGCTGAAAGTTTTTCAGCCAGTGAAACGGCATAGAACAGGCCAGAATTCAAACCGCCAGCCAAACTTCCTTCCAATAATAACAATTGAAAGCGGTCTGCGGGACGATCATGTGCGTCATCGGGAGTATAGGTTTGCAAATCCACGCCGTTGATGATGACAGAGGCTGGAGCCTTTGCCACGCCATACCATTCCTCCCACCATTTGCGAATGAACTGACTCTGATAAATGACACGGTCGGTAAAGCGCGCGCGGATAAAAGACAAAATCGCATTGCCATACTCCGCGCGGATGTGATAACGCAGTCCCGTCCAACGCACGCGTTGAACCCAGTTGATGCCGTCGAGGCGCTGCACGATTCGCTGTCCGCGCTGACGGGCTTTTCGTAACGGGATCATGCTGCGGGTCCCGGCCAGAACGAGGGTTGCATCCGCCCCAGTTGAAAGATCGTGAGTCACTTCCACGCCGCGCGCGTGAAGTCCCTGCTCAAATTTCAAGCGGAAGGAAGCCATGCCTCCCGAACCCTCCACACGCGGAACAATACATATTTTTGACATCATCCCATTATACATTCCAACGCATCAATTACTTTATGGTATCCTTGGCTCAAATTATTTAGGGAGTATTCGTTCATGTACATAGCCATCGAAGGAGTGATCGGCGTCGGCAAGACCACGCTCGCCCGCCTTTTACAAAACACATTTGAAGCGGATGTTCTGCTCGAGATATTTGAAGAGAATCCCTTCCTCTCCGATTTTTATGCAGACCGCGCGCGCTACGCATTTCAAACTCAGATATTTTTTTTACTCAGCCGTTATCATCAACAAAATAATAATGTGCCAAAGATTTTGGCCGACGGGAAAAATTTGATCGCCGATTACACCTTTGCAAAAGATGCGCTCTTCGCGGGCATCAATTTGCAGGGCGATGAATTGAACATGTATCATCGAGTGCACGAAGCGCTCGGCGAAAAAATTCCGAAGCCCGATCTGCTGGTGTATTTACAGGCCAGCACCGACACCCTCATGAGCCGCATCGCATTTCGTGACCGTCCCTACGAACGAAAAATGGAACGCGCATACATTGATGAATTGAATCACGCGTATGAAGATTTCTTCTCGAAGCCATTTGACCATACGCCCATCTTGAAGATCGACTCGAACGAATTGAATATCGTCCACAACGCCGAAGACCTCAAGCGGATAGAGAACCGCATCCGCGAAACCTTGAGCCTGCCTCCGTTTCAACAGAGTTTATCTCTCTGAAAAGGAGTCCGAAGTCTCCTGACTTCGGCGCCATCCATACCAACCAACGTCAGGAGACGTTGACTCCGCAAGGATAAACATTATGCGCGTTACACGTGAATCACTCCTCCGCATTGCAAAAGAGACAGCTCAGGAACGGGCTTATAACGATCCTGATATTGTGGCCGCTTATCTGACAGGTTCACTGCTCAACATTGACCCCATGCTCGGCGGCACGGCGGATATTGATATTGTCTTCGTTCACAAGAATCAGCCTAAACAAATACGCGAGTTCGTAAAACTCACCCCCGATTTCCATCTTGATATCAGCCGCCGCACAAAAGATGAGTTCAAATCTCCGCGCGAGTTACGCAGTGACCCGTGGCTTGGCTACGAAATGTACGATCCCATTTTATTGTACGAACGCGAGAAATTCTTTGACTTTGTGCAAGCCAGTCTGCGCGCAGGTTTTGACTTTGAACAGCCACCGCTTATGCTGCAACGCTGCCGCAAATTACTGTCACATGGGCGCCAGATCTGGTCGGACCTGACCGAAGTAGATTCTGTCGGTCCGAAAGAGATCAGAAAGTATTTGAAATCCATCTTCCACGCCTTGAACGCCGTTGCGGAATTAAGCGGTCCACCCATTCAGGAACGCAGGCTATTGCTGGAGTTCCCCGCGCGCGCGGAAGCCGCACAAAAACCTGACATTACAACGAGCGCATTTGGTTTGATCGGCATTAATAATGTGGATGCGGAAAAAATAAAAAACTGGATTCCCGATTGGAAGTCCGCCTTCAAGCTTGCCAGTGAAAAAGAGGGCGTGGATTTACGAATCCACACTACGCGCCTCAATTACTACGAAAAAGCCATCAACACCATGCTGGCAGGCGATATTCCCATGGCTGCGCTCTGGCCGCTCTTCCACACCTGGACGTTGTCTGCGGAAGTTTTGGATGGCGACCATCTCAAATTCTGGGAAAACGCGGCTAATGAACTGGGGTTGCTCGGCGCAGGCTTTGAAGAACGAGTGGAAGGTCTCGATCATTTCATTGACGAGATTGAGATCATTCTCGACGAGATCGCAAAAGAGAACGGATTGGAAACATCCGTTGGAATATAGACTCAACATTCAAACTTCCGAAGTCTAAAGGCTTCGGAAGTTTTGTAAATATCATCATACAAGAGAAAAAGAGCCATGAAAAAATTTACAGATGTGAAACTTGAGATATTTGTGCCGCAGGAATATGCTTTAACCATTCGCGATGAACTTTCAAAAATAGGCGTTGGCAGAATTGGGAATTATGATCATTGTGTGGCAATCTATCCTGTTCAGGGATATTACCGACCGTTGGAAGGCGCAAATCCATTTGAAGGGAAAGTCGGAGAAATCAGCGAGGGTGTTGAATATAAAATGGAAGTTAATTGCAGACGCGAACTGGTTGATGAAGCCATCAAAACAATAAAAAGCATCCATCCTTATGAAGAACCTTTGATCAACATTTTTCCACTGGCGAATCATCTGTTTGAAATGGGAAGAAAATGAAAGACCAATTTACTCTGGGCGTTTTTTCCATAATATTTGACTCACAGAAGCGGATTCTTATGGCTCACCGCCGTGACATGGATCTATGGGATTTGCCGGGCGGCGGTATGGAGCATGGCGAATTGCCAAATGAAACCGCAATCCGAGAAGCAAAGGAAGAGACAGGCTTTGATGTGGCAATAGACCGCCTGTTGGTTGTGTATGCCAAGCCTGCGCCCTGGGATAAAGATTTGGGCTTTGTTTTTCTGGGTCATGTGATCGGCGGCGAGGCCGAGACAAGCGACGAGTCGGATGATGTCCGTTTTTTTGGAAAGGATGAAATGCCAAAGAATATCAGTCCGCGTTTACGGGCTGTAATTGATACAGCGTTACAAAATTTGTCAGAAATACAACTTATACGCGCCAATTTGCCACATGCGAAAGAATGGCTCGCCAATAATCAATGAAATCAAACACCCTTCCATTTATCCTGCAAGCATTACTCGCCGCGATATTTTTCGGGGCGAGCGCTCCCATTGCGAAATTACTACTGGGCGATAATATCGCGCCAATTTTTCTCGCGGCATTCCTGTATCTCGGAAGCGGAACCGGGATTTCTCTTGTCAAATTAGCTCAACGGCTTCAATCAAAAGAAGGGGAAGCAGGCATCAAAGCACCAGACATCAAATGGCTGGTTGGAGCGATCATCTCTGGTGGTATTCTGGCGCCGATCATTTTGATGGTTAGCCTGCAAAACACACCCGCATCCACGGCTTCGTTGTTGTTGAATTTTGAAGGCGTAGGGACAACTTTAATCGCCTTGTTGTTTTTCAAGGAGGCCATCAGCAGCCGCGCGTGGACTGCTATCATAGTGATTACTCTCGCTAGCATTTTTCTTTCCACCAATTTCACCAGCGGATTCGGACTTTCACTCGGCGCATTGGGAATTATCCTCGCCTGCATTCTCTGGGGATTGGATAACAACTTCACACGCAATATCTCGGGCAAAGATCCGCTTGCCATTGTGGCATGGAAGGGACTGGTCGCGGGTACGTTCTCTTTCTTCCTTGCATTTTTCCTTGGCAATCAGCTTCCATCACTAACAATTATCCTCAGCACATTGGCTTTGGGATTTGTCAGCTACGGCTTGAGCACCATGCTGTTCATTCGCTCCATGCGCGGACTTGGCGCGGCGCGTACCAGTGCGTTGTATGGCACGGCTCCGCTGGCGGGTGTGCTGTTGTCCATTGTTATCTTTGGGGAATTCCCATCGTTCCTATTTATCATTGCCGCGATTTTGATGATCGGCGGCGCGTTGCTGCTCATCAACGAAAAACATGAACATTCGCATGTGCATACTGTTTTATTCCATGAACACAGTCACAGCCACGATGACCCTTCGCATGGACATGATGACATAAAGGGAATCCACTCGCATGAACATGAACATCCCGCCGAAGAACATGAGCACGATCACATGCCCGATATTCATCATAGGCATGGACATGAGGAATGATGCGGGATATGGAAAAAACACGAGAGAATAGTATGAATGAGCAGTTAAGTGACACTTCGCGACATCAGCAGGTTTCCTGGATTTTGTTACTAGGGCTTCTGTTTCTAAGAATCCCGCTCATAGCGATATTGAAGTATTTCCGTGTGGAATTAGATTGGATAGATGCAATTGTTAGGATTGGAACTTATTCACTAACCGTATTTATGATCTGGTGGGAAATAGACCACCTTGCCGAATTCCATATTGATACGTTTGTAATAATGATTGTTATTTTATTCGGACCAATTCAGACTCTAATTTGGAGTTACTGGAAATTAACTCGCTTACTTGTTTTTCCAAATATTCCCAGTTTGATTATCTGGTTAATCTCGATTGTGTTTGCCTTTGCACTCTGGAGAGATCGCTCGAGAGTGCCTCAATTAAAACCTGCCAGCTTGAAATGGTTTTTTATTGGGACATTAGTGGGGTTAGTTGCGTCCAGCGTTCTGAGTTTTCCTTTTTCATTTCAAATCTTATCAGAACAAGTGTCGTATGGAGGATCAGTAAAGGCTGTTCTCGTTGACATCCTTGCTGATATTCCACTCGACTTTGTTAATCAGATAGGTTATGCCGCCGTGATTGAAGAACCGCTCTTTCGCGGTTTCTTATGGGGACATCTCAAAAAATTGGATTGGCATGAAAAATGGATATGGTTGTTTCAGGCTGGCTTGTTTACATTGGGTCATTTTTATTACATAAATACAGATCCAATTTTGTTTTGGATGATTATCCCTGTTAATGCGCTCGTGTTTGGGTGGCTTGCTTGGCGTTCAAGAACACTTGCATCCAGCATGGCGGCACATGGCATAATAAATTCTACGGGATATTCTTTTGCGTATCTTGTGGCCTTGTTCAGACTTGGATAATGTTCATCAAAACGCGAACACCCATTGCGCGAGTCCGAGCAGGAAAATAAAGATGGAGTCCATTCACATGAGCATGAGGAATGAGGAGGAGAGGATAAAATGAATCAAACACTTGACAATAGCGGATCAAAACATCAGCGAGTATTTTGGTTTGCACTGCTGGGGCTTTTGATTTTGCGGATTCCTTTTCTGACGGGCATGCACTTCTTCAATATCCAATGGACGTGGACGGATATAATTTTCGATATAGGGACTTATCTACTGACCACATTTCTAGTTTGGTGGGAAATAGATCATCTCGCTGATTATCATATTGACACCTTGGCTGTGATTATCGTTATATTATTCAAGCCTATTCAAACGTTAATTCTGAGATATTGGGGGCTCAATCACTTACTTAAGTTCCCCAGCATTCCCGGTATGATTATTTGGCTAATTGCGATTGTTTTCTCAATAGCAATGTGGAGAAAACGCTCCAGGCTCCCTGGCATAAAACCTGTTAATTTAGGTTGGCTTTTTATCGGAGCATTGGCCGGTTTGGTAACAGCCATTGTCTTAAGTTTTCCCATGTCATTTCAAATAACCACAGATTTACTTTCTTACAGATATTTTATAGACAAGTTTCTGCCTCAAATCCTGCCAAGTTTTGTTTATCAGATTGGCTATGCTGCAGTATCAGAAGAACCCCTCTTTCGCGGCTTTTTATGGGGCTATCTGAGCAAATTGAAATGGCGTGAACATTGGATATGGTTGTTTCAGGCTGGCTTATTTACATTGAGCCATTTTTACTACCTAAACACCAATCTGATTTCGATTTGGATTATCGTACCTGTTGGCGCACTCGTGTTCGGATGGCTTGCCTGGCGCTCAAGAACAATTGCTTCGAGTATGGTCGCACATGGAATGATGAATGCGACGGGATATGCTTTTGGTTATCTAATGGCACTTTGGCGGCTTGGATAAAAAGAGTCGAAGCAGAATCAGCCTCACCCGTAGAAAGAGTCCGAGCAGGAAAATGAAGATGGAGTCCATTCACTTGAACATGAGGAATAACAGCACACTATAATGAAAAAACTAGCGATTTACCTTTTGATTATCATACTGGCAACAGCTTGTGGGCCTGTGGAAAATCCCGCCTTGCCGCCGCCAATTTCCCCGCCATTTGAGTATTATGGCTGGGTGTCTGTCTACTATACTGAGAGCAGCTACGATTTGGAACGTATGGCAACTTATACGAATACTGCCTTTGCGGTTTCTGCTGAACAGGTAAAAATTCTCTCTTCACTTGGCTTCAAGCACATCATTTACATGCTTAATGAAGCCGCAATTTTGGAGCAGATGATAAAGAATGAAGGTTTGACTGTGCCAGACGAATCACAGGCCACTGTTTTTTATGAGGATCTTTTACCCGATTTCAGGGAAAAATTCTTTATGACGTATCACGATTATTTACTGCAATTAAAAGACGGATTAATTACAGCGAATGTGTATGATGCGATAGATGTATATTACATTGCCGATGAACCCGCCCTGCACAAAAATATTTATCTTGACCAGGCGTTTTTAGATCAATATGCAGACGAGTTCAAGCAGGTTTTTCCCGACAAGAAAAGCACGATCGCTTTTTCCGAGATCATAGATCCCGCAACCATCGCATCCCGCCCCGAAAGCGGACCTCACCTCGCGCCGCCCGCCAGTCTTGACATCATCATTGTTGACCCATACTTTTATGATCTGACTGGCGAGAAGGATTTGCCCTGTGAAAAGGCTGTGATTCAAAACTGGTTGTATTCTGAAAACACGCTCTCGAATATAAATTGGGCGAAACAATTCGGCAAGACCATCATTGTTGCCGGGGATGCGGAACTCAAGGCGGGCCATTCGCCGAAGGATTGTTATATCACTGAGACCTATCAAATCCTGCAAGAGGACGCATCCATCGACGGGCTGGTCTGGTTCATTTACGATAAGGAGTACAACGAAGGCGGTTATTTTACAGGCGCGGCCAATGACCCCGCGCTGGTAAGGTTGATCGAGAATCTTGGAAGGTAGGGTTGATCTGACGAAAATTCCCTGTTACGAAAACTGCCGATTGAAACAGCGACCAGTCCCACCCGTCGCATGAAGCGAGCAGGAAAATGATATAGTGTGAACCATGTGATTAAACGGGATTCATCCTCAGCGTGCAACCAGAGTCCCGATCAAATTAGTCTTATAGTCTTCTGGTCGGCTAGCCAACCAGTCGAAACGGAAGGACTAGCAGACTAGCAAACTATCAGACCAGGAGACTAAAGTATGCCAACTCAATCATCATCCCCCCACCTGCCTTTCGGCGAAAATAAGAATGCCGACTGGTATGGCAAGGACATTTTGTCCGTCAAGCAGTTTAGCCGCGACGATCTGGAGTATGTGTTCGGCGTGGCGCATGAGATGCGCGGCATGGTCGAGCGCGTTGGGACGTTTGATTTGCTCAAAGGAAAAATTTTGGCAAATCTTTTTTATGAACCATCCACGAGAACGTCATCATCGTTCACTGCGGCGATGGAACGACTCGGCGGGTCGGTCATCCCGATCAGTGAAGTGAAATATTCGTCGGTGTCGAAGGGTGAGAGCTTGCCCGATACCATCCGCACCCTTGAATGTTATGCGGATGTGATCGTTCTGCGCCACCCTGAAACTGGTTCAGCGGCGATTGCGGCGAAGGCGGCGCGCAAGCCTGTCATCAATGCTGGCGACGGTGTGGGCGAACATCCAACACAGGCTTTGCTGGATACGTTCACCATCATGGAGGAGATCGGGCGGCTCGAAAACCTGACCGTGACCATGCTCGGCGATCTGAAATATGGCCGCACCGTTCACTCGCTGGCGCGTTTACTTTCGAACTTCAGCAATATCAAATTGAATTATGTCTCGCCTGATATTTTGAAGATGCCAAAGGAAGTGATGGAAGAGGTGGCGGCCAGGAATGTCCCGCAGGCTGAATACTCATCACTTGAAAAAGTGTTACCCGAAACGGATATTTTGTATGTCACGCGTGTGCAAAAGGAAAGATTCGAAGACCCCGCTGATTACGAAAAAGTAAAAGGCGCGTATGTGATCGACCCTGAAATCATGAAAGCCGCCAAGAAGGATATGGCGGTTATGCATCCGCTGCCGCGCGTGGGTGAGATTTCACCCGATTTCGATGATGATCCGCGCGCCGCATATTTCCGTCAGATGGAATATGGGTTGTATGTGAGAATGGCGTTGTTGGCGATGGTGCTTGGAAAGGCGTAAGGACAAGTGCAGTGTCAAAAGTGTCAGGGTATCGAAGGTGTCGTGTAACACTTTTGACACCCTGACACTTTATTCGACACTATTGTCAATCCTCCGCCGCCCTTGCCATTTCTTCAGGTTCGAAGACCACTTCTTCTTTTCCTGTTAATTTTTGGTCCACTTTGGCGACGATCAATTTTAGGTGACCAGAGTGCGCCACATAATCCAGGTCATCGGCGGGGACAGCCAGCACGGGGCAGAGGGTGAAATCTTCGATCCATGATTCATATAACTCATTCAGGTTTTGCAGATATTCAGGCGCGATCTTGCGCTCGTAGTCACGTCCGCGTGAGTTGATGCGATTCATAAGCGTGGGCACTGACGCACGCAGATAGATCACAAGATCGGGCGGGGGCAGAAATTGCACGGTGGTTTCGTACAACTCACGGTAGGTCTGATAATCGCGGTCTTGAATATTCCCCTGCCGATAAAGATTCTGCGCGAATATCTCCGCATCTTCGTAGACGCTGCGATCCTGAATCACTGAGTTTGGATGCTGCGCCAGACTCATATGTGAACGCAGGCGGTGAGTCAGAAAGAATACCTGTGAATGGAACGCCCAGGCAGACATGTTCTGATAAAAATCCGCGAGGTAGGGATTCTCGGTCACAGGCTCGTAAAACGGATCCCAGCCCATTTCGTCACACAGCATTTTGACAAGCGTGGATTTTCCAACGCCGATATTCCCGGCAACTGCTACAAATTTATTCATGCGTCCCTCTCAAGAGTAAGGTTTTTACGATCAGTGAAGCGAACGTTATCATACCAAAAAGAAACAGAGTCCACAGAAACTTTAAGAAGGCTGTGAACTCTGTAATATTCATTTAAGTGGAGATTGCTTCGACGGAAGTAACTCGTCTCGCAAAGACATAAGCGTTACGGAATTTCTCCAGCCAATTCCTTGTCTATGATCTGCTGGAATTTATCGAGAGGCTGTGCGCCCACGATGGCAAGTCCATTGACAAAAAAGGTCGGGGTGGATTGCACGCCAAGGTCAAGCGCAAATTGCATATCTTCCTCAATGAAGGCATCGTGACTTCCATCAGAAAGACATGCGGTGAACGTATCCACATCCAGGTCAAGGTCAGTGGCGTATTGGATATAGGTCGCTTCATCCAATGTTTCGCTGCTGAATAATTTCTCGTGATAATCCCAGTACGCATCCTGATCATTGGCGCATAGTGAAGCAATAGCGGCGGGCATCGCATTGGGGTGGATGGATGTCAGCGGCAGGTTGCGATACACAAAGCGAATCTGACCGGGGTAGGCATCCAGCAAAGCCTGATAAGTCTCATCATGGAAGCGGCGGCAGAACGGGCACTGGAAGTCGCTGAACTCGACGATAACCAGCTTCGCATCATCCGGGCCGAGGCTTGGGTACCCATCTGTGGGAATCTCGTAGCGTCGATATTGTGGTACCGCGGTCGCAGCAGCTGCGGGCTGTTGAGCCACGGCTGCTGCGGCAGGCGGCGCGACCACCGTAGTGGTATCGCGTCCCCAGGCGACATAACCGACAAGAATACCGACCGCAAAGGCCAGCACAACCAATACCGAGTAAAAGTGACTCTTCTTGAAGGTGACGGAATCGTCAAGATCTTCGATCACTTCCTCTTCTTTTTCTTCTTCTTCAAATTCAATTACAGGAGTGGATTTTTTAGTAGCCATGTCAAAATTATAGCCTTTCTATGGGTTTTGTGGAAAGCAGGTTTTCCAGGCAGTTCAATCCCGAAGGGATGACATTTCTTCCACAAAGCCATGCCACTTGTTTCGGCAGGCTCAACACATCGCCTTTGGAGTTGCTTCTTCGCAGCATCAGTTAATACCAAAACTGCATCTTTTTTAAAAACGAGCCGTATATATTTGCGGAGGTACTCATGACAACTGAAACAAAATCACATACACCCTGGTTCCTTTGGCCGTTCGTGGCGTTATGGAAACTGCTGGCGGTCATCGTTGAAATGACGGGTCGATTCGTGGCGATGGTGCTCGGTATTGTATTTATCGTTGTAGGCATCATCGTCAGCCTGACGCTTATCGGCGCGATCATCGGCATTCCGCTGGCGATCATAGGGCTGCTGCTTCTGCTGCGTGGAATATTTTAGTAATGATGTTACGCACCGTCCCGAAGGCTTGGAGACAAACAGGCTTAATTTACGAGAACCTTCGGGACGTTCCGCGTAAGGTGCGACGCACTCATTAGGGCGTATCCACTTTGGGCTGCTGATTCTTTTTATTGAACAGAAACAGGCTGCGGGTGGATAATGAAGCGAGCGCTCGTCGAATCGGGGGAATCCGAAAGGTGAGCAAAATCAAGATAACGATCCCATAAATTAATGGACGAATGATATCGCCTTGCAGGGTGAAGATGTCACCTTTTTTGCTCCACGCGTAATGCAGGACAACCAACGGCGCGATGAAGTAAACAAGCTGGTGCAATCGTTTCCAATTTTTGCCGAGGCGTTTTTTCCAAATATCGAACGAGGTAAGCGCAAGCGGAATCAACAAAAGGAACGATGTAAGGCCGACGATGATATACGGTTTTTGCAGAACGGTCTTAACGATCTGACTCAGCGCCAGGCCGTAATCGAGATCCACAAAAATGATGACGTGGATGGTGGCGTACATGAAGGCGTACAGCCCAAGCGCGCGGCGGCGTTTGAGAAGTTCACGCCAGCCGAAGAGCGCATTGAGCGGTGAGCACGCCAGCGACAACACCAGTAATGTGATCGCCTGACGGCCAGTACGCTGTTCCAACTCTTGAATGGGATTAACGGATATTGTGCCCGTAGCAAATTCGAGGATGAGACGCGCAACAGTGGACCACGCATAAAGATGCATGGCAATTTGAAGCGGCGTATAACGGGAAAGAAATTTCTTCATTAGAAATTCTGGCCCAGATCCATGCCATCATAAAGATATGCAACCTGTTCATCGTAGCCGTTGAACATCAGCGTTTCGCGGCGGCTGAGTTCGCCAATGCGTCGCTCGGACCCCTGCGACCAGCGCGGATGATCCACATTGGGATTTACATTGGCATAGAAACCGTATTCATTCGATTGGATGGCAGACCACAAAGTGGAAGGTTCCTCGGCGACCAATTCGATCTTGACAATGGACTTGATGGATTTGAATCCATATTTCCACGGCACCACCAAACGGATCGGCGCGCCGTTTTGCGGCACATTCGGTTCGCCATACAAACCAGTCGCAAGGAATCCAAGTTCATTCATGGCCTCATCGAGGCGCAGCCCCTCCTGATACGGCCAGGGATAGGAACGATTCCCCTGCCCGGGCATTTCCTCGGGACGAAGGACGGTTTCAAAGCGCACATATTTCGCATCTGAAGTTGGCTCAACAATTTTCAACAAACTTGCCAGCGAAAACCCCGTCCACGGGATGACCATGCTCCACGCTTCCACGCAGCGCAAACGATAGATGCGTTCCTCCTGTTGGAAATCTTTCAGCAGATCTTCAATGCCGAATGTTTTGGGATTATTGACAAGGCCGCTTACTTCCACAGTCCACGGGCTGGTGGTGAAATTTTTTGCGAGTCTGGCCACTCCCGATTTATCTGTCGTGAATTCATAATAGTTATTGTAATTGGTGATGTCATCATAAGTATTGACAACGTTCCCAAGTTCATCGGTCGCATCGGACGTGGGGACTGGTTTGGCGTTCTGCAAGTCATCCGCCGCTGTGGGAGCGCACGCCGCCAGAAGCGCCGCGCCAGTGGCAACAGTTGCGGCTTTCATAAAATCGCGCCGCGAGAGGTATGTATCCTTCGGCGTAATCTCTGAAGAACGAACAGGGATGGATTTAAATAAGCTGGTCATAACTCGTCTCTCCTATAAAAAATAAATGCTGAACGTTAACTGTAAGATGTCCTCATTCTAAGGAAACTTCCTTATTGGAAGATGATAGATTGATTAGGGAATCAAAAACGGTCTTTCCTCCCACATCTTCAAAAGCTGGGAAGATGAAAGAAGAAAGACCGTTTCTAATAATTTAATTAACTCAAGTTGCCACTATACTCTTGTTGTGTCTTGCTGAGGGGCGTTTTTTGCCCCGAAGCATCTCTGAAACAGAAAACCGGGACCCTTCGGTCGCGAAAAACACGCTCCCTCAGGGCGACACATTGTTGACTTTTGCTCATCCATTATTGACGTTAATTAATTATCCAGTAAATGAATCGATCGCGGCCTGTTCGGTCTCGTAATTGGGGATGTTTTGCAGGAAGCCGGTCACACCCAGCACATGGTAGACCTGCGGGGGCGCGTTACATAGTTTCACGCGCGCCACTTTGAAGTGTTCATCCGCGGGAGTGTACAGTTTATACACCTTTTGCATGGCACGCATCCCGGCGCTGGTGAGCGTATCCACTTCAGAAAGATCGAGCAGGAGAAAACGGGAGCCTGCGTCATAGGCATCTCTGGCGGCGGCCAGCAGCGACTCTTCACCTTGCGCATCCAGCCAGCCGCGCAAATGCAAAACGGTGACGGGAACATTCCCCTGTACCTGCTCTTGCGTGATCTTTAAAGTAATGTCCATAACTCCTCCAATTTGTGAATACTATTTTTAATCAAAGCGAGAACGTTTCGCCTCGCGTGTAACCGTTTATCTTTCCGTCATGATACAGCGTGACATTCCCCGCCCCATGGACTTGCCATGTACCGTCAGTATCATTGAGCATACCTGTCTGTTCGTCAATGCCGATCAAAATTGCATTGGGCAACATTTGCTCAAGTTGTTTCGCCCAGGCTTTCCCAAAATTATTGTGATGCGGAAGAACGCATGAATTGGGAATCAAATTCAACCCGCGTAATAATTTCTTTTCATACGGATCGTAATAATGTTCGCACAACACCATCGCACCGGCACTGCTGCCAGCAATGACAGCGCCTTCCTCAAACGCATCCAATGCGGCCTGCCAGCACAGACTATTGGCAAGAGTCTCTGCCAGATGGCGGGGAAAACCTCCCAGTAAATAGATCAGGCCCGAAGTCCGAATGGAAGCGGCGAGAGCTGAGTCGTTGGCAGAGGCTGAGTCGATCACATCCACAGCGAAGACATTTTTTGCTCCAAGGCTTTGAAACCAGCGGATGCCGTTATTCCCGGCGCGCTTGTGATTACGATCTGGCGCGGCCGCAGTTGGAATAATGCAAATGGGGATATCAAATCCACCGGCGAGTTCAATGGCGCGCAGATCGGGTTCAGACATACGCCCGCCAAATTCCGCGCCGCCTTCGAGCAAAAGGTTTCCCATTGCAAAAAGTAGTAACGACCAATGCCGTTACTTTACAGGTTGATTTTTAAACGAAAGCAGACCTTCATGCAGGTCTGCATAGACAGGAATGTTGTGCAAAAAGCCCGCAATATTCAAGACATAATATATTTCCGGGGTTGTACCTGCGAGCTTGAAGTATGTTGATTTATAAGGCTCATCGTGATGTTTTTTCTTCCATTCTTCAATTTCTTCCCTGGGTGTAAAGAGCTTGTATAGGGTATGGAAGGCCCGCAAGCCCGCGCTGGTAAGCGTATCCAATTGACTCAGGTCAAGCAGCAATAATCTCATCCCTGCATTATGTTCATCCTGGGCATATTTAATAAGCATGCTTTCGCTCTGTCCATCAAGCCTGCCCGCAAGATGCAGCACAGGGATATTTTCTTCCATATTTTTGGTGATAGTCAATAAGTTTTCCATCCATCTCTCCTTATTTTATTTCAGCCTCACTGTTGAAATAGGCACCAACACGAAACAGGCGCTAACTACTCCCGTATGGTTTATAAAGAATATGATCGCAGCGCTTCTTCCACGCTGGGATAAATACAGATGCTCTGCAGGAAGCCCGTCATGGCCAGCACATTATTCACATGCAAAGAGGCGCAGGCCAGTTTGAGATATGGAGATTTATATAATTCGCCCGCATGGACTTTATGCCAGGCTGTCTCCTCATCATGGAGAGTAAACATTTTATAGATGTTAAGCAGGGCACGCAGACCCGCGCTTGAGATCACATCCACATTGCCCAGATCGATTAACAAAAAACGCGCGCCAGTATTCATTACTGTGCGCGCGCTTTCAATGGCAAGGTTTTCAGTTTGCCCGTCAAGATGGCCGTGAAAATGGAGGATCGTCACATGGCCTTCGGTTTTTGTGATCTTAAGCGGTTCTGTCATTTTCGAAATACCTTATAAAATTTTACAAACCAGTAATAAGTTCTGGCATTATACATCAAATAAAAATCCCCGCGCTTTCACGCGGGGATTTTGGGAGTGGCTAAATGAATGGGCTAAAAAACCATTCACCACGGAGATCACAGAGTCCACACACCTGCCCTGGCGGGCGGTGCCAGGGGAGTTTTTTAGAGGGTTTCTCCGTGACCTCTGTGTGCTCTGTGGTTAAATCTTTTGGCAAGCCCACAAGATTAGCCACTCCCGGGGATTTTCCTGAACCAACAAAACTATTCGCCCAATTTCGTCATCACAAAATCATCAAAGATCACGGTCGCGCCGCTATCCAGGTCGTCACTGGCAGCGAAGAGACCGACCACACCGTTCGGATAGGATGCATCAGATACGCTGTCTATCTGTTGACCATTCACATACAAGGCGAGCGTGCCATTACCACAATCCAGACCAAGGCGCATGGAGCTGGCGGAGGCTGAGATCACATCTGAAGTGCCTTCCTTGAGATAAACATCGGCCAACGCAACTGACGATTTAATAAAGGCATAGTAACCGCTTGGAGATACACCGACATAATAGAAGGCCTGCGTGGAACCCTGCTCATTGCAAACGACCCCAAAAAGTGCATCTTCATCGGAGCTGGTATTGTTCACACTCACTTCAATATGAGTATTCTCGTAGGTTTCAACTCCAAACGGTGACCAGGTCACAAAAAAGGGCTGGTACACGATCATTTGTAAACCATCGCTGGCATATTCCACCGAGCTGGAAGTATCCGTCCCCACACCCCAGCCGCTATCGGAATTGGAAAAATCATCCTTGGGCAAAGAGTTCAACCCGGGGATCGCGCAAGCCATTGCCGCCAGCACCAATACAGCAATAAAAACAAATATCTTCAAATTATTTTTCTTCATCATATTCTCCTTGTTTTTGTGAAGACATTTTAGCATCACGACAAAATGATGAAAGGGTACTTTACTCCCACTACTCGCCGCGTTCCACTTCCACATGCAGGGTATCACCATCGGTGCTGACAGTGATCCAGCCGCTGCGGTCTGTCCGTAATAACGAATATCCATCCAGCGATTCCAAAACAGATTGTGCGGGCAGGCCATCCGGATCGCCGGCGGCCACGCTCAAAACTGTCAATTGCGGATTTACATTTTGAATGATATCCGGCGGATTGGATTGTTCAAAACCAGAATCAGCCAGCAGGAACACGTCCACCTTGCCGACCACATTGCCGAATTCCAATTCTTCAAGTGTGCCTTCACTGAGACCGATTGGAAGCAGTGCGCGGAAATTCTTATATTGGATCAAGAGCACGCTTCCACGCGGACCTGCGGCCTGCACCTCGATAAATGAGCCGCCACCCAGCTCGAGCCTTTGTCCCGCTTCCGCGCGGCTGATGGGGATTCCTTTTTCAGCGAAGAATTTATCCAGCGTTTGGGCGGAGAACGAAGCCTGAATGTTTCCGCTCCACAAAACATTTTCGGGCGGATAGCGTTCCACCACACGCGGCAGCGCGGCAAGTTGATTCTCCTGCGTGGACGCGATCACAAGCCAATCCAATTTGCGGCTAAAGAATGGAAGCCTTCGGCCAAGTTCATCGGAAAGTTCAGATGTGCTCGCGCCGCCGTTGATAAGCACATTTCGACCTTCGGGAGTTTGGATGAGCACCGCATCGGCTGAGCCGACATCAAGGAATGTGATGTGCATTTGTCCATCGCCTGCGGTTGCTGTGGAACGCCATACTACAACTGTGCAGGCAAACATGAGCACCAGAGTCGCTGTCAATGCAACGGTTCGAAGCGAACCTGCCAGAGAGTTGAACCATTCCTTAATGCGATCCCAGTTGAAGGTCGCAGTGAGAAGCGCGATGTAAAAAGCGAAAACGATCCAGAAGGATGAGTCCCCAAGATAGATTGTCCCGTGCGGCACACGATCAAATAATTCCACCAGGCGGATCGTGTACGCAGTGAACGGCCACGCGACCCACGCGATGAGTTGGCCTATCGGCTGAAGGATCAGGCTGACGAAAACAGCCAGTCCGCCAATGATCATCACCGCAGGTTGTACCGGCAGGATGAACGGATTGGCGATGAACGAAATGAGGGAGATGCGTTTGAAATGATAGGCCATGATCGGAATGGTGGTAAGTTGCGCGGCGAATGTCAGGATAACGTTATCGTTGATGATCTGGGTGAGCTTACTGTTGTCAGTTTTTGTGATTTTGGAAATCAATTTGCCGGTGAAATTTGAAAATGGTTCCGCGTAAAGGATCAGACCGAGCGTGGCGAAGAATGAAAGTTGAAAGCCCACATCCCATAATACAAGCGGATTAATAATTGTCATGACGAAGGCGACGATGGCAAGCGCGTTCAAACCTGTATTACGCCTGCCAAGTTGACGAGCCAGTAATGAAATGCTTCCCATCAATGCGGCTCGCACCACAGCGGCATCCGCGCCGACGAGGAAAGTATAAAACGCAATCGCAAGAATGGCAAAGACAGCCCCAAGTCTTTCGCCAAAAATAGTTTTGAACATGGAAAAGAAAATACCAGCGATGATGGCGATGTTGAATCCAGAGATGGCAATGATGTGCGCAGTGCCGGTATTTTTGAACGCATTCTGCAAATCTTTGGTGAGGCCCGTATCCACGCCAAGTAAAATGCCCGCGAGTAAAGATGCTTCAGGATCGTTGAATAAACGATAGGTATTCCTGAGCATTTTGTCTTTTAATTTGTAGACCGCCGCTCTCACAACACTGCCGCCATTGCCCGGCAACGACGTCACTTCCGCGATGGACATATACGAATACACACCATCACGCGCGAGATAATCACGATAGGAAAATTCTTCGTCTTCCGGCGGAGTCTTCAAACTGCCGCGCACCCGCACCCGTTGACCGTATTCATAGGTTTGGTTTTGCGGAACACGCACAAGTAATAATCCAGAGACGGGCAGGTCGCCGCTGCCGGAATCCAATGCCTCCACTTTGAGGCGCAAGTTTGTATACGCATCACGATAATCCGGCGGCTCTGCCAGCGTGCCTGTGACCAACATCTCATAATCGCGGTCGTTATAAAAAGCGATTTGGAATGCATCAATGGTCGGCTGGCGGAATTGAAACCACCACGCGCCGAAGAAGAAAAAGATTAATGCGAAGGCAGAAACAGGAAAGCGGAGCAGGAAATTGGAGATTGGGTTATTTGAAAATCTTGGGAGGCGGAGAAAAATAAAGATCAGTAAAAGTCCAATAACGATACCGAGCCAGATATACGCGGAAAGGGAAAACAGGCTGGCAATGACGATGCCTGTAATAAAGGAAAGCGCGATCCACAGCAATGGCATGGCGGGAATTGTACATTAGATTTTTGGATTATGAGGCTGTTTTCAGAGTCACTATTGAGACCATTAAAGCATTAGCCACAGAGAACACAGAGGTTGCAGAGATTTTTTAAGGTTTTCCTCAGTGGTCTCTGTGTGCTCTGTGGCAAAGCTTTTTTTATTCTACACTCTCACTATCCCCAAGTTATAATCACCACATCATGACAGACTCAAAACTTATCCTTGTTACTGGCGCAACGGGTTACGTGGGCGGGCGCATTGTGCCAAAACTTCTGGAAGCTGGCTACCGTGTGCGCTGCCTTGTGCGCGATCCCTCCCGTTTGGAGGGACGTGCCTGGTTCAACAAAGTGGAAGTGGTTAAGGGTGATGGTCTTTCAGCAACTGAACTTGTCTGCGCGCTAAAGGGTGTATCTACGGCATATTATCTCATCCACGGCAAACAGGGCGGCAAGTTGAACGCCGAGCGCGATCTGCAAGTGGCGCGCAACTTCGCTCATGCAGCAGAAGAAGCGGGCATTGATAACATCATTTATTTTGGCGAGCTGGTTGACCCGGCCGCGAATCTCTCACCGTATTTGCGCGCGCGCCACGAAACGGGATATTTGCTGCGCTATGGAAAAGTCCCTGTCACTGAATTTCGCGCGGGCATGATCGTCGGCTCGGGCAGTGCCCTTTTTGAAATGATCCGCTACCTGGCTGAGCGTGAGCCGCTGCTCGTTTGCCCCGCATGGTTCTTCTCGGAGGCGCAGCCAATCGCCATCCGCGATGTGCTTTCCTATCTGGTGGATGCGCTCAAAACGCCCGACAGCATCGGCCGCGTGATCGAGCTCGGCGGCCCTTCGCGCCTCACGTACGCCGATATGCTTATTGGATATTCAAAAGAGCGTAACTTAAAACGCTGGCTGATTCGGACTCCGATCAATGCGCCGCGACTTTCCGCCTACTGGGTTCATATGATGACTCCCATCCACTGGCGCATCGTGGCCCCGCTGATAGAGGGTCTGCGCGCGAAGCTGATTGTCCGCGACGATGCAGCCAAAAAACTCTTCCCGCACATCAAGCCAATTGATTTTCAAACCGCCGCCCACCTTGCCCTGGGAAGAATCCAAAGAGACAATGTCGAAACCAGCTGGTCGGATGCTCTCGTGACTTCAATGGGCGATTTCAAGCCTTATCAATTCATAGTTGAAGAAGGCATGTTCATAGAACGCCGTCAGACTCTGATGGAGATCAAACCTGAGGCAGTTTTCCGCGCATACATGGGCATTGGCGGAGAACGCGGCTGGCTTTATATGAATTGGGCCTGGGCAATCCGCGGCTGGATGGATAAAGTCATCGGCGGTGTGGGCTTGCGGCGCGGACGTCGTCATCCGGATGAACTCCATGTGGGTGAGTCGCTTGATTTCTGGCGCGTGGAAACCGTTGAGAAAAATACCCGTCTGCGTCTGCTGGCTGAGATGAAAGTGCCGGGCAAGGCCTGGCTCGAATTTGAATCCCAGCCGCAGGATGATAAGACCCTGTTCACTGTCTCCGCTTATTTCGCTCCGCACGGCGTCAGCGGATTTTTATACTGGTACGCGATGTGGCCCTTCCATAAATTTATCTTCGATGGTCTCACGCGCAGGCTGGCTTCGCGAGCGCGAATATTGGGAAGGTAATTATTTTCAGTCCGCATTCCACAAATATCTCGAACTACTAACTGCAATCCCGAAGGGATGAAAGGATTATAGAAATTGAGAACGTATTTCCAAATCCCGAAGGGATGATATAGTTTCTTTCAAAAAATATGACACACCCTTCGGGGTTGGAACATAGATCATTTGTGAGGCTATAATCATTCCACTCCTTCGGAGTTGTTTCCGGGTAACATCAGTTGGTAAAAAACAAATGTCAATTCTTTTTTCCTTCCTCTTTCCTCTCTCAGGTTACCTTCTCGGCTCACTTCCATTTTCGATCTGGGTCACACGCTTCGTCAAAGGTGTGGATGTGCGTGACGCAGGTTCTGGTCACGCCACGACAACCAACACCATTCGTCAGACGGGGTTTGGCTGGGGAGCGCTTGTCTTTATTCTGGATGTGGCAAAGGGATTTATTCCAACATATCTTGCATTTCACCAAAATGGAATTCCAACATATATTGTCGCGGTCACTGCCGCGTTTGCGGTGATCGGTCACTGCTGGCCGTTGTTCGCAAACTTCCGCGGCGGGATGGGATTAGCTACTGCGGGCGGAAGTTTCCTGGCGGTGAATCCGCTGGCGTTTCTCATCTGCCTTGGGCTGTTGATTTTTCTTGTCCTGCTGATTCGACATTCTGCCCGCGCGAGTGTTTTTACCGGCATTCTTGTCGCGCCCGCGTTATGGCTTTTCAATATTCGCGATACAGCATTTTGGATTGCGCTTGGCGTGGGGCTTGTGATTGCGGTCCGTTTCTTAATTGATTGGAATCGCAAATATCGTGAACTGTGGCTGGACCGCGAGAATAAAAAAAGCTCGGGATAAGATCCCGGTCAAGATGGCAGGGCAGTTTTCAGCGGGGATGAAGCGTGAATCGAGTGCGTCGCACATCAGATTAAATAAAAAGAGCCCCAGTATGAACTGAAGCTCTTTATTCTCCCAACAACCAACCCAGAAAACCAGGCTTTCTATTTGTAGTTTCTTCCAGCCTCGGCATGGACATGATCACCACTGTAATATTATCGTGGCCGCCGCGATCATTGGCCAGGTTGATCAACGACTCTGCCGCCTGTTTCATATCCTTTTTCGAGCGGATGATCTTTAATATTTCGTCATCCCAAACCAGGTCTGTCAGACCGTCTGTGCAGAGCAGGATCGTATCGCCGGGCTCAAGATGAAAACCCTGATTGTTTTCAGACTCTTCCCGTGACTCTTCATTATCGATCCGCAAACGGAAATCAACATCGGGTAATTTTACGCCGCCTAAATATCTGCGGATGACATGCACATTTGGATGATCGCGCATTTGCTCGGCGGTGATGATGCCTTTTTCATAGGCTTCCTGTACCCAGGTATGGTCAACAGTAAGGCGCTGGATCTGTTTGCCGCGCAGCAGATAAATTCGTGAATCCCCAACATATGCGGTATACAACCTGTTCTCGATCACCCACACACAGGCACAAGTCGCGCCCATGCCTTCCTCTTCATCCTTGCCGGCCGAGTGTGAAGCAATGGCCTGACTCGCATCATGGATCGCATTCTCAAGGATCTTAATCGGTTTCTTTGCGTTGCTTTCCCCAACCCCCATGGTGATGTAATTGACACCCAATTCCGCCGCCACTTCCCCGGCACGGTGGCCGCCAATTCCGTCAGATACAACCGCGAACACTGCCCGGCGCGAATCATCCCTGCTCAGCTGGAACGATGAGACCGCGTAGCGGTCTTCATTATTCTTGCCGGACATTCCGGCATGGCTAAGAGCGGCGATATGAAGATGGGCAAGTGTGGAACGAATCATTCGTCAGCGGTTTGAACAGTGATCTTTGGGTTTGATACAACTGGCGGCACGGTTAGGGTAAAACGATAAATTAATTGGCCGAAGTGTACCATATCCCCATGCGCAAGCCGATAGCCCTCACGGGGGATGGGTTCATAATTCACCCATGTCCCGGCAATGGAATTATTATCCTGCAGCAGGAAGCCGGCATCATCTGTTTGCCTGAGCCTCGCCTGCACCGATGAAATGGATGGATCATCCATGATCTGGGTACATTGAACGGGGTCGGTGCCAAAAACAGTTTCCTTTTCGATGATGGTGATCGGCGCAACAGGAATCACCTGCCCATCTGCATTAATGCGGATGAACAAAGCCGCCGCATCTTTTCTGGACGTTGAAGCTGGTGCGGCTTTCTTTGAAGGGGTGCTGCGCTTTTTCTTTTTCTCCGCTGAAGGCGCGGCGCTCGCCGGGTCATCCACCCCAACCGCAACAGACTGTGTCAGCGGATCGGCCTCTACGCGGCGGGCTTCCTGCGCGGCGCGAATGGATGACAAACGGAAACGTCCGCCAATTAGAATAAAGAAGAGCACCAACCCCGCAAGAATGATCGAACCAAATGTGATCTGTGTGCGGTATTTCGCGAGCAAAGCCGTGGGGCCGCTTGGCGGTTTGATGACAGTCACCGTAACAGGCACTGCCATGCTGGCTTTGCTCAAGCCAAGAATATCCACAACTTCGATAACGATCTGATGTTCCGCGGTCTCTTTATAAGTTGAGAGATTCCATGAAAATTTATTGAACGGCTCAATAGTGTTCTCATCCATAACCAGACCGTCTACATATAAAGTTGTCCGCGTAAGCGCGCGTTGATGACCGTCGGGGAATTCAATAATGATCTCAAGTTCCTGCGCGGCAGGCAAAAGCACATCGGTATTAAATGGATCATCTTCCGGGGCTTTCCGTGTGATCTGCAAACTGGTTGTAACGGGGATTGGATTGGGCGGTTGAATATCCACACTGAATTTCTGATCGGCGGAAGCCACGACGCCCGCGGGCAAAGTCACTTGCACGCGGAGGCCATGTTCACCCGTGGATTTCGCGCGCGAAGTATAAGTCAGCGCATAGATCCTGCGCAGAGCGGCGAAATAGGCTTCAGGGTCGGGGAATCTTTCCTCCCCCGAATACTGGAACATCGTGCCGCCTGTTTGAATGGCAAGGTTATTGAAGGCGGCCGCGCTGGTTGTGGCGAAGGTTGTGTTCGCATCCACATACCAGACGAAGATATGGATATTACTTTCAACGGCGCGCTGAATATGCTGTTCAAGCCCTGCGGCGAGAGTGGCATCATCCATTTGAGGTGTGATGAAAAGGATGGCGCGCTTCATTCCCAGCCGCGGGGTCTGCGCGCTGACAGTATCTATGGCAGTGGCAAGCGACTGCAAGTTTGGAACCGAGGCACGGAAATCAGGTTGAAAGCCTTCAAAGCCAACGATAAAATCCGCCGCGCTGGCATGGCTGATGACCGGTCCCGCCTGACTGACAAGACTGAAATCATCAGGGAGGTTGGCAGGGCGGCTTTGCGCCCATTGAACGATCACCTGTGCCACGCGCTGAAAACGGGAAATGCCGTTCGCATTACGCGCATCCAGCGCGGTACCCTGGTTGACCGCTACAACCAGTTGCAGCGGCACTTCCATTTCGATCAGGGAATCAACAGGGTAGGGCTGTCCATCTTCGATAACAGAAACAGCTCCGGGCTTAAGCCCGGAGACGAAAAATCTTTGAGAGTCGAAAACATCCAAAAGTGTCGAAATTTTTGGGAAGGCGGAAACATCCGCAGGGTGGAGATCAGCGGAAGCAAGGCTTTGTTGCGCATGCACGTTTGGCGCCGCGCTGAGAAGAAGGCTTAGGCTGAAAAACAGGGCAAGGAACTTACGCATTTGCCTCAATGATAACAGGAGCTTCTTCTTTTGGTTTTACAAGCTGCAGGTAGGTCAATGTCCAGGAGGCTTGGATGTAAGCTGTGAGGATGCCGTTGAAGAAAAGCAGGATCGGGAAATACACAGCACAACAAGCCGCCGCGATATATAAAGGCGTGAGAGATTCCCGTAATGCTGTTGCGCCGACAATAAGCGGGATTGCGGCAACAATAATGGGAATTGCAATGATCACGCCGATGACCGCGCTGCCGACTCCAAGAATAAGCATCATGATGACGATCGGAACAGCATTTGCTTTGACGATCTCCCACCCGCGTTTAAATCCGTCCAGCATATTGAGATCTTCAAGCACGATGGCGTTCTGCGCCTGTTCAATAATAGCCATCACCACCCAACTTAGTGGAACCATAACGCACAATAGGGGAATCATGCATAAAAAGCCGACGCCGGCAGTGACTATTCCGAAAAGAACCAGGGGAACAAAGAGTACCAGAAAAGCCAGCCCGATCAAAAAGTTCAAACCAAATACACGCCAGAAGAAAGGCATACTCTCAGCCCAAAGTTCGCCAAAGGATAAATTTTCAGCGCCTTTGTCGGCCTGGGCAACACCTCTGATCAGGGCAACCCGCCCCATCATTCCCAGGAAATAAAACACGAAGGACAGCAGGATAATTCCCACTACAACGGCAATGATGATCCACCAGTTATTCTCAAGGAAGTTTCGAACTTGATTCATACCCCGTTCGATCTGGTCGCCTGAAAAAGGAGCATCGCCTGAACCAGTTTGATACCCGGAATTGCCTCCGCCCCCGGAGGAGCCACCCCCGCCTCCACGCGCGCAACTGGCGAGGATGCCAAATATCCACAGGACTTTATGTTTCCAAATGATCTGCCATGCGCGGGTGAGTACTTCACCAAAGTTGAAATTATTCATAACGCCTCCTCAATCCAAAATCGTGGTCTCGATATGCCGCAAAGATCAAGAGCGCGGCTACTCGACCACCAATCCAAAATCCAAAATCGCAAATCGTAAATTGTCATTCCCACTCAATTGTCGCGGGCGGTTTACTCGTAATATCATACACTACCCGATTAATTCCGTCCACTTCATTAACAATTCGGCTGGATACTTTCGCCAGTAGTTCATGCGGCAGGCGCGCCCAATCGGCGGTCATAAAATCCTCGGTGGTCACCACGCGGATCGCGGCTGCCTCCTGATACGTGCGCTGGTCGCCCATCACGCCCACAGATTTGACGGGGAGCAAAACCACGAATGCCTGCGAAGCTGAGCCGCCTTTTCCTAAAACGCCTGCTTTGGATAATTCCTCCTGCAGGATAAAATCCGCCGCCCGCAGACGGGATACACGCTGCGGCGTACACTCCCCGAGACAGCGCACGGTCAAGCCTGGACCTGGGAACGGCTGCCGCCAAACGAGGCTTTCACTCAGCCCGAGCGCTTCACCGACCAACCGAACTTCATCCTTGAATAAATAGCGCAATGGCTCAACGAGTTCAAAATCCATGTCTTCGGGAAGTCCGCCCACGTTGTGATGAGACTTGATCTTTTCAGCCTTGCTTCGATCTGGCCCGGAAGACTCAACCACATCAGGATAAATTGTCCCCTGCACTAAAAATTTTGGCTTGCCAACACTCTTTGCTTCCCGCTCAAAAATGCGGATAAATTTCTCGCCGACGATCTTGCGCTTTTGCTCCGGGTCTGTGATTCCCTTCAACGCGCCGAGAAAATCATCGCTGGCTTCCACTGTAATTAATTCAACGCCAAGTCCGCCGCGCAATGCGGACGCGACCTGTTCGCCTTCTTTATGTCGCAGCAGTCCAGTATCCACAAAAACGGTCACGAGTTGATCGCCAATCGCTTTATGCACCAACGCCGCCGCAACCGTTGAATCCACGCCGCCGCTGACAGCCGCAAGCACACGTTCCTTTCCAACCTGCTCACGAATCCGTTTGACGCTTGCTTCAATAATGGAGGAGGGAGTCCAGTCAGGTTTGACTCTGCAAATATCAGTTGCAAAATGTTTGAGCAGTTCAGTCCCATTGGGTGTGTGATGTACTTCTGGATGAAACTGCACACCAAAATATTTCCTCTGCATATCGCCCATTGCCGCGAAGGGACTGTTGCCCGATTTCGCCAATGCGACAAATCCATCGGGCATGCGTGTGATTCTGTCGCCGTGTGACATCCACACCTGCGAAAGCACGGACAAAATGGAAGGCATCAATGGCTCCAAAATTGCCGAGCCATATTCACGCTCAGAAGACGGGCTGACTTCGCCACCGAGTACGTGGGTCAGGGCTTGCATCCCGTAGCAGATCCCAAGAATGGGCAGGCCTGACTCTAAAATAAATTTTTGAATATACGGCGCATTCTCTTCATATACTGACTTTGGTCCACCGGAGAGGATGAATCCTTTGGGATTGATCGAGAGGATTTTTTCCTGCGGCGAGTCCCACGGGAATAACTCACAATATACATTTGCTTCACGCACACGCCGCGCAATGATCTGCGCGTATTGCGAACCGAAATCGAGAATGGCAATGGATTCTGTCATTTATTATTCCTGGGTCAAAGGTTGAAAGTCAAAAGTCAAAGGCAGACTTTAGACCTTTGACTTTTGACCTGAAAAATCTGAAATGAGATGAAAATGCAAATGCGGAAAATCCTGATACTCCCCGCCATTCACAATGAGACGATATGCCCGCAACTGGAATTCATCCACGAGGCTTTGGACTGTGGAATATAAGTCGGTGAGGAAAGTTGTGGCGGCTGGGTCAAGCTGGGCGAGGGAATCAACTTCGCGTTTCGGCACGATCAGCACGTGAAACTTATAGCTGGGAGAAGGATGCTGAAACGCAATCAGGCTCGAGGTCTCGCGCAGACGCACGACGGGGATGAGGAAACTCATATAGGCGAAGATCCATCCGATCAGACGAATGATAATCGGAATCCGCAGTAAGCGTTTCAACGTTTGGGAGTTACTCGACGAAGGTGATTGTGTTGTTGTCCAGCGAAGCGATGCAGGCCAAAGATTCGACTTGAACGCCCACAGGCTTAAGAGCTTCCCGCCCGCCTTCGAAATTCTTTTCGATCAGCGCGCCGATGCCGACAATTTGCGAGCCTGCGGCTTCAGCCAAACGGACAAGGCCCAGAATGGTGGCGCCGGAAGCGAGGAAGTCGTCGATGATGAGAACTTTTTCGTTGTTGGCGAGATATTCAGGCGAGACGATCAACTCGACCATGCGTCCCTTGGTATGAGATGGCGCAAGCGTGAGATAAACCTGATCAGGCATGGTGATCGGCTTGGTCTTGCGCGCATACACAACCGGCAAACCGAGATGAAGCCCAGTGGCAATTGCTGGCGCTATACCTGAAATTTCAGCGGTGAGAATTTTTGTCGCGCCGACGTTCGCAAACCGTTTTGCAAATTCACGTCCGCAGGCATCCATGAGCGCGGGATCCACTTGATGATTGATAAAACTATCGACTTTCAAAATTCCATTCCCCAAAACTTGCCCCGCTTTTTGAATACGTTCCTTCAACTCTTTCATTAGTACGCCTCCGCATTGACTAGACAGATTTTTATGGATTGTACAACGTGATAATGGAACATGCCAGAGGGAAAATTCCATTTAAGACGGCTAATCCGCATTTAAGGTCACAAATTAGTCTGTGTTAGAATT
>JABFSL010000037.1 GCA_013140605.1 Anaerolineales bacterium
CTTATCGTTAATGAATAACGAGGGTGCGTTTTAATCGCATTATGGGAACATCCACTTGTCAGGAATTTTACTGTAAAATCAGAATTAGGGAAAGTAGATATTATTGGTAAAATCACATAAAGGCAAATGCTTATGAACAAATCCAATACACTTACAGAAAAATATGAAATAAAAATAATCATTCAGAAAGAAACCCCGGAAAATTACCCTGCAATTCACGAAATATTGTGTGCCTGCTTCAACAGGGAAAGTGAAGGCAATCTTGTCAAGGCGCTTCGAGTTAATGACAAGGCGATACTATCCTTGGTCGCGATGCAAAACGCTGAAGTTGTCGGTCATGTAATGTTCACGCCGGTTACCACTTCCCCACTTTTCACAGCCACCGGACTCGGCCTTGCGCCATTGGCTGTGAAACCTGAATATCAAAAACAGGGAATTGGCGCGAAGCTGGTGGAAGAAGGATTGCGCCTGTGTGCAGAGCTGGGATGCGACTATGTGGTTTTGCTGGGCAATCCAAAATATTACCAGCGCTTCGGTTTTAGGAAGGCTAGTGATTTTGGCATGCAAAACGAGTATGGGGTGGATGAGCCTTTTATGCTTATCAAGCTGACAAATTGTGATCTCCAAAATGGGCTGATCAAATATTGCCCGGAGTTCTCCTTGTTTTCTCTGTAGGATAAATAAAAGATGGAAAATTCCTATACTAATTTGGCTACACGAAGTAATGTATTTTTCAACTATGATGGGTTGACCTGGCCCGAAGCAGCAGACTTACCACGAGACACGCCACTCATACTGCCTCTCGGTTCAGGCTTTGACTTGAACCTGCTCGCTGACCAATTAAGTAATCCGCCCCGTGTTGGACTCCTGCCAGCCTTCCCATTTGGTTGGCGCGGCAGTGGACTCGACCTGCCTGAACCGATCTTTTTTCAATACATCACAAACCTGCTCAACAGTTTGAGGGATGATGGCTTCACACGAGTGTATTGTCTAATGCCGCAGGGACTTGACCCGCAATCAACTTTCAATCTTCAATCTTCATCATTTATTACACAGGCTCACATTTCGTTATCTCTGCCAAAGATATTTCTTCCGCCAAATAGTGAGAGAGGTAAAGTAATACTAATTCCAATCGGTCACACAGAGCAGCACGGATTCCACCTCCCTCTTTCAGTAGATACGATCATTATTGACTCAATTGCCAAGGGCGCTGTATCTCAAGTGCCTACACGCAGCTGGTCAATGCCGGTGATGCCTTACGGAGTCAGCACTCATCGCTCATCTTTTGCTGCGACCATGAATGCAGGCGGGCGTGCCTTCGAGGATTTCTGGGTTGCGGTAATTGACATTCTCGCCGCGCGCGGGTTTGACCGCTTCTACTTCATGAGCGGACATGGCGGTAACACATCATTTCTTGTGAACATAGTGAAATATGCGGGAGAACGTCACCGCAGAATATTTTGCGCCACAGCTTTTCTGCATACATCAGGTTCCATCGGCGCAGCAGCGCTTGAAAAATACCGCACCTCCAAGATCGGCGGGATGGGACACGCTTGCGAATTGGAAACATCCTACTTGCTTCACCTGCGTCCTGATCTATGTCACATGGAACGAGTTGTGGATGAAACCGATTTTGTCGCCACCCCTGACTATTATATGGACTGGATCGAAGGCGGCTCATTAGTAGCCAACCCGCCCTGGGATGACGATTCAAAGACCGGCGCGTATGGCGCAGGCAGTCACGCCACCGCAGAAAAAGGCCGCCTCTGGCTGGAGGCGGCAATTGAAGAGAAAGTTAATCATGTGGAGCAGATCCACGAACAGCATGAGCGGCGGGAGAAGAGACGAAACGAAGGTTATGGACTTTGGGGAAAGTTTACTTAACTTCAAAAGTATATTTCATGCCGCAAAATTTATAGTTACCAACTTGCAGAGTCCAAAAAATATTGTATATGTCTGGCTTTTTAGGCGCAACAACCAAAGATTTGACTTTAACTTCCTTACCAGGAGCAACCGTTAAAGGCAAATCCTGAATGCGCGTACCTTCGATGCGGTAGCCGCCCGTGTATACAAAATCAATACCGTTATTCGTCCAGGTTTTGGTGCCAGAATTGAACAAGGTAATCGTCACATAAAAACTGGCGCCTCTTTCCACGACGGTATTCATTGGAGGATTTTTTGTTCTAATGCCGCAAGTCCATTCCTCGCCGGTAAAGGGACTGTCGCTGTCAGTGCCGTCAGAATTTCCAGAGCCACCTCCCGGTATTTGAATTATTATTCCCGGTATTGGGGTCCCTGTTGGCAAGGGCGGAAAAGTCGGAAGAGCGAAAAGAAATGTCGGTGCTGAGGTTACTTCTATTTGCGTTCCCGTTGGAAACGGAGTTAATGTCGGCGTCAATGATGGGGGCATATAAATAACGGTTTGCGTTTTAGCGGCGGCGGCGGTTTGGGCGATTGAAGTACCCAAGAGTTCAGGAGCCAAGCCTTGCGGAGACTGAGTGGAAGACTTTGTCCCTAATGATGGCAAGGCGCAGGCAAGCATAAACAGGGCTGCCGCCACACTAAATAGTATTCTGCGAGATCGCTTTCCTATCATTGCTTATCCTCTTTTGTTGATATTCACGATTCTATCAGTAAAGCTCCGCTAAAAAATTACTGAAATGAACGTAATATTCTTCAAGCATTCATTTGTTTGATAAATTCTTCGCCCTTCCCCATCAGATCATCATGATCGTCTGGGATCGGTAAACTGGCAAGCAGGTCTTGTGTCTTTTCGCGCAAAACTTGACGGGCGGGCGGTTCGCCGGCTTCCTGCCATTTTTCCATGCTGTAGCGCGGATAAACCTTGCTGACGTAATATCCCGTTTTGTAATTCTTCAAAGTGGACGGTTGACTCAGAAAACTTTTGCCAGGGCCAACATTATGAATTTCATCTATCGCAGAGTTGACATCATCAAGCTGGAAGCCGTTTGCGAATCTCAAAGCCTGGTCAATGATCTCGTGGACGTGAACGATGGTGGTTGGCGAGATGGACTTCGAGCCAAGAGAATCTCCAATGAATGGAGCCAGATGTCCGCTTGAGAGAAGAAGCGCGAGGGTGTTCATCCAATATGTATCGGCGGCGATCAAATCCATGCCCCAGCCAGTCCCACTCCCCGAAGTCGAGCAATGCGGGATGCCGTAATATTTCATCATTTCGGAACACGCCACGCTGATGAGGACGCTTTGCGGGTCGTAGAAGTTGAGCATGGTGCGCATGTCAAAATAAACGGGCAACATGCCGAGCAGGATCTGCGCGCCTTTTTTGATGGTCTGACTGATGACAAGGCCAGCAAGCAGTTCCGCCATAAGCAGCGTGAGCGTGCCCGCTGGCGTGAGCGGAGTGGACGCGCCTGCCATGCTGTAATTTGAAAAGATAACTGGCAGACCGCGCTCAATGGAAATCTTCATTTTATCCACTGTGCCGGCATTCATACAAAGCGGACTGACTGGATTGAAATATGGAATGATAAAGGGTTTCGTGCCGAGATCACCATGCAGATTCTCGTACATTTCCATTACCGCTGGAAATTTGTGTTCGTCCGAAACAAGCAGCACCAACGGTTTGGTGGTGTTTGAAATATGTTCAAGCGAACCGATCAGGTCACCTTGATTTTCAGGCACATCGCGGACAATGCCAACCGTTGAGATAACATCATAAAGCGGCAAGGCGGAACCAAGCCGTACAAGGTCTTGAAAATTCTGGCGTTTGAACAAGTCTAATTTTTCGTCAATGGGATTTTGGTAGAACAAAGCTGTCACGCCCACGCCAAAGCTCAAACGGTTTTCACCAAGTTTCAGTTTATGTTCGCCGCGACGGTCGTAGATGTCAATTGTCTTTGGCGCGGACCTGATCGCCTCCTCCACAATTTCAGAAGGGAACTTGATGATGCGATCTTGAGATTTTAATCCGAGTTTACGTTCGAGCAATTGAAGGATTTCGGGCGAATCGACTCTGACGCCAGTTTCACTTAAGACACGCAAAGTATTGCGGTGTGCTTCCTGAATTTGTTCCTCGGTCATTAAAGTTAAGTGTGGGCGGACGTTGTTCATAAGGTTATGTCTCCAGCCCTAATTTTACAGTAAAAAAGTGACAGTCATTTCGAAAATGACTGTCACTTCATTGCCATTACTTCTGCTCTTCCCAGACTTGGCGGTCTTCTGGTTTTTCAGCATCCAAGTATCGCGGGTCAACTTCCTTTACGACTTTATGACCGTGCGACAGCCACAGTTCAGTTGCGAGTTTGCGGCCATCGCAATCAACACCTTGGGAGGAAAAGTACTGACAGATGCGTGTCATGTCACGCAAAAAGATATTCCATGAAGCGGGGTTCGACTCTGGCAATACCACCTGCGGAAAATCGATCAGGGTAATATCGCCCTCCCAGTACAAAATATTGTAAGCCGACAAATCGCCGTGGATGCGGTTATGGGTAAGCATCAAGTCAATGTTTCGCACCACGCGATCATAAAGAGATTTTGCTTCATCCAATTCCAATGCGACGGTACTCAACGCGGGAGCGGAGGTGTCAATGCCGCCAACAAAACCCATCAGGATGGCGTTCTTCTCCATCGCATAAGGCTTGGGAACGTCCACGCCAGCTTCGTAAAGAAGCTCAAGAGTTTTGAACTCATAGGCGATCCACGATTGGTGGCGGAGTCCTTCACCATAACTGGAGCGCTTGGCTATGGCATGGACATCACCGCTTTTGACGAGAGCATTACCATCCTCTCCAAGGTCAACACGGCCAACGCGATATTGCTGGTCGTTCTTTAAATTACGGAGGGAGCGCGGACGATAAACCTTCGCGGCGACCAGAGGCGCATCCACTTCGACCCCGGACCTGCACTGGTACACTGACGCTTCCTTGCCACCTTTGACTCTGCGCAAAACATCCGTGATCCATTTGTGCTCATAGAAACCGCCAAGAGAGTCGAGCAGCCACCACTCTTCGAAACGTGCGGCTTTGTAAGTGAATTTGAAACTGCCTTTTGAATCGTCCTGTGCCTGAACGAATTTCTGGACTGACAAAGGCACTTTCTTTGGGTTGCGCAGCGGATGTTTCTCTTTGCGCGCGCCGGGGCGTACATGATTATTTAATTGTTCGTTATCATCCAATTCATTGAAGAATTCGATTGCATCATTTGTATTCATTGCTGTTGAAACCCTTATTAATAATAAAACCACAGGAAACGACCTCCTGCGGCAAGTGAATCAAAAACCGCAGGGCGAGACGCACCTGCGGTTGGTAGTAAATTACAACGACTTAAGTCGTTACTACGATAACCTTCCAGAAGGCGCGCTCAAAACAAGTATGGTGGATAATGTGCTGACTCTCATGTTTACGTGCCTCCTTTCAAAATAAGATGATATGGTCAGATTTTATAGCAGTACTTGGAGAACGTCAAGTCGATTATTTAGCGGAGCGCGGACTTCAGTCCGCTTTTTAGAAAGATGCGGACTGAAGTCCGCGCTCCATCTTTTTATTTTTTCCGCGCCCGTAATAGAACCGTGAGATATAACACGATGCCGAAATTAAAGAAGGATGCGCCGCGAATATCTGGCACAGAGCCGATGAAGGCATCTTTGGGCCAGATCAAAGCCAGCCAATCTGCGAGCTGGGGGATAATGGATTTGTCGTATAAGATGATCGCCAGTGCGCCGACAAATGCGCCAGTTACATTGCCTGCGCCGCCGAGGATGACCATTGTCAGGATCATGCTTGAGACGTGAAAGGCCATCAGGTCGGGCTCCACAAAGGAAAGCGTGCTTGCATATAACGCGCCAGCAATTCCAGCCAATGCGGAACTCACCATCAAGGAGATCGTGCGTGAGCGGCCCACGTCCACACCAACGGATAAGGCCGCAAGCTCATCTTCACTCGAAGCGATCCATGCGCAGCCGGTGCGGGATGCGATAAGCCGATGACTCATCCACGCGGCGAGAGTCACAATGCCGAGGACGAGATAATATTTCTGGGTCTGGCCGAGCAGGCTGAGGTTAAGAAAATGAGGCGCGCTGATTCCACCGATCCCGCCCATGCCGCCGGTAAAATCCAAATTGATGATCACCTGTCGAACGAGTAATCCAAGCGCAAGAGTTGCAACCGCAAAAAAATCACTGCGCAATCGCTGCGATAAAAGTCCTTTTAGCAAGCCGAGAAACGCGCCGACGCCCGCACCAATAATCAACACCAGAACAATATCAAATTTGGAAGTGAACAACGCGGTGATATATGCGGCGAGACCAAAGCTCGCGGCAAAGCCAAGATCGAGCATGCCTGTAATACCAAGCGCGAGATTCAAACCAAGAGTGAGTAAAATAAAAATTACCGCAAGACGCAAGATGATCTGTCCGCTTTGCAAAACGAGAGGAGCGACCGCAAGCGCAATCAGCAGGAGGATAAACCAGCGCTTCACACCTGCGCCTTGAGCGGGTGCCGTCAAAATAATAGAATCGCGGACCGTGGTTGACTCTGCCTCCCCTTCCCCGCCGAAGCCTGTTGGCTTCCAGGCAAAGAGAATCACGAGCAGAGCAAGCAGCAACGCGGGAGTCCACTGTGCGGTGAGATAGTAATCACTCAACGAAGAGACCACACCAATTAATAATCCGCTGACCAATGCGCCGATGGGATTGCCAATGCCGCCTAGCAACGCGGCCATGAAAGCGAAGAGTCCGCTTTGCGCGCCGTGACTCCCAAATGGACGTGAGTAATACAACGCGAATATAAATCCCGCCGCACCAGCAAATGCGCCGCCCAAGGCAAATGCTCGACGAATGGTTTGGTTAACGTTAATACCGATCATCTCTGCCATTTGGTGACTTTGAGATAAAGCGCGAATGGCTTTGCCTGTGCGGGTCTTTGACATAAACCAGGTTGCAAAGGCCACCAATGCAAACGCCATCAGGATAACAAAGACATCACTAAAACGAATAATGATATTGAACGGCAGGCCCAGTGTTTTTACAAGATTGATCTCAGGCAATAAAGAAGGGATTCCGTCGGTGGGAACTTCAGGGATTCCTGGGACACTGCGATGCTCACCGGGAATCCACGAGCCTTGAAAGGTACGCCAAACCAGCGCGCCTTGAAAGAGAATAAATGAAAGTCCGAGCGTGGCGATCAACGGTGCGAGACGCGAATGCCCACGGAAGGGAGCGAAGGCGAGGCGTTCCACGCCAACGCTTAATAATGCGCCGAGTCCCATTGCGGAGAGGAGCACGAAGGCAAGTCCGCTGGCGATTTGCATTGGCGGCCAATTTTGTTTAATGCCGATGATGTTAATTATTGAAGTTACCAGTGCGGTGCATAAAGCAAAGACATCACCATGCGCAAGATTCAGCGTGCGGACTGTGCTGTAGATCAAGGTCACACCGATGGCATTAAGAGCCAGAACCGCGCCATTTGATAACCCGAAGATCAGGATTTGAATAAAGGTTTCAAATAGATTCGGCGCATTCGGTTTCGGAGCATTTGCTGATTGAGAAATTTGCGGAATTTGCTTCGTTGCCGACCATGTCACTTCATAATCACCATTACAGTTGGGTTGACGGTCGTGCCATTGAATTGCGAGTCGGCCCGCGGATTTCGAGTCTGATTCGAATGAGGCTGAAATTGTTACATCGTCACCAAGCACAGATTCGAGTGTGTTGTTTGTTATCTTTGGTTGGTTCGGTATGGGAATCTGTCCATAGGCGATGGCGGTACATGGGATTCCATTTGAGCCAGTGAAGTTGTAGATCAAACCAGCCAAAGCAGAATTTTGGATCGTGAGAAATACCTTGAATGATTTGCCGTCGGGCGTGGAGCCAGTCCCCTGCCATTGACCGTCCAGCGGGGAAGATGGTTCGGAAGTTAAAACTGCTGTAACAGTTTTTACAGGAATGCAGGAAGTTAGGAATAGGAATACCAGTAAGATAAATGGATATTTTTTCATTGGCTGATCGTTTTACTTTTAGTTGTAAAGTTCAATCCCAAAGGGATGTCAGGATTATAGAAAATTGCCGAAACCATCATCAAATCCCGAAGGGATGAAATATTTTTTACAAGACCATGACACCCCTTCGGGGTTCTGACGTTTTTATTCGTTCATCCACTACTACTACAATCATTTCACTCCTTCGGAGTTGCTTCTGCGTAACATTGGTCATTTTTCATCATCTCACATACTCATCAAAGAATCTCAACGAGCGGGCCATGAACACAAACCACGGTTCTCCGATAAAGGAATGGCCTTCACCTTCCTGGGAAAATATCTGCGCGTCTTTATTAGCTTCGATGAAACCATCGTACATTTTCGTTGACCATTCTGGCGGCGTGCCGGCAAATGTCAGACCGTCTTTTGTGCCATAGTTAATCTGCACAGGCGCTGTGACATTACCCAAATGATAAAGCGGAGAGACAGCTTTCAGGATTTCAGGATCAGTTACAGAGTTAAAGTAGGAAGCGGTCAAGTCGTCAGGCAGGCCCAAAGGGAGGATATCCGAAGAGTTACAACCAAATGCAAGCTCGCCTTGGTAGACATCGCCTGCACAGCCAGGCCCCCAGCGCTCAATGATATCCGCGAAGTCGGCGCTGACGGAGGAATAAATCACGGCAGCTTTTATACGTGAATCAATCGTGAGGACTTTGAGAGTCACACCGCCACCCATGCTGTGCCCCCACATGCCAATGCGTTCGGGGTCGGCCTGCGGAAAGGATGGAAGGGCGTTCATGAGATTGATGACATCAATTGCAAGCCCTGAATAAAACAGACTCTCGCCCGTTTCAGAATCACCCCAACTGCGGTAATCGGAGGAGATCGTGAGATAGCCGCGGCGATTTAAAAATTCGGCGGCGCGATCTGTGCCATCGCCAGAGTTATAAACGGTGCGCGAAAAGAATCCATGATTCATCACAATGACTGGATAGGGCGGCTCGCCGCTGGTCGGAACCTGCAAAATGCCCGTGATGGCCAGGCCGTCACTTGGATATTCAATGAGATAACGCGTGAAATTTTCGGTCTCAAGCAGCGTCTTGCGGATGACGATCTTCCCGCTTTGAAATTTATGTTTACGCAAGCCTTCAATTGTATATGGCTGGATCGCCTGCTCGGTTGTTCGCGTGGCGGTTGGAATTGGCGTGACAGTGGGCGTTAAAGTTGCGGGGATGATGGTCACATTTGGCGGAGGCAGGGTGACAGTTGGCAGGACCGAAGCAGGCGCGCAGGCCGCAAGAAAAATCAAAAGGAACAGGCAAATACGTTGTTTCACAGACTCGGCGCTTTCCACTTTTTGATCACATCCGCAAATGGAGGGAGAATTTTCTTTTCGCGAAACGGATACCAACCGATTTCGCTGCGCACCGCTTGTATCTTCAATTCAGTGGAGCCCCAGATCAGCGATGCGCCAAATGCGCCGAGCAATGCCGAAACCCAATTATTCGAAATGAACAACGAGCCAAGAATAAACAGTGCTCCCACGCCCATCACATACGGCCACCATAAAGTGCCAAAATATCTTTCGCCGCGAATTACCCAGATAAAGCCCAATCCAATAATGAAGAGCGTGGCGATGCCAAGTAGGAATCCAAATGAATTCATTTTGCACTTTCCTTCATCGAATCTAATTCAGCGGGCGAGTAGGCACTTCCACGCGGGTTACGGTCAAGCCAATCAAATGTTGTGGCGTTGGGGTATTCAGCCAGAATCTTTGCGTGGCGCGGATTCTTTAGATTCGCAGGAGCATGTCCGTATTTGATGCGTTTTTGCTGGCGATAAAATTCGAGTGAGTCCCAGAGCAATGTCACACCGAGGATTCCGCACATCGCAGACAGAGGCAGGCTTGAGATCAGGAAAGATGCGATTTCAAATCCCGTGCCCAAAGTCAACGCGGACAATGCTGGTATCCATAAGTTGACTGTCTCGCGTTCGATCTTGCGCACGGAGACATGCCCAAGCCAGACGCCAAAAAATGTAGCGAATGCTGCGGCAAGGCCAATGAGATTAATATTCATGGGTTCCTTCCATTACTCCCTGTTCAAATATACTTTCAGCCTTGTCCAGCAAACGGATGGCTGCAACTTCATCCACAATGGCTTCTCCGCAATTGGGGCAGACTTGCGCGGGGATATTCCGAATGAGCAGGCGAAATTCGTCACGCTCGAGGGGAATGGATGTAAAGCCGTCAATCAGATCAGTTTGTCTGCAAATGATGCAAATCATAGATAAAACCTTTTAAAAAGAATGGAATGCAGACTTATGAAAATCAAGTAATTACTGCCGTAACTGCGGGTGTAGGACACGTTAGAGAACGCCGACTACACTTTATCTTCGGCTTCTGCCGTCTTTTTTCCATTTATTTGGGTCGGGGATGTAAACCGTAACAACTGTGATCGTCTCAATCTCTGGATTCTCGGAAGTGACCACATGGAATGGCCGCTTGCCCTGAAAGCCCAGGATGAGTCGACTCGGCTCGGGCATTTCGGAAGAATAATCTTCGATCACATCCGCAACCTCCAATGCCTTGCGGACTTTGGCTGGGGATATTTCACGCTCGAACATGCGCTGAACCGCGTGGGCACGAAAGAGTATTTTTAGTTCATCCATGAAAAGATTATACATTATTGACCCTAACAAGATAGAATTGAGTCATGACAATCAATAATAACGAACCCGATAAAAACTGGCTGGGTAAAACTGAAGAGTACTTAAAAAATCACACCTGGCTTGTATTGATCATTCTGATCTCACTGACTTTACTCGCTGGCTCTTTTCGTCTGCGCGTTGATGCGCCTGATTTCAACAAAGGCGAGACAACCAGTTGGTGGGGAATTACTTTGAATTTGACGCGCGGTTTTGGGTATAGTTTGTGCAACCAATATTATTTCCCGTTTTGCAGCGCGGATGCATCGGCGACTGCGATGAGGGAACCAGCGCCAATTATGTTGTTTGCGGGAGTGGCGCTACTTTTCAAGGAATCACTTCTTGCCGCGGGTGTGACTGAACTCATTTTATTGATCGGAGTTATGGTCACGTTATTTTTCCTGACGCGCGAATGGACAGGGTCGTCATTCGCAGGATTTTTATCCGCATTTATTTGGGTCATTTATCCAAGATCAATGCCGCTGATCTCGCAGGTATCAGGCGACTTGTTGGCTGGGCTGGGCGTCACTTTTGGAATTCTGTTCACGATGCGCGCGCGTAAATCAGGCAACATTCGTGATTGGCTGTTGGCTGGCTTGGGATTGGGCATTGCGGTTATATCACGCTCGGCCATGCTGATGGTTGCGTTGACCGTAATGACGGGGCTGGTTGTGGAGCGTTGGAGTCTGAGAAACTATTTCCGCGAATGGATTCGTCCCTCCCTGCTGACATTTGCGGTTGTTCTCATCATCATGACGCCGTGGATCATCCGCACCAAACTGGTATTTGGCAGACCATTGATCGGTTCCAGCCTGGTTGGATATAACATTTACCGCCATAATTACATGCTCGGCACAAATGACTATTTCCGCAATGTTGGCAATGATGAAAGCTGGGCTGCAATTCAGGCGCTCGCCGCCCGCCGAACAGACTTGTCTGGTACAGAAAACGAAGCGCAAATGGATTTGGTCTATCGTGAGGAAGGGTTGAAAATCATTAAGGCGAATCCTGTCCATTACGTTTTGCTTTCGGGCTATCGCTTCTTCATGTTATGGTTCGACTGGCGAGTCAGCGAGGCATTTGGCTATTCAATGGGACTCGTCGAATACGCAATTGCTTTGTTGCAGCTAACACTGTTGATCTTTGCACTCATTGGTGTGAAGAATAATTTGCGCGAAACGTGGCCTTTGTGGGCAAGTCTCATTTTGGTGACGATATCCTACATGGCAGTCAACAGCCGTATGCATTACACGATTCCCATTATGCCGCTTGTGATTAGTTTAGCCTCAGCGGGTGTGCTGCGATTCAACAAAAAAGTAATTTAACAAAAGTCAAATACAGACTAACCGCAAAGCTCGCAAAGGGCGCGAAGCAGTTCTTTTTCTTTCTTTGCGTTCTTCGCGCTCTTAGCGGTTCAAAAAGTTGCAGACTAAAACGCTTGTTGTGAGATGGTCACCAAACGACCAAATCAGCGAAAGCCAGTTTGGGACGTCCGAGCTGAATGTTGAACCAGATACAAAAGTTGTGAAGAGTAACACTCGCAGCGAGACGAACGCGAA
>JABFSL010000112.1 GCA_013140605.1 Anaerolineales bacterium
GGCGTACGCGCTGGCGAATCCGCTCGGCATGAGCGTAGACGGTATGATTCGGTATTGGAAAAAGGTAAAAATGGCGGGCGCATAATTCGATAAATGTCACGAATAATGCGTGATGCATGAAACATGTCAGAATAGGATAATAAAGTTATACTCAATCTTAAGGAGACTTTTATGAAGGACTTTCTCGCGATCTCAGATTATTCATCTGATGAAATTCAAGACCTGCTCGATCTGGCAGTGAAACTCAAGAAGCAATATTTCAAAAAGGGTAATAAGCCTATTTTCAAAGGTAAGGTGCTGGGAATGATCTTCCAGAAGCCCAGCCTGCGCACGCGCATTTCATTTGACATGGCCATGCGCCATTGCGGCGGCGATGCGCTTTATCTTTCGCCAAGTGAGATCGGGCTTGGCAAACGCGAATCCATTGCGGATGTGGCGCGGGTGCTTTCTGGTTATGTGCAGGGACTGATGGCGCGCGTGTTCGAGCATGATCATGTTTTAGAACTGGCGACATGGTCTGAAATTCCCGTAGTGAATGGCTTGAGCAATTACAACCATCCCTGTCAGGGCATAGCGGATGCGCTAACCATTCAGGAAAAATTCGGCAAAAAATCCAAGGGCTTGAATGTAAGTTATATCGGTGATGGAAATAATGTCACAACTTCTCTGATGCATGTTTCAGCCCTGCTCGGTTGGAATTTTACGGTCGCAACTCCCGAAGGTTACGATACAAATCCAAAGGCGATTGAAATCGCGGAGAATATCGCGAAGAATACCAAGAGTAAATTAACCTTTCTGCGCGACCCGCATGAAGCCGCCAAAGGCGCGCATGTGATCTACACTGATACATGGACATCCATGGGCCAGGAAGAGGAAACCGCCAAACGCGAGAAGGTCTTCCCACCATATCAGGTCAATGCGAAGTTGGTGGATGAAGCCGATAAGGATGTGATCGTTATGCACTGCCTTCCAGCGCATCGCAATCACGAGTTGACAGATGAAGTTGCCGATGGCCCGCATTCTGTCATCTTCCCGCAGGCGCATAATCGTTTACATGCGCAGAAGGCGATTCTGGCGCGGCTTTTTGATGCGGCTTAAAAATTAATATGTCATTGCGAGGGCGATGTTTTTCGCCCGAAGCAATCTCCAAATTATGGGGAGATTGCTTCGTCGGGAAGTACACCCTCCTCGCAACGACATGGCATGGATTGAGGATACTTAATGAATACACAAGACTTTATCAAGATGGAAGAAGAATACGGCGCGCATAATTATCATCCTTTGGATGTGGTGATTGAAAAGGCTGAAGGCGTGTGGGTCTATGATGTGGATGGAAAAAAATACCTCGATTGTTTGAGCGCATATTCCGCGGTCAATCAGGGACATGTTCATCCTGAAATTTTGAAAGCATTATTAGATCAGGCGAAACGCGTCACGTTGACATCGCGTGCATTCCGCAATGACCAGTTGCCGCTGCTCTACAAAGAACTGTCCGAGATGACCGGTTATGAAATGTCCCTGCCGATGAATTCAGGCGCAGAGGCTGTCGAAACCGCAGTCAAGCTTGCGCGCAAGTGGGCGTATCAAGTGAAGAAAGTCCCGCGCCATCAGGCTGAGATTATTGTCGCTTCGGGTAATTTCCACGGGCGCACGGTGACCATTGTTTCCTTCTCCACCGAACCATCCTATCGCGATGACTTTGGCCCATTTACGCCGGGCTTTGTCACCGTGAAATATGGCGATGCAGATGCGGTTGAAAAGGCGATCACTCCCAACACTGCCGCAGTTTTGCTTGAGCCAATTCAAGGTGAGGCTGGCGTGATCATTCCACCCGCTGGATATTTGAAGAAGGTTTCTGAAATTTGCAAGAAGAACAACGTGCTCTTTATGGCGGATGAAATTCAAACCGGTCTGGCCCGGACGGGGAAGCTGTTTGCGGCGCATCATGAAGATGTCCGCGCTGACGTAACCATCATCGGCAAGGCTTTGGCTGGTGGCTTTTATCCTGTCTCAGCGGTGTTGGCAGACAAGGCGATTCTCGGCCTGTTTACACCCGGCGAGCACGGGTCTACTTTCGGCGGCAACCCTCTCGCAGCAGCAGTATCCCGCGCCGCGTTAAGAGTGATCCGAGAAGAGAAACTGGCAGAACGGTCACAGCAGTTGGGTGATTATTTTGTCGAGCAGTTATGTGAAATTTCCAGTCCGCATATCAAGGAAGTGCGCGGACGTGGGTTATTAATTGGTGTTGAACTCAAGCCTGAGGCAAAGGGCGCGCGTCGTTTCTGCGAGGCTTTGCAAATGAAGGGCATCCTCGCAAAAGAGACTCACGATAACGTGATCCGTTTTGCGCCGCCGCTAGTCATTGATAAAGAAACCATTGATTGGGCGCTTCCAGCGATTCGTGAAGTGCTCAATATGGTATAAATTTTGAAACCCTGAAGGTTACTAAACCTTTAGGGTTTTTTATGTGGAGGCACATTATGTATATTGGAATTCCAAAAGAAAGCCGACCCTTTGAATATCGAGTAGGTCTTTCCCCTGCCGGGGTGGAGATACTCGCCCAGAGCGGCCACCAAATTTTTGTTGAGCATGATGCGGGAGTGGGCGCAGGATTCAGCGATCAGGAATATGAGCGCGCAGGTGCGCGTGTCGCATATTCCGCGGAAGAAGTCTTTGGCCGCGCGGATCTGTTGTTGAAAATTGCGCGTCCCTTGAAGAAGGAGATGGAATGGTTGAAGGAAGGTTCCATCCTTGCTGGGTTGTTGCACCTTGCTTCAAGCTCGCAGGATCAGATCGATATCCTGCTCGAAAAGAAAGTCTCCGCGCTTGCGTATGAACAGATCACCGACGCTTCGGGCGCGCTTACGGTATTGCGCCCATTCAGCTTGATGTGTGGTGCGATGGTGCCGCAGATCGCGGCGCGCTTGTTACAGAACAATTGGGGCGGCAAGGGGATTTTGTTAAGCGGTTTACCGGGCGTGCCCTCCGCAGAAGTGGTCATCATTGGCGGCGGTGTGGTGGGCATGTCTGCTGCGCAAGCCATGCTTGGCGCGGGCGCTCAGGTGACCGTGATTGACAAGAGTTTGAGCGTGCTTGAAAAGATCGCCGAACGATTCCCGCGTGCAGTGACGATGATCTCAACCAAACGTAATATTGAACGCGCCACTGCCTTTGCGGATGTTGTGATCGGCGCCGTGCTGGTCAGCGGACAACGCGCACCGATCGTGGTCACGCGTGAAATGGTACGCGCCATGAAACCGCGCTCGATCATCATCGATGTCAGCATTGATCAGGGCGGCTGCGTGGAAACTTCCCGCCCAACCACGCATGAGCATCCCACATTTGTCGAAGAAGGCATGGTGCATTATTGTGTGCCCAATATTCCCGGCGTGGTGGCGCGTACTGCCAGCCACGTGTTCCTGAATGCGGCGATCCCTTATATTTACGAAGTGGCAAATAAGGGAATTGAAGCAGCAATGAAGGAATTCCCAGCCATTGAAGCCGCCATCAATACACATGACGGCAAGCTCCTTAACCTTGTTCGATTAAACGCGCAGGAGGAATAAAATGACCGCGCCAAGTATTTATCAATCGCGCGTGACGACTGCGCAGGAAGCTGTAAAAGCGATCAAGTCTGGCAACCGGGTTTTTCTGACAGGAAATGTTTCTGTTCCCCAAAAACTTCTTGCGGCTTTGGTTGAATATGCCCCGAACCTGAATGATGTTGAAATTTGTCAGGCCCTGACAGTTGGTTCTGCCGATTATGTTGGCCCTGAAATGGAAGGACACTTGCGGGTGAATTCCATGTTCATCAGCGCAAATATCCGCAAGGCAGTGCAGGAAGGCCGCGCAGACTTTACGCCGGTGCTGCTTTCAGAATTCCCATTGCTTTTCAAACGCGGCATTCTTCCCCTGGATGTCGCTGTTATTCATGTCTCAACTCCGGATGAACACGGTTTCTGCAGTTTAGGCGTGGAGGTGGGACTCACCAAGTCTGCGGCTGAGGCCGCCAAGGTGATCATTGCCGAAGTGAATGAAAAGATGCCGCGCACGCTGGGTGATGCATTTATTCATGTCAGCCGCTTGACGCATATCGTGCCTGTCAATTATCCGATCCCTGAACATAGAATGGCCTCGGAAGGTGATTCAGACATTGTCGAAAAGATCGCAGGCCATGTGGCTAATCTGATCCCAGACGGCGCAACGATGCAGCTTGGCATTGGTTCCATTCCCGATGCCGTCTTGAAATTTCTCTATAACAAAAAAGATCTGGGTATTCATACCGAATTATTTTCGGATGGTGTGATCGACCTTTTCAACGCTGGTGTTTTGACAAACGCACGCAAATCATTGCACCCGGGCAAGATCGTGGCGGGTTTTATTCTCGGTACGAAACGGCTTTATGAATGGGTGGACGATAATCCAATGATCGAAATGCATCCGACTGAATATGTGAACGATCCATTTGTCATCGCGCAAAATGACCGTATGGTGGCCGTCAACTCGGCCATCGAAGTTGACCTGACGGGGCAGGTATGCGCCGACAGTATCGGACCGAAACTCTATAGCGGCGTTGGTGGTCAGCTTGACTTTATCTATGGCGCTTCGCGTTCCAAGGGCGGCGTGCCAATTATCGCCCTGCCGAGCGTCGCCACACTAAGGGACGGTACTCAACTTAGCAAGATCACAGGGATGCTGAAACTTGGCGCTGGTGTGGTGACCAGTCGAAACCATGTCCGTTATGTGGTGACTGAACATGGCGTGGCTGATCTGTATGGAAAGACCATTCGTCAACGTGCGCAGGCGCTTATCAATGTCGCAGATCCCCAGTTCCGTGAAGGGCTGACGCAACAGGCAAAGGAATTACATTACCTGTAGTTTTCCTCAACATGAATTCTGCCGCAGGGTTGTAGTTGCGTAACCTTGTGGCAGTTTTTTTGTTAACATGACGGGCGCCCGAACGCCTTGACACCATTAGTTTTATTACCTATTATGTAAGTATGATTTTCAAAACCGTAGGGAAAGAAGGAAATATAGTATGAGAAGAGCAAAGATCGTTGCCACCATTGGGCCTGCTTCCGATTCGGAGCAGATGCTTGAGTTATTGTTTAAAGCGGGGATGAATGTTGCCCGCCTGAATTTTTCACATGGAACGCACGAACAGCATAAAGCGCGTGTTGCCGCCATTCGCGCGGTTGCCCAAAAACTTGGAATGCCTGTCGGCATCTTGCAGGATTTGCAGGGTCCGAAGATCAGAGTTGGAAAACTGACTGTCCCGCTTCAACTTTCGGTTGGCGAGGAAGTTTGTTTGTACGCCACACAGGATAATTCTCCGCAGACGGAGTATCAACTGATCCCGGTGGATTTCCGTGAACTCTTCGATTCAGTCCAGACGGGGGATCGGCTTCTGCTTGATGATGGACGCCTTGCGCTGCAGGTTACTTCTGCCGAAGGACGCGTAGTCCATGCGAAGGTTTTGGTCGGCGGTTCGCTTTCTTCACACAAGGGAATCAATCTTCCCGGTGTTAAGCTTCGCATTGCGGGCTTTACCGAAAAGGATAAGGCCGATCTCGCCTTTGGCATGTCTCAGGGCGTGGATGCGGTTGCGATCTCGTTTGTGCGCAGCGCGGATGATGTCAAGACTGTGCGCGCCGCCATGGATGAATATTCCAATGGCAAGTACATGCCGCTTCTGATCGCCAAGCTTGAAAAACCAGAAGCCATGAATGAATTGGAAGCCATCCTGGATGTGGTTGACGGCGTGATGGTGGCACGCGGCGATCTCGGTGTGGAGCTTCCGCCTGAGCGCGTTCCATCCCTGCAGAAACACATTATTCATTCCGCAAATGCGCGCGCCAAACTGGTGATCACAGCCACGCAAATGCTCGAGTCGATGATTCAGAATCCGCTGCCCACACGCGCAGAGGCCTCTGATATCGCCAACGCAATTTTCGATGGGACCGACGCGGTGATGCTTTCCGCAGAAACCGCATCGGGTGATTATCCCAGCGAATCAGTTGCCATGATGTCGCGCATCGTTAAAGAAGCTGAAGCACATTTTTTGGAGTGGGGAAGTCGTCAGGATGGCAGGGAAGGCCTTGGTGCAAGTGATGCCGCTTCGATGGCTCGTGCCGCGAACGCGCTGGCGAAAGATCCAGAGGTTCGCGCTGTTTCAGTTTTCACGATGCAAGGCCGCTCTGCGTGGTTGATGTCCAAGGCCAGACCGTCAAAGAGAATTTTGGCTTTTACGCCGGAGCAGGGAACGTTTAATCAACTCGCGTTTTTATGGGGTGTTCAGCCCTATCTTGCAAAATTTGCAAACACAATGGATGACATGATCGCAAATGTGGATGCGGCTTTGTTGCAATCAGGTATTCAAGCCGGGCAGCAGGTTGTGCTTGTGTGCGGATACCCCGTTGGCGCGCAGCGCCCGCCAAACATGGCTTTGCTTCACACAGTCGGCGCTGATGCGAACATTCATCTCGCGCGCAAGATGGCGGAAGTGAACGTAAAGAAATAATCTTTATGGGATTTCCAACCTGTTGGATTCCCGCCCTCAATAAAATTTTTCGAGCGGATGCAGTTATCTACTCAACTGCATCCGCTTCTTTACTTAACTGTGAGTTGATCCTGCTGTCTGAGTGCGTCGCACCTGACGGGTGGATTTTTCTGATTAACGAGCAGAATCCACTCGATTTGGAATATCTCATTAAGTAAGGTGCGACGCACTTACACTTTTTACTCCCGTGTCGCGATCAAAATCCCAACGCTGATCAATGCGCCGCCTGCGAGGAATAGCGGGGTGATTGTCTCAGCCAGGAAAAACCATCCGAGAAGCGTACCAACTACCGGCTGGGCAAAGAACGTCAGCGAGGCCACAGCGGCGGGTAATTCCGCAAAGGCGTAATTCCAAAGGAACATCGCTATGGCGGTCGAGATGATCCCCAAAAATAATAACCCGCCAATAATCCCAATTGTGATCTCTCCGACTCCCTGTGTGTTAATTTCCCAAAGTCCAAACGCGAGGCTGGACGGCAGGCCGCCTAAGAGCATGACCGCGCTGGAGGTGAGCAGGTCTCCCGATTGGCTGACCTTGCGCACGAGCACGGAATATAGCGCCCACGTGAGCGCCGCCGAAAGCAGACTCATGTTGCCCCAAAATAAAGTGGGCGAGAGTTCCGCGTTGCGCGGGTCGATCACAGCCAGCACGCCCAGCGTGGATACGACCAGCGCGATGATGCGGCGCGGCGTTGTTTTTTCGCCAAGTAAAAACGGCGCGAAGATCAAAACGAAAGCGGGGGTGGCCGATGTAACCAGTGATCCGTTGGAGGCTGTCGAGAGTTTTGTGCCTACGAATTGGAATCCCAGCGAAATGCCGTAGCCCACAAAGCCGACCAGTAAACTTTTCCAAAATTGTTCTTTTGTAAATACGGTTTTGTTCCTGCGGAAATAGATCACAAACCCTAAAACCGCCGCACCCATAACAAGGCGGATGGTGAGCAGCGCAAAGGGCGGAATCACATCCAATACCACTTTGCTGACAACGTACATTCCGCCCCAAATGGATGCGGCCCCCAACCCTGCGAATAACCCTGCGATTCTGTGCTTTTGCATAATGTCCCCGATTATATCGAAGTTATTTTGTAATTATTCTTCATTCTTCTTCAACTCCAACAGATCCCATTTATTTCCGTACAGATCAGAAAACACCACGACCATGCCATACGGTTCTGAGCGAGGTTCTTCATGGAATTGCACGCCCTGGGATTTCATTTCGTTGTAATCGCGCCAAAAATCGTCGGTGTGTAAAAAGAGAAATACCCTGCCGCCTGTCTGATTCCCAATTCGGCTTTCCTGTTCAGGAGAATCCGCTTTGGCGAGCAGGAGATTGGTCCCATTGGAATTATGCGGAGAGACGAGCACCCAGCGTTTTTTATCATTCAATGCGGTATCTTCGATCAGGTCAAATTTCAACTTTTGGGTGTAAAACTGAATCGCTTCGTCGTAATCTTTTACAACGAGCGCAATGCTTGCGATGGATTGTGGCATGGGATATTTCTCCTTAAGCAAAGTTCACCATAGATGAACACTGGTTTTTGAAAATTATGACTCTCTGGGATTGCCGTGAGAAACCATTTTCTGTACACGGATTTCACGGGAAAAACGGAAAAGAGCAGACTTTAAAGGTCTTTCCGTGCCGTCCGTGTTATCCGTGTACAACGCGAAGCGTCACGGCGATTCCCAGCGACCCAAAATCATTAAATTTGTTTTATCCATCAGCGGCGTTTTTTTACTCGAAAATATTTTTTGAGTTTCCGCGATTCTTTTTTATTTCGCCCCGTTTCTTTTTCTCTTTTAATCTATCCTCTTTTGAGGCTCTGGTCGGTTTTGTTTTGTGACGCAGTTTTGGCTTTTCACTGGCTTTTCTGATGAGTTCATAAAAACGTCCGAACGCATCCTCGCGGTTTTGTTCCTGCGTGCGATATTTTTTGGCTTCGATGATGAGGACTCCGTCAGCGGTGATGCGTTTCCCAGCAAGCTGAATCAGCCGTCCCTTTATGTCTGAAGCGAGGGAAGGGGAGTTGGCTATGTCAAAGCGCAGCTGAACGGCTGTCGCGACCTTGTTGACATTCTGACCACCAGGCCCCGAAGCGCGGATATATTCGAGCGTGATTTCTGAATCGAGATTTTTCATTTCCCCAAAATTATAACGCGTATATGTTTATGTCGTTGCGAGGGCGCTCTTGTCCTTCCCTGGCACCGCCCGCCAGGGCTGGTGTGCCCGAAGCAATCTCCTTTTATGTTGAACATTCTGTGGAACAGGAGATTGCTTCGTCGGGAAGAACACCCTCCTCGCAACGACATTTGATGGTATTGAAATTACACTTTCACAACTCGTGGCGCAAACAGCCACATGATCGCCAGAATAAAACCTCCGACAAAGAATGGGACGGGTCCGCCAAACCATTGAAATAATGCGCCATAAAAAAGCGGCGCGATGGCGTTGGCCGCACTATACATGGCAGCCGACACACCGAGCATGCCGCCAACTTCGCTTTTATCGGAAGATTTTGTGATAAGGCTGTTTACTGCGGGATGTAAGACTCCGCCGCCCAATGCCGCTGGGAAACTTGCGATCACCAGCCAAACGATCCCGAGCCAGCCGTTGGCGGAATCATCTGGTAATTGGATATTGATGCTTTGGATGGAAACTCGAAATTCACCCTGCCCCGCCATGCTTTCGAGTACCTTGGCTTTTTCGTACCAGGGAATTGGCACGGCGGGAGTCAGCGCGGTGCCGATCAAGCCGATGGCAAGTGTGCCAAGCCCCATCAATACAAGCCAGCGATCCCCTTTTTGTTTAGACCATCTACCGATCAGACCGCCCTGGACGACGATGATAAATAATCCAGCCAGCACGAACAGCCCTGACGTGTCCCGCGCATCCATGCCGAGACGGGTGAGTGTGAATAAGGAAAATAATTGTTCATATCCGCCGAATGCGATCTGGTAGAAGAACATCAAAATTAATAAGAAGCCAATGGCTGGGCGGCCAAGCGCTTCACGCATGGCTCCAAAAGAAAACGGACGGCGCTTGCGTGAGGACTCGGGGTTTTCCACTTCCGTGTAGGTTTCCTTGAACCAGAAAGTTGTCAGCAGGATGGACAAGAACGAAAAGAATGCTGCGGTGAATGCTACAGCCTGATAGTTTTGTCCAGTGGCGGCGAGCACGATAAATGCAAGAATGGGACCGAGAACGAATCCAACGCCAAATGCCGCGCCGACAAGGCCGAGTCCCTGCGTGCGCGTTTTTTCAGTGGTGCTGTCTGCGATGGCCGCTTGCGCGGTGGAGATGTTTGCTCCGGAGAGTCCATCAATAATGCGGGAGACAAATAATAGAAAGAGCGAATTTGAAAAGCCCAATAGGATAAAGCCAGCGAATGTTCCGATCTGACTGATGACCAAAATCGGCTTTCGTCCGAAACGATCTGACAACCTTCCAAGGATCGGTGCGCCGATAAATTGCATGAAGGGATAGGTTGCCTGCAAAACGCCGATCACCAAAGGTGATGAGCCAAACCTTGCCGCATACAAAGGTAAAAGCGGAATAATAATTGAGAGTCCCATCAAATCCACGAGCACGATAACCAATATGGGAAGGATGCGTTTGAAATCCAGTTTTTCAGCGGTTTCGGTTGTCATGATTTTTCCTAATGCAAACCCTCCCCCAAATCCGTTCTTTGGATTTGGGGGAGGGTTTGGTGGGGGTAAATAGGTGTTAGAACATCAAGGCGTTGACTTTATCAATCGCCGAGCGATCAGGCCTCAGGTCCGCTTCGGTGAGGCGGTTGAGACCTGTGTCCACCAGGTTGTACTGTGAGGTCAGGTTCGGTTTGGATGTATCAATATAGAGCAAACCAGTTAACATCCAATTATTGCGCTGTGCTTCTTCCATTACGCGCAAAGCCTCGTAGCGGTTGGATGTGTCGTAGCCTTTTTCAAGATTTTTCAAGATCACAGTTGAGCCGTCATGCATGGCTACTTCGCGTACTTCGCCATCAGCCATTTCGCGTTCGAGTACGATCTCACTGCGTGGTGCGATGTAGGAGATTTCCTGTATTGGCTCTTCATGATCCTTGCCCCATGCGTAGGAGTGATAAGCGTTTGTCTGATTATTGAACGTAACGCACGGGCTGATAATGTCCAATAGCGCGATGCCATCATGTGAAAGTGCGGCCTTGAGCAATTCTTTAACCTGCTTGGGGTTGCCCGCAAAGGAACGCGCCACAAAGGTCGCATTCGATACAAGCGCTTCCATGCAAATGTCAATCGGCATATACGGATTTTCGCCCTGCTTCTTCAGGCTCAATCCCTTTTCAGCGGTTGCAGAAAACTGGCCTTTTGTAAGCCCGTACACACCATTGTTTTCAACGATGTAGACCATGTTCACATTGCGGCGCATGACATGTTTGAATTGACCCATGCCAATGCTGGCAGAGTCGCCGTCGCCTGAAACGCCAACGCCTTTGAGTCGGTGATCTCCGAACAAGGCGCCCGTCGCGATGGATGGCATGCGTCCGTGCAGGCTGTTGAAGCCGAACGAACGGTTCAAGAAATATGTGGGTGATTTGGATGAACAACCAATGCCGCTGAATTTTACAATTTCTTCAGGCACGACATTCATTTCGTACAATGCGGTCACGATCTGATTCGAGATCGAGTTATGTCCACAGCCCTGGCACAGTGTGCTGGGTGCGCCGCGATAATCATTTTTTGAAAGGCCAGCGAGATTGACGTTTGCAGGTGCGCCAGCCATGGGAAGAGTTTCTGTCATTTTAATTACTCCTGTATGATATGTCCTTGCGAGGAGGGTGCTCTTCCCGACGAAGCAATCTCCTAATCAATCGGGGATTGCTTCGCCGAAGTGCGGCTCGCAACGATATATGATTAATTACTTTCGCTTCGCCTTCTTGACCGTTTTGCCTGCTACGGCTTTCTTTGTCACTTTCTTAGCTGAAGCCTTTTTGGCGGGCACAACTTTTCTGGCGGCCGCTTTCTTAACTACTTTCTTTTTGCCGCTTTTTGCCTTCGATTTTCCGTCTACATATTTTGCAAGGATTCCTTCGCGAACCCATTTTGCAGATGCAGGCATGCCGTCGCCGAATGCAACGGATTTCAAGTTCGGTGCATATTGTGCATACTCGGTCTTGAGGATTTGATCCATTTGTCCATCGCGGTTCATTTCCACAACGAAGACCTGATCGTATTTGGCGAGGAATGCGTCCACTTCCCTGGTAAAGGGCAGGGCGCGGATGCGCAGGAAGTCGGTCTTGATGCCATGTTCTGTTTCAAGTTGATGCCGTGCTTCCATGACTGCTGCTTCTGTCGAACCGTATGCAATGATGCCGACTGTCGCGCCTTTCATCGAGTGCAGCACAGGGGCGGGGACATATTGTTTTGCGGTTTGATGTTTTCTCTTTAAGCGATCCATGTTGTGCAAATAGGTATCGGCTTCTTCAGTGTACTTGGCATATTCATCGTGACCTGTGCCGCGTGTGAAGTATGAACTCAACGGGTGTTTATTGCCGGGGAATGTGCGATATCCAATTCCATCGCCATCCTTATCAAGATAGCGTCCCCAATTTCCCTTGGGTTCCTCAAGGTCTTTTTCCA
>JABFSL010000044.1 GCA_013140605.1 Anaerolineales bacterium
ACATAATCATCGGGTTAAGTTTCTCCAAATCTCAAATCGAAACTCAAAACAAAGTTCCTGCGATTCAACGTTGGGTTATAGATCATCAGATCTGTTTTTTCTTTTCCCTCAGGGATCTTCAGGATCAAAGCCCCATTCCCCAAATGTGCGTAAAAAGGTATGTCAGCAACATCATAGAACCAACCCCGATTCAACAGAGAGAAATCATCCTGAAAATCTGGCCGACGTCCGGACAAGGAAGCAAGAATGGGATCCGAAAAGGTTGTAACCCATACGGGAAATGGGGTCGTTTCAGGGGTTGGCGAAAAAAATAAAGGCGGTGGTAATTGTGTTGAAGCTGGGATTCTAGGCGGCACTTCAGACGCCAATTCAGTCGGCGCGCTGGCAGGTTGAGTTGGCGAAAGGTCATCCGCCGCGCAAGCCAGGGTAAACAACATAATGCCCGTCAATAAAAATAAAAACCTGATTAGTCTCATTTTCTCATTTCCTGAAAAAGAACACTTCCAAATAAAAGTTTATCATGATGTCCATTTTTTCTTCGTTGGATTTTAAGACTCATTCTTTACCTGACCCTGCAATCGACATTTTGCCGCCCTGAAAGTAACCTGCTCAACCAGACGCAACAGACTTAACTTCAAGCTGGTTCTGCACCACTGAGCGAATCACATCTGTTGAATGAGTCAGCAAAAATCTCTGCGCATCCCGCTTGTTTGAAATGGTTTCTTGACAATCCCTATAAGTCCGTGTAAAATCACGGACGCTTAACGACAAGCTGCTTTCGCCGAGATAGCTCAGTTGGTAGAGCACGCGACTGAAAATCGCGGTGTCCCCAGTCCGATCCTGGGTCTCGGCACTCCCGGCTGAAAGTTGGCCGAATATTGCGGGCGTAGTACAGTGGTAGTACGTCTCCTTGCCAAGGAGAAGGTCGTGGGTTCGAATCCCATCGCCCGCTCTAACAAAGAGGGTTGCAGATTGGAAATAAATTCAATCGGCAGTCCTCGTTGTAATATATATGGCGTCGTGGCCAAGTGGTAAGGCAAGGGTCTGCAAAATCCTCATCGCGGGTTCGAATCTCGCCGACGCCTCTAGCAAAAAATACACCTCAAATTGAGGCAAAAGAAAAACAAACCTTTTGATGCAGTTTTGCATCAAAAGGTTTGTTTTTTAGTGAATTCGCCCCGAGAAAATATTCTGTTATTAATTAGCAAGATGGTTTCTCCCAGAATGCTCTATAATCATTAGTGAACAGAAAAAACATAAAATGAAAATTTTGTATATAGAAGATAATAGCGCGCATGTCGAATTAACATTACGCTCGTTGGATGTCCATGGAGCTGAATTTGACCTGCAAACCGCTAAAAATCTGCAGGAGGCTTTCTCCCTGCTAAAAACAACAGAATATGATGTGATCTTGTGTGATCACAGCCTGCCGGATGGCTCCGGATTGGATGTGATCCAGTTTGTGCGTGAAAGGGGAATAACAACCGCAATTGTTCTTATAACAAATCAAGATGATATCAAAATCGCTGTCGCAGCATTAAAAGCTGGCGCGTCGGATTATGTTGTTAAGCAAAGTGATTACCTCCACAGACTACCGATCATTTTACAAAACGCCCATTCACAAACACAAATTGAAAGACAGAAATTAGCCCTGCGTGAAAGCGAAAACAGGTATCGCAATATTTTTGAAAACGCAGCCGAGGGGCTGTTTCAATCAACCCCTGACGGGAAATTCCTAAGTGTGAACCCGGCCATGGCGGAAATATTTGGCTATGATTCACCAGAAGCTATGCTCAATTCCGTTACGAATATCAGCGGTCAGATCCATGTCAACGCAGAGTCGCGGGAAAAATTTATAGAAGAGTTGATGGCAAAAGGATCGGTTGTAAAATTTGAAACTCAAAATCTTCGCAAAGATGGTTCCATAATATGGACATCCACCAACGCCCGCGTAGTGAAAAATGAAAATGGTGACATCTTATATTTTGAAGGATTCCTGACAGATATTTCGGAGCGGAAACAAGCCGAGCTGGCTATAGAGGCAAGCGAAAGCAAATATAAAACCCTTGTAGAACGTTTCCCAGGCGTGGTATTTCTTGATGATTTTTATAATGACACGGTCAGCCGCTATATGAGTCCGCGCTTAAAAGATGTTCTGGGTTATACACCTGAAGAGTGGGGTGCAGGGGATAATCTTTGGGATAACAGCCTCCACCCTGAAGACCGTGACAAAATCCTTGCTGAAGACAAGCGCACCAATGAAACAGGAGATCCCTTCCAGGTCGAATATCGAATAAAGAAAAAGGATGGCTGCTATGTTTGGATCCGAGAGGATACACATCTGATTCGCGACCAGGCCGGCAATCCAAATTATTGGCTTGGAATTATGCTTGATATTACCGCGCAAAAAGAGGCGCAGGAAGCGGCAAAAGCCAACGAGGGTAGTTACCGTGGTTTATTCAACACTGTTGACCAGGCCATTTACATTCAAGATAAAAATGGACGGTTTCTTGATGTTAACGATGGCGCGGTCAAAATGTACGGTTTTCCAAGAGAGTACTTCATTGGAAAAACACCTCTGGATCTCAGCGCTCCTGGCAAAAACGATATTAAAAACCTTATAAAAATGATGGAGCGAGCCTTTACAGGGAAGGCACAAGAGTTTGAATTCTGGGGGAAAAGAAGCGATGGACAGGTATTTCCCAAAATTGTTAACTTAAGCAGAGGCACATATTTTGGGCAGGATGTGATCATTGCTGTTTCCCAGGATATTACAGAACGGAAACAAGCAGAGGAAACTCTTGAGCGCCAGTTGCTGGAATTAACGATCCTGCACGCCACATCCATGGCAGGAACGCATAGCAACACGGAAGACGAAATCATTGAGCAAACCATCCGAATTATTGCCAGTATATTTACAGAAGTTTGCGGTGTGCTTCTTTTGAACGACAAGGGGGATCAGCTTATTCCGCACCCGTCCTGCATTGGGCCAAATGTGGAAAACTGGGAAAATAGCCACCCTATCACAATGGGAATTACAGGCAGAGCTGTAATAACCGGCAGGGCCATACGCGTCGATAATGTCACAAATGATCCGGAATATATGGAAATAACATCCGGAATAAAATCGGAGCTTTGTGTTCCATTTTGGGTCCAGAGTCACATTATCGGTGTGCTCGATGTTGAAAGCAAACGAGAAAACGCATTCGATGAAAAAGATGAACGTTTGTTAAACACAATTGCAGCCGGGCTTGGAACTGCGATTGAAAAGCTGCGCCTGTACAAGGCTGAACAAGCTCAAAGCCAACGCGAAGCGGCAATACTGGATCTATTACGCACAGCCGCTTCATCCCTGGACCTGGATCAGGTGCTGCACTCCATTCTTGGTCAGATCATCAAGGTCATCCCATCAGATTCAGGCACCATTCAACTTTTGGATGGGGATCAATTAAATATATTAGCCGCTACTGGCAGAGAAGCAACGGTTTTTGCGCAGCAAGGTTCCATCAAACTAAGCAGATTTCCGTTGAATGAATATGTGATTAAGGAAAAGAAAACGATCCGCGTGGATGACGCACATCAGGACACACGCTATCAAGGCTCCGTGGAAAACGAAAACTTAAGATCATTTCTTGGGATTCCTTTAATCGCAAAAGAAAACGCCATTGGCATTATCACGCTTGACAGTTATCAAACAGCTCGCTTTACCGAGGAAGATGCGGAACTCGGTCTGGCTATTGCCAGCCATGCCTCGATAGCCATTGAAAATGCGCGCCTATTTGATGCGGAACAGCGCCGCCGTAAACAGGCCGAGTCACTTCGAATAGCGACCGAAGCACTAACAACATCCGTTGAAATGGACAAAGTCTTCGAGATCATCTTCGATTCACTGGCCGAATTGGTCCCCTACGACAGCGCATCCATAGAAACGGTCAGGGGCGGAGATTTCAAGATCATCGCAGGGCGCGGGATTGCAGAAGAGCTATTGGGTAAAAAATACTCAACCCAGCCTGAAAAGTGGGGCAATAGTGAAAGCATCCGCCAACCCATCATTATTCCAGATGTTCAAACTGACAGCCGTTTTGAAAAATTAAAAGGCTCGGAGTATATCCGCTGTTGGATGGGAATCCCACTCTTTTCGCAGGGTAAATTGACCGGCTACCTAAATCTGGACAGCCGAACAGCGGGTTTTTTCAACCTTGAGCACGCTGCCATTGCACAGACATTTGCCAACCAGGCCGCAATAGCCATGGAAAATGCGCGCTTATTTCAGGAGGAAAACCGCCGCACCCGTATCATTGAAGCAATGGCAAATATTGCAAACGAAATTGCGACTACCAAGGAAGTAATATCCGCACTGGATAAGATCGCCGAACGTGCCATTTCACTCCTTAATGCCAGCACGATCGCAGTCTATCTGCTTCAAGAGGATAACAAGACCATAAAGATCGTTACCGCCCAGGGGGCGTATCAAAAAGAAATGATGATGCATACGATCAATGTCGGCGATGGGATTACCGGTAATGTTATTGCCAGCGGGAAGGCAGAGATCATAAATGATATTGCAAAAGACCCGAGAAAAATCACAGTGCCCGGCACACCAGAGGATGACGCCAGACTGGACACAATGATGTCTGCTCCTTTGATCTTGCATGGAAAATCCATTGGCGCCATAAATGCATGGAGATTAAAGTCGAACGGTCTGTTCGATATGCCTGAATTAAATTTTCTTGTCAGCATTGCTCAACAGGCATCCATCTCCATCGAGTCGGTTCGGCTGTTTGAAGAAACCATGCGCCGCGCACAGGAAGCCGCGGCAATCGCAGAGGTGGGACGTGATATTTCGGCCACACCACAACTCAATATCGTGCTGGAGCGAATTGCCTTGTACGCAAGGGATCTGCTAAAAGCGCAAACAAGCGCGGTTTATTTAGCTGAGCCCAATCAACCACTCCTTCGCGCCATCTCTGCCATCGGCGCAGAAGCAGAAGAGATTAAGAACGATCCGATCCAGACAGGTGTGGGAATTTTGGGAAATATCGCCTTGCAAAAATTTGGCGAGATCGTTAACGACACCATGGGAGATCCGCGTTCAGTCACCATTAAGGGTACCCAGGATGATCCATATGAACATATTATGGGCGTGCCCGTTCTTTCAAAAGGTCAATTAACTGGACTGGTGGTGGTATGGCGTTCGGGATCAAACAATGAGTTTCGAACCACCGATCTGGAATTTCTGAGCAGTCTGGCTCAACAAGCCGCAGTTGCCATCGAGAACGCCCGATTATTTGAATTGGAGCAACGCCGCCGCAAAGAAGCTGAAACGGTCATGCATGCAACCATGGCGCTTGCAAACCTTCTTGATTTGCCAGGTTTATTTAATGCAATTCTCGAATGGCTGTACAAGATAACACCCTATGACAGCGCATCCATTATGGAAATCGAGGAAGACCATCTGCGGGTCACAGCGGCCAGAGGACTCCTTGCTCCTGAAAAAGTGCTTGGACAGGTATTTTCCCTTGATAATATTTTATGCAACACCATTAATGAAACAGGAAAAGCATTGATCATTGATGATTGTCTGATCGATGACCGCTTTGAAAAATGGGGCGATACAGACCACGTACGCGGATGGATGGGCGTCCCCCTGATCTCACGAGGACGGGTGATCGGATACATCACCATGGACAGCTACAACCCCAACGCTTTCACTGAAAATAATGCCATCGTTACGCAAACGTTCTCACAGCAGGCCGCAACAGCGATCGAGAATGTGCGTTTATTTGAGGCTGAACGTAAACGCCGCTTCGAAGCTGATAATCTTCGTTTGGCCGCAACAGCCATAACGTCTTCGCTTGACCCGCAGGAAGTGCTGGAAACCATCCTGACCGCACTCAAGCAGGTTGTCCCATTTGATCTGGGATCCATGATGCTTCTCGAAGATGAAAATGTAAGGATTGTGGCCGCGCAAGGGTTCAGCAATAACAAGACAATCGTAAACCAAACCTTCCCATCGCAGAATGAACTCCTCCTCATCATAAAGCAAACTCAAAGGCCGCTAATCCTTGAAAACGCGCTTGCCGATACCCGTTATGAAAGATGGGCTGGCGCAGATTTCATACGAGGCTGGCTGGGCATTCCGCTCGCGGTCCATGGGAATATTATCGGCTATATTACTTTAGGCAGTTTCAAATTCGCCGCCTTCGATCAAAATGCCGCCGATCTTGCACAGACATTTGCCCTGCATGCCGCTGCCGCAATTGACAATACACAATTATTCAAGGACTTGCAAAAATCAAATCAGGAACTTATACAGGCGTATGACACAACGCTGGCTGGATGGGGCAAAGCGCTTGAATTGCGGGATAAAGAAACTCATGGACATACTCAGCGCGTCACCAACCTGACCCTGGACCTGGCACGGCAAATCGGCCTTTCCAAAGCTGAGTTGACTCAGCTGCAGCGCGGCGTAATGCTGCATGACATTGGCAAAATGGGAGTGCCTGACGAAATTCTCCACAAGACAGGGCCGCTGACTGAGGAGGAATTTGTTGAAATGCGCAAGCATACACAGTATGCGTTTGACTTGCTATATCCCATAACTTTTCTGCGCTCTTCACTGGATATTCCCTATTCACATCATGAGTGGTGGAATGGCAGCGGTTACCCGCAGGGATTAAAAGGAGAGGAGATTCCCCTTCATGCGCGCATCTTCGCCATTGTAGATGTATGGGATGCCTTGTTATCAAACCGCCCCTACCGCCAGGCCTGGGAAAAGGAAAAGGTAATTCAGTATATTCGCGATCAAGCAGGGTCACACTTTGATCCAAACATCGTTGAGGTATTCCTGAAAATGATGAGGTTCAAGGATATTCAAGAGAAGGAAAAAACCCAGCCGATAAAAAAAGTTGACTAAACAGAAACAAAAAGAAGACGCAAAGTTTGCATCTTCTTTTTGTTTGCAGATCATCACTTCACGCGCACAAACTTTCTCTTCCCCACTTGCAACACACCTTTATGCGGGAAAGGCATATCGCCACGTTCAAGAACTTCCCCATCCAAACGCACGCCTTTCTGATCGATCAATGCGCGGGCTTTGCTCTTGCTTTCAGCTAATTTCGCAGCCAGGATCACATCCACAACTGTTTGACCATCCTGCAATTCGTATTCGGGCATTTCATCGGGAATCTCCTTTTGCTGGAAAGTCTTGATGAAATTCTCCTGGGCAGATTTGGCATCCTCTTCCCCGTAAAAGATCGCAGTGATCTCACTCGACATGTTCATCTTTGCATCACGCGGATGGAACGCACCTGAAGCCACATCTTTTTCGATCTTTTCGATCTCTTGCGGACTCCAGCGTGTGACAAGCCGCATGTACGAACTCATGGCTGAATCAGGCACGGACATTAATTTTCCAAACATGTCATTCGCGCCAGAATTGATCGGCACAATATTCCCAGTGGATTTGGACATTCTTTGCACGCCGTCAGTACCGGGCAAAATGGCAACGATAATTCCAACCAGTGGTTTTTGTCCCAACGCTTCCTGCAACTTGCGGCCAGCGACGATGATATTGAATAGCTGGTCTGTGCCACCCACCTGCACATCCGTTTCCATCGCAACCGCGTCATAGCCCTGCATCAACGCATAGAAGGTTTCATGGATGTAAATCGGCTCGCCTTTCTCCAGGCGATTGGAAAAATTATCGCGCGCCAAAAATTGCTGGACAGTGAAGTTTTGCCCAAGGCGGATCAAATCCACAAGCGTGAGCTTTGACAACCACTCACCGTTATAACGGATCTTCGTCTTCTCGCGGTCAAGCACGCGAAAAGCCTGCTCGGTGTAGGTCAATGCATTTTCGGCGACCTTCTCCTCGGTCAGGATTGGACGCGCTTTATTTTTATCGGACGGATCACCCACCAATGCAGTGTAACTCCCGATCAGAAAAGTCACCTCATGTCCCAAATCCTGGAACTGGCGCAGTTTGCGCATTGAGATCGTATGGCCAAGATGCAGGTCTGTGGAGGTTGGGTCATAACCGCAATACACACGCAGCGGCCTATTCTCTTTTTCAGCGATCAACAGACGCGCGCGCAATTCAGCGGTCATCGCCTTCTTGAGGTCTTCATCGCCATATTCAGTTCCCTGCATCAATAATTCAACTTGTTCTTCGATGTTCATAATATCTCCACTTGAAATTGACAAACAAAAACGCGCCCGCGATAGTAGGGCGCGTTCAATGCACACCATCGCAAAAGTTTTATGGCTTGGTGTAATAGTAATAGTTGCTGAAAAATCTAATTCCGAACATGCGCGTATTATACAACAAGAATTTCACTGCGACAAATTGAACGTAAAAGTCCACGGCCCTTTTACCGCAAAAAATTCATCGCTGTAAACAACTTGCTCGGCCTGTTCCTGTGTCATCTCCGGCGGTATGCTTAGAATCTGCATGGTCAAGACTCCATTCACATCCACGCAATCCAAAGTAATGCCAATGCCGCGATCAAGCATGGCCTGTTGGATCTTCGGCATGTAAACGGAACAATACTCCCCTTCACGCGGAGTGGCCGCAATCGAATCGATCACAATGGTTGCGTTGGTGAGGTCGGCATCAGGTGGGACGATGAATGTCAGCGTATCGCATCGCAGCCCCGCCACTCCATTTGACGGCTCCTGCAAACTCACCAGGGTTGTTCCAAATTCCTGTAAAACAACGCCGCCATAATTCAAGCTCGCAGACAAGACTCCCCAATCTGATGTGTCGGGCAATGTAAAGCAAACATCCGCATTCACATCTTTTCCCTCCACTGAAGCGCGCTCCATGCGTACTTCAATACCGCTCGCAACCTGATTCGGTGCGGCCAATTCCACTTGCGCGCTGGGATAGGATGGGTCAACAAAAGCGGTGGCTGTTGGGAGAAGGATGGGCAGGACAACTTGCTGTTGCGCAGAAGGTGCACATGCGGATAGAAAAACCGCCAACACCAGGATAATTCGCTTCATAAGATTTTTACTCCTTTGACTTTATTTGAACAGATCAGACAACGCTTCGCGCGCAGCCGAAAATTGGAACCGGTACCCAGACTCGATCAGCCGTTTGGGTTGAGCAAACCTACCTTCCACAACCAGGACGCTCATTTCTCCTAAAAGAATTTGCAGTAAAAAAGCTGGCGTTGGAAACCAATATGGACGATGAATTACGTTTGCAAGCGTTCGGTTGAATTCCGCATTGGAGGTAGGCGTGGGTGCGATCAGATTATACGCGCCGCGAGCATTTTCATTTTCAACCAGATATCGCACACTCCCAACCCAATCGTTGATGTGAATCCACGGCATGGCATGTTTGCCTGAGCCAAGCGGTCCGCCAGCGAATAATTTAATGGGAAGCGCCATCATGGAGAGCAAACCGCCGTCTCTTGCAAGCACTACCGCCGAACGAACCACAACGCGACGCACACCCAGTTCTTCAACAGACTGCGTTGCGGCTTCCCATTTTACGGTAAGCTGTGCAAGGAAATCATCTGCGGGCGGAGTGGACTCGTCGGCCAGTTCACCGTGCAGCCCATAATGGTTAATGCCCGAGGCTTGGATGAAAACGCCCGGGCGGTGATCCGCTTGCAGAATCGCTTGAGCAAGCGCCAGGCCCGGCAGGATGCGTGAATCGTGGAAGTCGCGCTTCGTTGAAGCAGTCCACGGCCAGGAGGCGAGAGTCCTGCCCACGAGGTTGATGATCACATCCATTTCGTTGACGAGGTGTCCCCAGCCCTGTGTGGTTTTGGCATCCCATTTTACGGCTTGTGCGCCTTCCGGCGCACTCGAACTGCGGGAAAGAATAAAAACCTTATGCCCGTCTGCGAGAAAAGATCTGGTAAGCGCGCGCCCAAGAAACCCGGAGCCGCCCGCGATCAATACTTTCATTTCAAATGCTCCTCTAAATCCAGACTTCCGAAGTCTTATAAACTGGCAGTATAATCATGCAGATTGCAGAGCCACTATGCAGGAACCGGTACTGGTACTCAACGCTAATTTTGAGCCTATTCATGTATGCTCAACCCGACGTGCGATCGGCCTGATCCTTGCAGGCAAAGCCGATATGATCGTAAATGGGCGTGGACACATCCGCACAATTTCGCAACTGCTCCCGCGTCCTTCTGTCATTCGACTGGAAACCCAGGTTCATCGGCCGCGCCCGCACGTCAAATTGACGCGCCGCGAAATATTCCGACGTGACAATTATACCTGTCAGTATTGCGGCAGGCGTGAAGTCAATTTGACAGTGGATCATGTGATCCCGCGTCACATGGGCGGGCAGCATAAGTGGACAAATCTGGTGACAGCCTGTTCGCCGTGCAATCATCACAAGGGCGGGCGCAAAGTGGATGAGGCGCACATGCGTCTGATGCATATTCCAAAGGAACCGCCGGCGAATGCGGCTTATATCTTTGGCAGGCATCTGACAGAAAACGGCGAATGGCAGCCTTATATTTCAGGCTGGTAGTTTGAAATAATTGACCTCTTGCATAAGTGAGAGCATTAGCCACAGAGAGCACAGAGCTTTTTGAGGAAAACCACTTAAGAACTCAAGATTTTCTCTGCGGTCTCTGTGGCGAAAAAGGCTTTTGCAAAAGATCAAATAATTTTCAGCCGCAGAGCGCATGGAGCAAATCCCCAGCGTCTGCGGCTGATTTTTTATTGAGGATGTTTTTAATTATTTCAATACATTATGTAAAAGAGTGGGCGTGATATATGCCTCGATCACGGCGGCTACAGCCAATAACGGCACGACCAGGCCAATGAATATTTTCGCCCAGTCTGCGAACAACTCAAGAATCACTTCGCCCATGGATTTGCCCGTCTGCGGCGTGACAATGGCAACACCCATATATAACACCACGGCAGAGCCGATCATTAAGGCGGGAATCTCAAACACGCCATGCGGCACGACCCCTGCCAGGAATATCGGCCAGGGCTGAATACCAAGCAATTGGAACAACCCGAACAGCCCGCCGATAATTCCGATATTCACCATATACAATAAAACGCCCAGCACACTGAAAGAGAACAGGCCCGCAAAGAATATCAACGTCACTGCGCGCGTATTATTCAGGAACAGAAACGGAGCATTGATACTTTCCTGAAAGCTCGAAAGGTCGGGCATTTCACGAACGCGGTCAGATAACTTCTGCAGGTTTTCCGGGGAAGCTTTACTGATCGCCGCTGGAACATTGACCATGATCCAGTCATATCCCATCCATAAGCTCACGCCTGCGATCAAAGCCACCGCCAAAATTGCGGGTGCAATGCGGCGCAAGGCGGACCCCAAAACTCTCCGATACCATTCGCCCAGTGACTGCGCTCCGCCCATGAAATTCATCAAAAATGTGCGCCAGACCCAGCGGAGATTGATCACGTCAATTTCACGTCCCAACAAATATTCACGTTGGAAGTGAGCAATACCGACACGAATCAACAACAAGGAGATGATCATCACGCCCACAATAGCCAGCCATAGCACCTGCTCATTACCCCAAAAGAGCATCACAGCTTCGCCCTGCATCAAAATGGCGACGGGAATCACGATGAAGGAAGCCAGCAAATTTGCGGCCTTGACCGAAGTGGATTGAACGGAGATCACAATCGCCGCGCTCACCATCAAGGTCGCATGGGCAGTGGTCAACAGAACCAATTGCAGCATGGTGATGAAGGGCGGCATCACAAGATCCTGCCGCGCAACCAATACCAAATAAAAAGCTATGGAAAAATAACTGGCGACTAATGGTGTAACCACACCCACCAATAATTTTCCAAAATATAACTGCCAGTTATCCAGCGGAGCGCTTAACATGGGTTCAATTGTGCCGCGCTCCTTCTCACCGACAAATGCCTCCAACGCCACCACCAGCGAGATCGTGATCGGGAAAAATCCAATGATCATGAACGAGAACGGCACAAGTCTTTCGAGGATCAAATTTGCGTTGTATTGATTCAAGAAATCAACAGTCTGCTTTGCGAATTC
>JABFSL010000116.1 GCA_013140605.1 Anaerolineales bacterium
ACATAAACAAAACACTACTATAATTTGGGTATCCATGAGGTTCTCCTGTTGGTGGTCGGGATACCCCAACTGTATTGAATCTCATGGATTTTTGTCAACCTTTCCGAAAGGTGGCAACTTGGGTTATAGTATGTTTTTTTACAAATTCAACACTTTTAATCCCAATAATTTAATTGGCACGCTCCTGGGTCGGGAATAAGGCTCATTTTGACTTCTTCCGGTACAAATGATGTTATGCTTATGTTATCGCTGAAATAAAATATCCACAAAGATAAGAAGTCGGGGAACCTTTCAAACCTGGGTGTCGTCAGAAAGAATACCAGACCGCATATTCGTATCCATCTTTATCAGAAGGAGAATATATCATGAAGACCCGTTGGATTTCGCTTATAGTTTTACTGATACTGACACTAACAGGCTGTGGATCTGCCCCAACAAATGCGGCAGAATCTTCAGACCTGCCATTGACAGACCCGACCAAGATACCGCTTTCAACCCTTATTCCCGCACAACCAACCCAAGGAGATAAACCACAAATGAATCCATTTTTACCGGCACCCTCTGCACCCGGTCTGGAAGGGCTGGTCGAAGCAGCAAAGGCAGACCTGGCCCAACGACTGTCCATCTCTGCCAGTGATATTCTCGTTGCGGAAGCGAAGGAAGTTGTCTGGCCTGACGGAAGTTTCGGCTGTCCGCAGCCTGACATGCTGTATGCGCAAGTCTTGACGCCCGGATATCTGATCAAATTGCAATACGATGTCCGCGATTTTGAATATCACGCCGGGAAAGATAGATCGCTGACTTATTGCAAGAATCCGCTTCCACCCATTGAAGGCGCGCCAAGCAACACCTAGAAAAATCCGCATCAATTAAAAAAAAACAGGCTGGCAGAAATTCTGCCGGCCTGTTTTACTAACTTATCAAACGAACGGAATTACGGGTTGACACGTACAACGGTCGGGCTGGGAAGACCAGCAATACCGCTGTATGAGATCCTGCCAAGATATCTGGCACCCGGAGTCAAACCGCTAAAGGTCAGGTTGATCGCGCCTACCGTACCAACTGTCGCGGAGGCCGGAGCGCTGACTGTCATATTGCCAGCCGCAGTGCCGCCCAACACCCAGGCATACAGGGTGAATTGAGAAGGATTGGCAGTTCCAAAGCCGTCGATAAAGACTGTATAGTCACCGGCTCCTGGATTTACAAGGTTGACCTCTTCGTCTGAGGTTCCACCAAGACTGGTCCCAACCAAAGCGCCGCTGCCATTGACAACATAGAGATCAAGATCGCTGCCAGCGGTGGTATCAGCATTAAACAGGGAGAAGCGGGCGTAGGTGGTGCCTGCAGGAATGGTCACAGGGAAATCAAGGAAATCACCAGTGAAAATATCACCGCTAAAGGTTTGAGCAGCAACCAAACCGGTAGGTGTGGCTGTGAACGGACCGGTGTAGCCAAAAGTCACGTTGTAGCTGCCGGACACTTCCCGAGGAGCAGCCATCGCCACTGGGCGGATCACAACCGGGATGCGGACAACATGGCCCTTGTTACCAGTCCATGTGACATAACCACCGGTGTAGGCATTGAGAGCAGCACCATTCGTTGTGAATGTAACAGAATAGCTCTTGCTCTTATCCTTTTCAATGGTGAACGAGCTGACGCTCGGGGTGACTGTGAAGCCAGTCAAGCCGCTATAAGAGAAGGTGTATTTCTCTTTTTCGCCGACATTTTTCACGGTGCGTGTGACAGTCTGTACACCAGCCAATTGACCAATGGCAATGGATGGGACATTCAAGTCACTCGGATCGAGTGAATAACCCGCGCCAGCCAAAGAACTGCAGAAAGCTGGGTTAACGCCGGTTGTGGCACCGCACAGGAAGGCGAGCCATTCATTGAAACCTGAATCATAGACCAAACCGGGGTCAGCCGCGCTGTTGGGGCGGACATGACCGGCGCCCTGGCGGAAGATCACCAGAGGATTGGTATTGGGGCCGTCCAGAACATCATAACCAGTGGTCATCAAAGCAGATTTGATTGCCATGGGCGACCACTTGGGATGCAGATCCTTGAGCAAAGCAGCAAGACCCGCCACATGTGGAGAGGACATGGATGTTCCGCTGAGCAGGTCGAAATCACGACCCGCGATGGCCGGTGACACCGAAGCCAGAATATCCTGTCCAGGAGCAATCACATCAGGCTTGAGCAAATCGCCGCCGCCAGCAGTGAGTGGTCCGCGTGACGAGAAGGATGCAGTGAACGGAGCAGGATCAGTGAAGGTGAGAACAGCCGCGTTAATCGTGGCTGTTGCGCCTGGAGTAGCGGCATAAGCCTTAACCGCCGCGCGATCCGTATTCTGCAAATGAACGCTCGGAACGTAGTGGAAATCTGCATTCAATGAATTGGGGCTGGTGTTCAGCAAAATCATACCCACACCGCCTGCCTCAAGAACAGCCAGACTCTTATTCACACGAGCATTCACACCGCGGTCACAGACTACGATCTTGCCTGCTACCAATGCGGGGTCCAACACTGCGCCGCCATCAGCTGAGCTAAAGCACAAGGCAACCTCAGTTGGGTCCGCGCCAGGTAAGCCCGCCGCAGTTGAATCGATCAACGGAGCGGTTACAGCAGCGGCAGCCAATGAAGCGCCGCTATAGGTAATGCCATTCAAAGTGACAGAACCAGCGCTGTTGCGGTTATGTGTACCAGCCGCAACGGTAGTGATCCATGGGCTGGGATGAGCAACGGTACCGGTTGTGGGACCGCTGTTACCAGCAGAAGCGGCAACAAACACACCAGCATCCGCCGCGTTAAGGAATGCAATTTCAACGGGATCAAGGAAGTTGGTGGTCGAGCCGCTGATCGAGTAGTTGATCACATCAACGCCATCGGCAACAGCCTGATCGATCGCCGCTACCAAGTCAGATGTAAAGCCGCTGGCCGTATCGCCGCTTTCCGTTGACCACAAAGCCTTATAAACTGAAATATAAGCGTGAGGAGCCATGCCGCTGATGGAACCGAATACAGCCGCCGCGCCAGTGGCCTGAACGCCAAAGTTGCCGCCGGCTGTGGAAGCAGTGTGTGTTCCGTGAGCGTTGTAATCACGAGCCGAGAGGAACTCCCAAGGTCGTGTGGCAGCGATACCAGCGTCACCACCGAAAGCCGCATTGAAGTATTGAGCGCCGATCAACTTGTTGTTACAAGTTGCGTTATCCAATACACAGGCGGCGGTCCAATTCTTGGGTGCCTTGTATTCCAACTCAATTTCTTCCCCGCTAGCGAAAGTCCACTGATTAGTATTCTCGTCGAAACTATCAGCAAAACTCAGACTCTCAGGCCAGATGCCAGAATCAATGATACCGATCACAACACCTTCACCGGCATCATCGGGTCCGCCAAGTTGCTTCCAAAGACCCTTCTTTGCGTCAAGACCAAGGAAACTTGGGGTTGAAGAAGTATCAATGGTTTGAAGTTGATCCGGGCTGACCTGCAAAACGCCGTCAACTTTGGATAGCTTATTGGCCTGCTGAACGGTCAACTCGGCGGCAAAACCGTTAAAGGTATAGCCGTAATCATAGAGCTTTTGGCCGCCGGATTCCTGCAGCGCATCATTATGTTCATCTTCCAGGTGTCCAACATATTCCTGGACATCCGGGTTATGCCGGTCGATCTTCTCCCCTTCAAGGGGTTTCGTTGTAGCCAATCCCGGAATATCGCCTTCATAGGAAATAGCCGGGGCATGGATCATTTGAACGATATAAATTCCGTTGGAACTTTCTTCTACTTGACTCTCTTCTGACGAATCATATCTAGGCTGGGCGGCGGCGGGGGCAACTGCTGAGAATGCCACTGCCAACACAACCAAAAGCGAAAGCATGTTAAAAACTTTTCGATACATTTTTTGTCTCTCCTCTTATAAGATTGATTTATGAAATGTACAAGCAATTAGCAGCCAATGTCAATATTTGTGAAAGCGCCTCCTATTTATCATCAAAAAAGCCGAAAGAAATTTCGGCGGTTTTCCAATCTCGTTCAGACTGACTAACCCACACCTTTAATGTTTTTTGACCTTGCAAAAATGAAACTTTAAACAATTATCTACCCAATCTAAAAAATGTACAAGTAAATTAGCTCAATTTGTCTAAACCTTCACAAAGCTTGGATTTTTCGAGTCATTTCAACATGGGTATAATGCACGGAATGTCAAAACGAATTCCACTGATGATCTTAATCATCATCCTGTTAACTGCGTCGCTATACTATTATTTTTCCCACAGGCGCGGCTCCGCACGCACCACACAAACCTTTGCTTTTTTGCGTGACCCCTCCTCCCGCCCGGATTTGATGATGAAAGCTGGCACCCAATGCGATTCTGCCCCATTCATCTTCCCCACTGACGGGTTGATCGGCTTCATTTGGGACGATTCATTCCGACCCGGTCACCGCCACGCCGGAATAGACATTTTCTCAGGGACAGAGTCTGGCGTCACCCCAGTCATCGCGGCCTACCAGGGCTACCTCACTCGCGAAGCAGATTGGAAATCCACTGTGATTATCCGCGTGCCGGAAGACCCGCTTCAACCCAATCGACAGATTTGGGTATATTACACACACATGGCAGATTTTCAGGGAAACGCCTTTATCTCATCACAATTCCCGGCCGGCACAGAAGAAGTATATGTAGAAGCCGGTACATTCCTCGGGTATCAGGGAAATTATTCCGGCGACCCAGCCAACCCCGTTGGTGTTCACTTGCATATTTCCGTGGTCAAGGATGATGGTTTCGGGAAATTCAAAAATGAACTTGAAATTGAAAACACATATGATCCCTCACCATATTTTGGTTTGCCTTTGAACGCCTACGAAAATACAGATACAATCCCAGTGTGTAATTAAATAATTCGCAACGCGGAGCATTAATAAAAATGGAACTTAAAGACAAAGTTGTTCTCATCACCGGCGTAGGCAAAGGGACGGGTCGGGCGCTTGCGGAAGCATTGGCCGAACGCGGCGCTTTCGTGGCGGCGAACGATATTTCACCAATCAATGTGGAGCAGCTTGTCGGGCAGATTCTTGCGAATGGCGGAAAAGCAAAAGCGTATATTGAAGATGTCGCAAAAAAGGTTGGCGTGCAATCATTGATCCATGACGTGGAGGATGATCTCGGCGGCATTGATATCCTGATCAATCACGCGGCAGTGGAGCCGCACACCCGCCTGCTGGATATGGATGAATGGGATTGGCATCGCACATTGGATGTAAATCTTACGGGCGCATTCCTCATGATGCAATCGGTGGGACGCACAATGCGGGCGAAAGGTCACGGGGCGATCCTGAACATCGTCGCAGGAGCAGGCGAAGGGTTGAGTCAAGATGCGGGGGCTTACCTCTCCAGCAAGGCTGGGCTGGGGGCGTTATCCGATCAGGCAGATCAGGAATTCAGTCCGTTCGGGATTCGCGTCCATGCGGTTGAGAATTCTGACAATGTAATCAATGATGTTTTATCTTTACTGGAGGCAAAATGAAAGAGTTGCTCGAATACCGCATTAAGATGATCGAGAGATTGGGCAAAGCCGCACAGGAGTTTCGATTAGCGTGTGAGGCGATCAACGATCCTTATGAAAAAATGGAAGGCGAGTGGACTTTGCACCAGCTCGCATCTCACACACGCGATGTGGATAAATTTGTTTATGGCGTGCGTATCCGCCGCACCATTGCCGAAAATAATCCAGAATTTACAAGCTTCGACGCTGATGAGTGGATGAGCAAAAATTACAATAAGGAAGAATCTCTCGCGGGAATATTGGCGGAGTTTACAGCAAGTATCGAAGAAGTATGTGAAATTTTGAGTGAACAGCCGCAGGAGGCCTGGTCACGCGAAAGCAGGCACGAAACCATGGGAGAGGGGCTTGCGCTGCAACTTTGGGTGGAACGCAGTCTGGCGCATATTGAAGAACATCTGCTAACATTGAAAAAGCCAAAAAATAAGTGAATTTTGCTCATTTTTTGCATATTCCTGAGGTAAAATAAGGCCATGAAAAAGCAAAGAATTATCCTTGTGGACGATCACGAAGTGGTGCGCCTCGGCTTAAAATCCCTGTTGGAGCGGCACCCGCAATTTGATGTGGTAGGGGAGGCTGGTTCAGCGCGTGAGGCTCTGGAACAGGTTGCTTCACTAAAACCAGATGTTGTTGTGATGGATATTCGTCTGCCTGGAACTTCGGGTATTGAGGCCTGCGAGCAGATCGTTAATCAATATCCAAGCACAAAAGTGATCATGCTCACTTCCTACGCCGAAGATGAAATGCTGTTCTCGGCCATTCGCGCGGGAGCTTCCGGATACATTCTCAAACAGATCGGCAGTGACGATTTGGTGAAAGCCATCGAATCTGTTGGACGCGGCGAGGCTTTGCTCGACCCTGCTGTGACACAGCGTGTATTTCAGGAAGTGCGCCGCGCCGTGAAAGAGGAAGAGGCATCCGCTTTTTCACATTTGAGTCAGCAGGAAAAGCATGTGCTTCTGCTCGTTTCAGAAGGCAAGACCAACCGCGAGATCGCCAAGAATTTGTTCCTCGGCGAAGGCACGGTGCGGAATTATGTTTCGAGCATCCTGTCGAAACTCAGCGTAAACAATCGAGCCGAAGCCGCCGCATACGCGGTGGAGCACAGCTTGAGAGAATATATCTCTTCTTAATTTTTTTCAAAACCGCCTAATGGAGACACAAGTCACAGAGAGTTCAAACTCAGTGCAATAGTGTCTCCTTTTTTATTTAAGAAAAATACCATGTACCCATTCATTACACTCACCGATAATATTGTCTCATTACGTCCCTTTGAATTTGGGGAAGCGGACATGCTTCATCAGGCTGTTCAAGAATCAATCCCCGAACTAAAACCGTGGATGTCGTGGGCGCGCGCAGCATACACGCCTGAAACAGCCAACAACTTCATCACCATCACACGCGCACAATGGGCAAGCGGCGACCTGTATGCCTTCGCCATTGCAGATGCAAAAAATGGGGAACTTCTCGGCGGCTGTAGTCTGAGTCACATTCATCCTGTATATCATTATTGCAATCTTGGGTATTGGGTGCGAACATCAAAACATGGGCAGGGAATCGCCGGGCGCGCCGCAAAATTAGCCGCACGCTTTGCTTTTGAAAAGGCGAACCTGATCCGAACGGAGATCGTTGTCGCAGTGGGAAATGACGCCAGCAAGCGCGTTGCGGAAAAAGTCGGCGCGCACTACGAGGGGATATTGCTCAATCGGATGGTGATAGGCACCGAGATCCGCGACGCGCACATGTTCTCGCTTCTCCCCTCTGACTTTGGGCTGGCAGCCCAACTATAGTCAGTATCCACCCGAATATTTCAAAAAGCTTAAGTCCTATTGACTTATACCCTCTTATTACGTAAGATAAAGTTTGTTTATACATTTTCGCGGAGGAGAAGTTTATGACTGAACTAAAGGCAGTACATGAACGAAAGCACGTCTGGCGTAATGAGTTCCTGCTCATCATCAGCTTGATCGTGTTCGTTGGGGTCGTCTATGCTCTGGATGCCGCGCTCAAGCCGGTATTCACAACCTCAAGTTTATTATTGAGCGGCATTTTTCTGGCGCTCGTCCCAGCCGCGATCTGGCTGGTTTTCTTTTACCTTCAGGATCGCGTCGAACCGGAGCCAAAAGGATATGTGCTGGGCGTATTCATACTCGGCGCAATTCTGGCCGCCGCAATTGGAGTCCCACTCATTGAGAATGTGTTCCGTGTTTCCCACTGGATCCACGCAAATACTCTTGCCACCATCATCGGCGGGATTCTGGTTGTGGGCTTTACACAGGAATTCCTGAAATATGCCGCAGTCCGTTACAGCATTTATCATTCCGATGAATTCGATGAACCCACCGACGGCGTGATCTACGCCACAGCGGCGGGACTTGGCTACGCCACCGTGCTCAACATTCAATTCGTTGTTTCCAATGGCGGCGTGGATCTCGGCACCGGAGTCATCACCATGGCGGTGGTCGCATTGGCACAAGCTTCATTCTCCGGCATTACGGGTTACTTCCTGGGCCGCGCCAAATTCGAATCCGAACAAATCTGGTGGATGCCGCTGGGAATTACACTGGCCGCTGTCTTCAACGGCTTGTTCAACTGGGCACGCGGACTTGTGGCACAAACCAGCGTCAGCCTAAGCGGAGCGACCACAAGTCTCTGGCCGGGGTTGATACTCGCGGCGGTTGTCGCATTCATCACCAGCGGGTTCGTGCTGTGGCTTGTACGCCGCAACATCAGATCAATATCCTTGCAGGCGGGGAAATAGGAGCTAAAAATGGAAAACAAAAAAATTTCCCTCGGTGACCGCTACGCAGAAACCACCGTACTCGTCATTACGATCATCGCATTGATGGCCGGCTGGTTCTACAAATCCAGCGTGGAAAATAGCAGCGTTCCTTTTAATGTGGAAGGCATCACAGCGCAAGCGCCAAAGGGATGGCTGCAATCCGAGCCGTCCGGCGACGAACTTCTGCGCACCATTGACCGCTCCTCAAGCGGATTCAGCACCACGTACACTCTTCGCAAAATTCCGCTCGCGGCTGGCACATCTTTCGCACAGGTTTCCAGTCTACTCACATTGGGATATGGACAGGATCTGCTGGCGTTCCGCGTGCTCGACCAACGCGAGGTCACCGTATTCGATAAAACCGCGTACGAAATCAGTTATGTTTTCGTTGAGTCCAATCCCGACCTCACCCACAAGAATATTCCAAGTGTTGTGCGCGGCGCAGATTACATCTTTGTAAACGGCAGCTATGCGGTCGTAGTCAGCTTCCAGGCTGACGAAAAAAATTACGACCCCGACCTGAACCGCTTCCATCTTTTCCTTGAATCGATCAGTTACTAAAAGAGGTATGCATGAAACCAAACATTCTTAACCGTTTCTGGTTGATACTTATTGTCCTTGCTCTCGCAACGCTGGCCTGCGTTGGAGTCGTAGGACCCGTTGAACCAACTACACCCGAAGCACCCACAGACACCAACCCAACCGACACTGGGAGCGGCCTCTCACAAACAGAGCGCGCCAAATTGATCTCCGCGACCGTGCAGATCTATGGCTTATTCAATAAGGACGGCCAACTGACACCGCTCTACACAGGATCAGGGACGATCCTCTCTTCCTCCGGCATGATCCTGACCAATGCGCATGTAGCCAGCCCGGCATCGCAGGGCGAACCGGACATGGAGCCCGACGCATTGGGAATCGCAATCGTTGAATCAGAAGACAAGCCGCCTGTACCTTCCTACATCGCAGAAGTCCGCGCAGTGGATGGATTCCTCGATCTCGCTGTGATCCAGATCGTATCCACAGTGGACGGCACAAGTATCGACCCCAATACCTTGAATTTCCCCTTCGTAGAACTCGGCGATTCAAATCTCACACACGTTGGCGACCATGTCAGCATTTTTGGTTTCCCCGGCATCGGCGGAGATACGATCACCTTTACAGAAGGAAGTGTTTCTGGCTTCACGTCTGAAGACCCGCTTGGCGACCGCGCCTGGATCAAAACAGATGCGACCATCGCTGGCGGTAACTCTGGCGGCCTTGGGGCGGATGATAATGCCCGCATTATCGGAGTCCCCACGCAGGCATCCTCAGGCGGGAGCGGCGATGTGACCGACTGCCGTCAGATCCAGGATACGAACAAAGATGGCACAGTCGATCAGAACGACAGTTGTATTCCCATCGGCGGTTTTATCAATGCCTTGCGCCCGATTGAACTGGCCAAACCGCTGATTCAGGCGGCGCAGGCTGGCAGGGAATACGTCAGCCAGTACAATGTTTCTGGTGTGGTAACAGAAGCCGGGTCCGGTGGTGAAACGGCTGCTAATTTCGCCTGGCTGGAAGCGACCTATAATTCCAATGGCTGTGATCTGGGCAATGCTGTTACATCCTTCCCCGCTTCTGTTCTTTGCATTGGAGCCAGCTTTGATTATTCTGGAATGACCCCGGGCGAACTGGTGCGTGAGCAGTGGTATTTGAATGGGCAGCCTGCCAGTGAATATTCCTATGCCTGGGACTTCGATACTGCCGGCACATTTGGCACTTACCTGCCCAATAACGGCGACCCCATGCCCGAAGGCGAATATTATCTGGAGATGTATGCGGGCGGTAATAATACATTGATGGGAACTTCAGGCACAGTGCTTGTGGGCAGCGGCGGAGGCGGGACAACTCCTCCGCCAGCACAAGGCGACACCATCACAGTATTCGGTCTGGTCTACGATGCAACTACCAACAATCCGATATCGGGTGCGGCGGTGTTTATTCTTACGCCCGGGACAACCTATGACCAATGGGCAAGGGATAATTATTCTGACAAATATATTATCGCGAGTCTCAAGACGGAAGGCAGCGGAAAATATAAGATCACTGGCGTTCCGCGCAACACTCAATTTACCCTTGTCTTTTCCGCCCAGGGTTATTACGATATGTACGGAGATAATCTAACCGCATCTTCAAGCGACCCGGCAGAATTTGAAATGAATGTCGGTATGAACAAGTAAGATCAACAAAAAATCCCGTTCAGATTTTACTGAACGGGATTTTTTTTGTTGTCACTCATTATTTCTTTTCCTTCTCGCCACTGGCCTTCATCCAAGCCTTCTTCATATTTAAAGCATCTTCCTCCATAATGGGACTCTCGCACATGATGCGGCCTGCACATCCAAATTCATTGAGCGCTTTGAACAATGCCTTCATATTCAAATCCGCCTCGGCAAGGGGAAGATGATTCTTTTCGCCTTTGGGACCATACTCGATACCGGAAAGATGGATGTGTAAACGCTTCAATGCTTTACTGCCAAGCTCCTTCCCATATATCTCAAGTAAACGCGACCATTCATCATAAGTATTCATCGTGCCATCGCCGGGGCGCGCGTGCAAATGAGCGAAATCAAGGCAGGGTTGTACCATGTCCATGGCTTTGCTCATTGCAACGGCATCTTCAAACGAGCCGAGCATGGCAGATTTGCCCATCGTCTCCGGGCGAATCGTCACATGGTCACCATTCTTTTTCAATTCATCCACACAGCCTTGCAATCGTGGAATGGCAATTTTCAATACTTCAATGGGATCATTCAAAAAATACGAACCGGGATGAAAGATAATATCCGTCGCGCCCGCGAGACAACCATAATGCGCGGCATCCATTAATCGCTTGCGAGATTTGGGCCATTCATCGTCGTTCGCATTCAAGTTGATGAAATATGGCGCATGCACACTCAACGCGACACCGTGTTCTTCGCTTGCTGATTTGATCAGCGTACAGGTGGCTTCGGTCACGCGCACCGATTGCACCCAGCCGAGTTCCAGCGTATCCAAACCGATTGACTTGCTGAATTCAATCGCGCCCACAGAACCACCTGGCTTTTTAGGTGTGCCAGTGGGTGAACCAACTGTGCCGAATTTAAAAGATAAAGTCATGGGGAAAACTCCAGTGATAAGGATTTAGGAGAACAGGGAAATCAGTTTCAACCATAATGGCGGGCCGAGGATTAATAACCCGATGAAGATCGCGGCGAGGGCGGCAACCAAAACTGCGGCAGCACCAACAT
>JABFSL010000129.1 GCA_013140605.1 Anaerolineales bacterium
GTCTAATTGAACGCTTATTACCTAAATCGATTCATGCTGTCACTGCCAAAGGTTTTGAAATCAAAGTTGCGCTTTTTGTGCTCGCTTGTAGCATCACTTTCCTTTGGTAGGTAGCAACTTGGGTTAACTTAAAAGAAAAGAGGAAAGACAGCGCAAGCTGTCTTTCCTCTTTTCTTTCCTGACAAATTTCCTAATGCTGTTTTCAGTTATAGACGGTATGATAAGAAAATCATTTTACGCCAAAGGAAACCTTAAATAATATGGAAAAGAAATCAAGTACGACAGCGGTCATCGTCGGGGCAATAATTGCATTGTGCTGTGTCTGTGTGCTGGTGGCAGGAATTGCCGGATACGGATATTTCACCTACAACCAATCTTCGCCAATCACCGAGCTCCCGATATTTCCCGGCAACACCACCACCTCCACTCCTGAACCAGAGATTGCGCGCCCTTATACTGCGTCAGACTCCGGCGATACCCTGGAGGTATTAAAGCACACCATCGTTCCATCCGGCAGGCAGAGTGAACAGGCCTGCCGCTTTACAGGCAATTGTGACATTCCAGAAGTCATGGCCACATCCGCTCTGCCGCGTGAAATGGGAGAAACCAGTACATTCTGGGTCACAGACCTGGATGCGAACGAAAACAAACAAGTTGAAGCAACCCTGCAATACATCACACCACATGTTTACTTCTGGGTGCAGAACGATATCTCCTACGACACACAGGAAATGAAAGACCTGATAGACACCTTTGAGAATAAGATCTACCCGACAAACCGTGAATTCTTTGGCAGTGAATGGTCGCCGGGCATTGACGGGGACGAGCACATTTACATCCTGTATTCCGGCGGACTGGGCTCCACCGTTGCGGGATATTTCTCCTCCGCCGATCTAGTCCACCCGCTGGTGAACGAGTTTTCCAACGCGCACGAAATGTTCCTGTTCAATGCCGACAACACCCCCCTCGGCGAAGAGTCCACCTATGGCGTGCTGGCGCATGAATTCCAACACATGATCCACTGGAATCTGGATGCAAATGAATCAACATGGATGAATGAAGGATTATCCGAACTGGCCGCGCTGCTTAATGGCTACAACCCCGGCGGATTCGACTGGCTGTATATCAGTCAACCCGACCTGCAATTAAATGACTGGCCGAGCGAGCAGGGCACAACCTCGCCGCATTATGGCGCCTCATTCCTATTCACAACCTACTTCCTCGACCGCTTCGGCGAAAATGCGACTCAGGCGCTGATCAAAGATTCCGCCAACGGATTCGACAGCGTGGATAATGCCCTGAAGCAGATCAACGCCATCGATCCCGCCACGGGACAACTGATCAGCGCCGACGATTTTTTCATGGATTGGGCAGTCACCAACTTAACGCTTGATGCCTCCATCGGCGATGGCCGCTATATCTATAAAAACTACCCTGAAGCAACCCGCGGTTCCGCTACAGAGACCATCATCAATTGTCCACAGGAACCGCTCACACGTGATGTTCATCAATACGGAGTGGATTACATCGCAATAGAATGCGCAGGCGACTTCACACTTTCATTTACAGGCTCAACGGTCACAAAACTATTGCCGGTCAACCCAAACTCCGGCGCGTATGCTTTCTGGTCCAACAAAGGCGATGAATCGGATATGACCCTGACCCGCGAATTTGATTTCACCAATGTCAGCGGGCCGCTGGAAATATCCTATCAAACCTGGTTCGATATTGAAAAGGATTGGGATTATCTTTATCTTGAAGTTTCAGAAGATGGCAAATCCTGGCAGATCATGTCCACACCTTCAGGCACAGCCGATGACCCAATGGGTAATTCATACGGCTGGGGATATACCGGCGCCACCAACGGCTGGGTCGAGGAAACCGTTGATCTTTCGCAATACGCGGGGAAAAAGGTTTTCGTCCGTTTTGAATATATTACAGACGCCGCCACAAACGGGGAAGGCCTCCTGCTGGATGATGTCGCAGTCGAAGCGGCAGGCTACAGGTCCGATTTTGAAGCGGATGATGGAGGCTGGGCGGCTGAAGGATTCGCGCGAGTCCAAAACATTCTTCCTCAAACGTTTCGGCTGGCTCTGCTTCTGACGAGTAACTCCAGCGTGAAGATGATCCCGCTCAATGCAGATCAAACCGCACAGATCCCGCTCAGTTTGAAACCCGGTGAAAAAGCGTTTTTGGTTGTCAGCGGCACAACCCGTTTTACACGTGAGCTTGGAACATATCAGATCGAAATAAAGTAATGTACACTTCGGAAGTCTTTTGAAACAAAAGGTTTTCCGAAGTTTTTTTTCAAAAGGAGAAACCATGTCCACAGCAACAAAATCCCAAGTCTTAAACCTCATTGAAATGGTGAGCTATCAGGAAGCAGCCGTTGTCAGCCGGCAGATCACCAAAGCGGAGGCGGGCAACGTGACACTGTTTGCCTTCGATAAAGATCAAGGGCTGAGCGAACACACGGCGCCTTTCGACGCGCTCGTCCATATTTTGGAAGGCGAAGCGCTGATCACCATTTCTGGAAAACCATTCGAGCTGAAAACTGGCGATGCGATCATCATGCCTGCCAATGAACCGCACGCATTAAAGGCTCCGCAAAAGTTCAAGATGCTGCTTACGATGATCCGCGCTTGAATTTGTAACAACTTCATTTCTTTTTAAATTTGATAAGTACATTTCAAGGTTCCTGCCTTATAATTTCCGCACACCAATATGACCACTACAAAAAGACCGGCCGGCGAACGAAAAACAATTGCTGTACTTGGCGCACAATTAAGCCGTTTATGGGGCGCTGAGTTTATGGCGGGGGTATTGGAATCAGCCAAGTCCCATGATATGAATGTGATCTATTTTGTGGGAGGCCGCCCTGTGGCGCTGGCCGCGTCGGAACCGGGCAGGCAGTCTTATGGGTTGTATGACCTGATCCGGCCGGATCAATTCGATGGAGTTTTGCTCACCGCTGATATCGCCTACGGCAACTCGGCGGATGATATAAAGAATTTCTGCCGTGTTTTTGCGCCCACGCCTGTTGCATCCTTTGCAGTTCAGGCGGAGGGCGTATCTTCTTTTATTGCTGACAATACAGGCGGGATGCGTTCCGTGATCCGCCATTTGATCGAAGCGCATGGATATAAACGGATCGCATTCGTGCGCGGTCCGCAGGGACATTTGGAATCTGACCTGCGCTTCAATGCCTACAAGGATGAATTGAAAGCGCACGATATCCGCTTTGACGAACATCTTGTTCTGGAAGGTGACCATACCCCGGAAAGCGGTCGCGCCGCTGTGCGCACATTGCTGGATGAACTGGGCATTCAGGTGCAGGCCATTGCCGCATCCAATGACCGCATGGCATTTGGTGTGATGGAGGCATTGCAGCAGCGCGGCATTCAGGTGCCGGATAATATCGCCCTGACCGGCTTTGACGATGTAAAAGAATCTCAATCGCTGGGCGTGCCGTTGACGACCGTGCATCAATCCTTTACCGAGGCCGGCAGACAGGCCTTCGGCGCATTGTTAAAACGGATGAACGGGGAACAGGTGGATGATGTCAACATTTTGCCGGTGCAGTTGATCATCCGCTGGTCTTGTGGATGTTTGCCGGAGAGTGTGCAAAGGGCCATTGTGCTTCCCAAGGAAGTGGCGCATACCGGCAGGCTTGAGAATAAACGCGAAGCCGCCATCCATGCTTTGTTCGGAGCCGCAAGCATCCCGGAGAATGATGCGTTCAAAGATCAATATCGTGATGTCTTTGGCAGCGCCTGGGATGTATTCCTTGCAAGTTTGCGTGAGTCGGACAAAAGCGACGCATTCATGAAAACCGTACAAGCCATGGTGGAGGTATTGCAGAATAACGAATACGATTCAACCACATGGCATAATATTATTTCAACATTCAGGAAATATGCACTGGGCGGAATTTCAAGCACCACCACCATGCTGCGGGCGGAAAACCTTTTTCAACAGGCGCGCCTGCTGGTGGGCGAACTGTCACAGCGCGCGCAGGCGTATCGCCGCCTGCAATTTGAACGTCAGGAAGAAGCGCTGAGCAATTTCGGTTTTTCCATGGCTCCAGCCATGTCGCTCGAAGGGATCGGCGACGCGATCGCAAAAAATTTCCCATTACTCGGGTTTGAACGTTGGTATGTGATGTTCTACAGTGATGTCAGCGCGCCGGGTTCCATCTCTTCCCCGCCGCCCGAAAGCTATCGGCTGCTCCTGCAATATGATCAAAATAAATTCGCCATCCCCAAGGAAAAATCCGCGCTTGCCACAGGCCGTTTGGTTCCGCGCGGAAAAACCCCCGAAGACCACCGTTACGACGCCGTGGTGATGCCCCTGTCTTTGGCCAGCAATCGCTTCGGTTTCATGTGGGCTGAAATGGGACCGACGGACTGGGATGTATATGTCCGTTTGAAGAACCTGCTTTCCAGCGCGCTCTTGAGAACAATGCTCGTACAGCAGCGCGAGCAGGCGCAAAAGGAAGTGGAACGCCTGTTAAATGAAGCGCGTGAACGCGCGGTGGAACTTGCCCGCGCGCGGGATGTGGCGGAAAAAGCCGCAGAGCAAAACGCAAAACTCTTTGAGTCCGAGCAGGAACGGCGTCGAGGTGCTGAAGCGCTGGCACGTTCGGCCCGCCAGCTATCCTCATTAACAACTGTCGAAAGATTGCCTGAGCATATCCTTGACCAACTCGAACAGGTGCTGTCTTATGATCGCAGCATATTATTTATCGAGGATGTAAATGGAAATCCGCACATTCGCGCACAGCGGGGTTTGCCATCGGACGTGGACATTTCAGAATTCCATTTGCAGATCAACAATGTGGATTTTTACAAGTCAGTGGCGCGCAAAGGTGAAACGCTTCTCATCCCCGATGTGAAGGCGGTACAAGATTGGAAGCAACCAGAATGGCTGCCTCGTGACCGTTCGTGGCTGGGCGTGCCTTTATATTCGAAAGATAAAGTGATCGGCCTGCTCGCCCTGAGCCGCTCGAAAAACGCGTTCAATGAAGATGACGGTTTGATGGCTGCCACCTTCGCAATGCAGGCGATCGTTGCGCTGGAGAATGCGCGTCTCTACGATGAAGTGACCGGCATGAATCAAATGATGGAGCGCATGGTCGCCCAGCGCGTGGAAGAGTTGAACAACGCTTATAACAACCTCGCCAAACACGACAATAATAAATCGGCGTTCATTCAGGTTGCCGCCCACGAACTGCGCACTCCGCTTACTGTCATTAAAGGCTATCTCGGCATGATGAAGGCAGATCCGATGATACAGAATAATCCCTTGCTTTCACAGGCAATCGACGGGGTCTTGCAGGGAACAAATCGTTTGCATCAGGTTGTCAGCAGCATGTTGGATGTTGCCCGCCTTGATAATCAAGCGATCAACCCGCATGTTGAACCGGTAAACCTGGGGCTGATCATGCGACTCATCCACAAGGATTTTATGGAAGATCTCGCACATCGCAACCTGACCTTTAGCGTGGATGAAGCCCTACGGGACATTCCCCCGCTGTTGGCTGATCCTGAACTACTGAAAAAGGCACTCGACCATATCATTGTCAACGCGATCAAATTCACACCCGATGGCGGCTCCATTACAGTCTCTGCCCAGGTAGTGGAGGATGGCCGCCTGGGCAAATGCGCCGAGATCCGCATAAAGGATACAGGCATCGGTATTGACGCCGAACAACATAAGATCATCTTCGAGAAGTTATATCAATTGGGCAAAGTGGAATTACACTCCTCCAGCCGTACAAGCTACAAAGGCGGAGGCGCCGGTCTTGGGCTGGCAATCGCGGCTGGCATCGTGAAGGCCTTGCAAGGCAGCATTTGGGTGGAAAGCGAAGGGCATGATGAAGAAAGATTCCCAGGCAGCACATTCTTCATCCACATACCATTGTTAAAGGACTAACAAAAAAGGCATTCTTCGATTTTGGAAGAATGCCTTTTTATTTTCAAGGGAAAATCCATTTTACTCATCTTCATCATTATCCCCATTATGGTTATGATTTGAATTGTCTTTCCTGATAAAAAGTCCATTGACTGAATCACGCAGGGGGGAAAGAATGCCAATATGCACAAGCATCAATGCCGAGATCAAGATCATGACACCGAAGATCGAAAAATCTCCAAACAACTTCCAGCCATTCGGGTTGGCGACAAAGACATACCGAATGATGATCGCGAACAGTTGAATGACACTGATAATAAGCAGGGGAATGGCGAAGGGACGCAAGTCATGGTTTTCCACCATCAAATGCAGGCAGATCAAAACGAACAGTCCGCCCAATAACATGAAGAGATAAGCCCAAAAGTGCAGGCCGTCATATTTTTGCCAGTAAAGTTTCTCGATGACCTTCAAATAAAGACCACTGACCGCCAACAGACAACCCACGGCATAGATCTGGATAATAAGGGAATAGATCAGGTTTCCAAAAGCTTGAATGCTCACCAACCCAACCACCCAGCCAAAGAAAAAAGCAATTCCCAGCACAACGATCTTGACCAACAGTCCGTCAAGGCTGTCCGCTAAACCTTCATCAAATATATCAATGATAAATTTCGCCGCGCCGCCCATGGACAAGGTCAACGCGGCAAGGCTGACCAGCATGGTGATAATGCTAAGCATTCCGCGCACATCAACGGCTTTTTTCCGCGGAGGTTTGGGGGGCGGCGTAATAAATGGAGGGACTTTAGGAAATGGCTCTTGTTGTTTCGTCATGTTCTTGCTTCCAACCCATGCGAACGGGACTTCCTTTATTCTACTTCATCCGTTCGCGAAAATCATAAATACCTTCCCGCACAGCCCAATTTGATTCACAGACCGTGCAATGTAAATGATCGTTCATTTCCTCGAGTTTTTCGCCTTCGCAGTCGGGACATTTGAAAAGGTCTACAACATTCAATGAAACTTCATCATCCTGAACCGTATCTTTTATTTTCGCCTTCACGAACACACTCGGCGTAAACTGCCAAAACTCACCTGTCGGTTGGAACAATCCGTCCAGCGCAGCAAGCAATCTGGCAGGGACAATGCGCTTTAGCAGGCCAAGCCGAAAATGCGAGACCGTAAGGATCTTTTCAATTGAAAAGCCCAACTCTCCCAGCCACTTGCGGATCGCCTTCGGGTGAAAGTCAAAATTCAATTTGACGAATTCAACAGGTTCAAGGCTGAACGGACTCCATTTCTGCCTACCCAACAAATAGCGCAAGATGGATTTGAAATTAAGCTTGTTCGCGAATTCAAGGATAAAGACGGCATTCGAACGCAAAACGTTCCTGATCTGCTTGAGGGCTTTGGGCGCATCCGCCATGTGATGCAGGGCGCGGATCATCGTGGCCGCGTCAAACTGACGGTCACGGAACGGGAGGCGGTAAATATCCGCAGCCACGTAAATATACTTGTCGGAGCATCCCAATTTTTCCTGAGCCTGGATCAGTTGCGTGGTGGAGTAATCCAACAGGACAATGCGCTCAAAACCTGCGTAGCGCGGCGTGTTGCGGCCGGCACCTGCGCCAAGCTCAAGCATAAGTTTCCCACTTTTTGGGAGCATCCTCTTGAGAGCAATGGCTTCGGCACGGTCTTCATATTCGCGCCCGCCTTTTTCCCAAAAAGATTGTTGATAATCGGAGCCTTCGTAGTTGCAAACAGGAGGAGTAGTCATGTTGTCTTATAGTCTTCTTGTCTTCTGGTCTCGTGGTTGAAAAGAAAAATCGGATAGTTGGGAATTGTACCCGACTATCCGACCTGAAAATTAATTGATCAAACGGCTAGGCTCGGCCAATGGCACGATAAGTAAAGCCCATTTCTTTCATTAATTTGGGATCGTAAATATTGCGTCCATCATAAATGACCGGGGATTTGAGCAGGCTTTTCACTTTTTCGAGATCAAGCTGTTTGAATTCGTTCCATTCCGTGACTAGGATCAACGCGTCGCAATCCTTGGCCATCTTGTAAGGCTCCTCGAACAATTCGACAGCAGGCAGGATCGGACGGGCAACTTCCATCGCAACGGGATCATAAGCGCGGACTTTCGCGCCCGCTTCGAGCAACGCTTCGGCAATATCAATGGCCGGCGCATCACGCATATCGTCGGTGTTCGGCTTGAACGCCAAACCGAGCAGGCCGATGGTCTTGCCTTTCAAATCTCCGCCCACCATTTTGGCAACATGCCCCACTGCGGCTTTGCGGCGTTCATAGTTGACTTCCATCACGTCGTTCAAAATGCGCGGATTAAGTCCATGTTCCTTGGCCATGAACGCCAGCGCTTCCACATCCTTGGGGAAGCACGATCCGCCCCAGCCGAGGCCTGCATCCAAAAAGTGACGGCCAATGCGCGCGTCGTAGCCCATGCCGGCGGCCACTTCCTTTACATCCGCGCCGACCAGTTCGCACAGGTCAGCCAGTTCGTTCATGAAGGAGATCTTTGTGGCAAGGAAGGCGTTGCTGGCATACTTGATCATTTCGGCGGTGCGCAAATCTGTGATGACAATCGGAGCGCGCAATGGCAAATGTAAATGCGCTACTTTATTCGCGGCATCCTTATCCAGTGAACCGATCACGGTGCGGTGCGGATTCGTAAAGTCGGCGATGGCTGAACCTTCACGCAAAAACTCAGGGCAGGACACGACCGCGAATTCAATCGGCTTGGGCTGGGCACCCTTCACAATGTCAGCGACCCAGTCACCAGTCCCGATCGGAACCGTGGACTTGTTGATGATGACCAGCGGCGCGGTCATATTCTCCGCAATTGATTTGGCGGCGGCGGCCACATATTGCAAATCCGCCGCGCCTTTTGCATCGGAGGGAGTGCCGACTGCGATGAAGGCATATTCGGCGTCTTTCAATGCTTCCTTATACGAGGTTGTGAATGTGATGCGCCCGCCGTTGACATTGCGTTTGACCAATTCATCGAGGCCAGGTTCGTAAATGGGCATAATGCCCTTTTTGAGATTCTCAACGCGCTGTTCGTTTACATCCAGCGCGGTCACGCGGTTACCGAGATCGGCAAAACATGCCGCGGTTACAAGGCCGACGTATCCCACGCCGACAACACAGATTTGTTTCATGGGTTTTCCTCTTGGTTGAAAAGATTTTAGAGATTTTGTTTTATAAAACCAGCCATGCTGGAATATATCACATCAAATTCCCCTTGCTTACCCAAAGATTCACCGTTTCCACCAGATCCATCAGATCCATTGGCTTGGTGACGTATTCATCACAGCCCGCATCCAGCGCGCGCTTGCGGTCGCCGGGCAGGGCGTGTGCTGTGACCGCGATCAATGGGATTTTGGATATTTGCTCATCTTTTTTGATGATGCCGGTCGCAGTCCAGCCGTCCATTTCGGGCATGGATAGATCCATAATAATAAGATCGGGGGTTTGTTTTCGGGCTGCGTTCACACCATCGCGCCCGTTCACGGCCAAAAATGTTTCATAGCCGTTTTTTTCAAGGATGAACCGTACCAGCTCATAGGTATCCATATTATCTTCAACTACGAGGATGCGTTTTTTGTTCATGGGCGTTAATATACTACGTCTCACGTTTACGGGCAATGAGTTTTTATGTCGGTATGTCGCTGCGAGGCGATTTTGTTCGTAGCCGAAGCAGCCTCCTAATAATAATAGAAGATTGCTTCGGCGAAAGTGCATCGCCTCGCAATGACATGATAAGAATTACAGGCAATGAGTATAATCATACTCATGAAACTCCTCTTTGTGGCCGATGGCCGTTCTCCAATTGCGCAAAACTGGATTCGTTACTTCGCTGAACGCGGGGATGAAATTTATCTCGCGTCCACTTTTGCTTGTGATGTGGATTTCCCGATTAAGCGGCTGGAGCTTACACCCGTGGCTTTTAGCGCGGTCAAGAAACAGAATACACGCCCCGGCAGCGCTTCAGGGCGGACCTCAGGCCTGGTCACGGCCATCAGGCAGTGGATCGGCCCGTTGACCATTTCCCGCTCCGCGCAAAAATTACGCGCCTTCATTCAAGAAGTTAAACCTGACCTTGTCCATGCGCTGCGAGTTCCTTATGAAGGCATGCTCGCCGCTGAAGCATACGCCGCTGTGCCGCTGCTCATTTCCATTTGGGGCAATGACTTTACCCTGCACGCGCCATCCACGCCGCTGATGCAACATTACACACGCTGGGCAATGACCGTCACGCACGCGCTCCACGCCGATTGCGAACGTGATGTCCGCCTCGCGCGCGAATGGGGACTCAGCATGGATAAACCCACTTTGGTCACACCCGGCAACGGCGGAATCCGAAGCGATGTTTTTTATCCGCCCAAAGAACCAGTAAAGGAACCTGTCATTATTAATCCGCGTGGATTCCGCGCTTATGTTAATAATGAAGCTTACTTCAAAGCCATTCCGCTTGTGCTTGCAAAGCGGAGTGACGCGAAATTTATTTTTTCTTCGATGGCTGAAAAATCGCAGGCGCTGCAATGGATTCAGGAATTAAAGATCGAACACGCCGTTCAATTGAATCCCCAGCTTTCACACGCGCAAATGGCTGATGTGTTTCGCGGCGCGCAGATCGTTGTTTCGCCAGCCATTCACGATGGCACGCCGAATTCCCTGCTCGAAGGCATTGCCTGCGGATGTTTCCCGATTGCGGGCGATCTCGAATCCATCCGCGAGTGGATCACGCACGGGCAAAACGGCCTGCTGGTGAATCCCAACGACCCGCAGTCCATCGCGGATGGAATCCTGCTTGCCATACAAAGAGAAGACCTGCGACTGGAAGCCGCAGGTCTGAATGCCAAGATGATCTCCGCGCGCGCGGAATATGGAATGAATATGAAGAAGGTGGGAGAGTTTTATGAATTCATAATACGTGGTCTCGATACGAGCGGGGAAATCGCCCGCTCTACTCGACCACCAATCGTAAATCGTAAATTGTAAATTGTTAGAACTCCCTCGGCGCCCGCAAAGTTTCCAGCCGCCCGCGCAATTCGATCTTGCGTGAATCCGCCGCGTGACGGACATCGTTCATAAAGCCCTGTCCGCGCTCGCGCAACTCGCCGCGCAGTTTCTCGCCTGATTCAGGCGCCATGAGCAACGCCACCGTGGACCCCACCAGCGCGCCGACAAATATCCCTATTAGAAAACCAAGCATTCTTCGCATGTGAATTTCTCCTTCACGAAAATTATTTTATTGAATATTCAAATTATACCCGTCAAGGTTACAAATTGCGATTCCTCCGTGGCGAATAAAACTATATTGCAGATACTACAGGGTACGTAAAAGAAAGAGAGCTAGGTTAACCCTTTAAAGAGGTCAACTTAGCTCCTAAGACTTGAGCCTAGAACCTAGCGGTGTTAGGCTTTAGTCCTATTGACATACATTTATAATTTACAAATTAATATGGCGTTGGTGCATAAATCGAGAAGTAGGCGCAATTGGATTGATGGGAGCGAAAAGTTATGCCACTTTGTAACTTTGGGGCATACCCAGATGCGTCATTTTGTTGAGAGCAGCACAGCGAACTAAA
>JABFSL010000015.1 GCA_013140605.1 Anaerolineales bacterium
CCACCACCTCCGCCTCCTCCAGTATTGGCAAAATACCGCGTCACCGCCACATCGTTAAATGTCCGCGAGGGACCGGGAACAACTTATAAATCTCTTGGCTTTGTGCGTCTCAATGAAATTGTGGAAGAGATCGGCGCAAACGCAGACAGAACCTGGTTAAACATCCGCAAGATGGATGGGACTCTGGTCGGCTGGAGTTCTGCAACATATTTACAAAAGATCGAATCTCCCACAGACCCAGTTGGACAGGGAACGTACCGGGTCACAACTTCCTCATTAAAAGTTTTCGACGGGCCGGGCTTATCGTATGGATCCATCGGTTATGTTTACTTTGGAGAATACGTGGAAAAAATAGGTGCAACTTCAGACCAGGCCTGGTTGAACATCCGCAAACTGGATGGAAGTTTGACCGGCTGGAGTCAGGCAGAATTCTTCATAAACGCCGACGGCCAAATTCCCACCGACCCTGAAGACCCAATTCCGCCGATCCCAAGTTATGAAGATAAAAACTGGTATCGGGTAAACGCCGCGACCCTCAACGTGCGCGAAACGCCAAGCACAACTGCAAAAGTCATTGGAACAGTTTATAAAAATGATACTCTTCCGGCGCTGGATGATTCAACCAGTCCGGACTGGGTACAGATCGAACGATTGGACGGGTTATCAGGCTGGTGTTCCAAAAGCTATCTGGTTCCGTTAGGGACGCCCCGCCCCATATCAGTGCAACAAAACTTATTTACCGGGATCACATATTTCCGCAAGGTTTTGACCACGCCTCGTCCAATCGTTATGCATGTGGCGGTTATCGATCTGCGAACGCCCAAATTTGAATTCCTGGTTACGCCGACTTCAAACCCGGAAGGGATCATATGCACACGCACAACATCCAAATTCCTGAATGATTTCAAAATGCACTTCGCTGTCAACGGGGATGGGTTCGATTATTTACCGGCCAACTATGTACCCATTGTGTATTGTCCCAACGGCGGCGACCCTGTCAAGACCCAGGGATTCGCTGCGTCACGCGGAAAAATCTACTCGCCTCAAAATACAGTCCAGCCCGAAGTTTATATAAATCCGCGCAATCAGATGAGCATAAATATCAAGCCGAGTACAATATTTAATGCCGTTAGCGGCGACCGTATGGTAGTGGAAAAAGGCGTCATGGTGAAAAATCTGGCCGCCGCATTGCCTAATCCGCGTACCGCATACGGCTTGAATCAAAATGGACGCTGGCTTACCATTATGGTCATAGACGGACGCCAGCCCGGATATAGTGAAGGTGTCACCTTCCCGGAACTCGCAAATATATTAATTTCCTACGGCATCTATACCGGTGTTAACATGGACGGCGGTGGTTCGTCCACAATGGTGATGAAAGGCGTTGACGGGAAGCCGCGCGTGCTGAACTCCCCCATTGACTTGAACATCCCAGGTAAAGAACGCGCGGTTGCAAACCATCTGGGTTTATTCATCAAACCATAGATTATTCCTCCCAGGAATCTCAAAATAAAAACAGCCCAACAAAACCTGGGCTGTTTTTATTTTGAAGTTATTGAATTATGTTGTTTACCAACGTCAAAGCAATATCATTATTTGCAAGCATATATGTGCTCCCAACGCCGCTGGGAGCAGGGTTTTTACTCACTACAACTAATCCTGCTCACTTACCAATAACCATTTAGCCATCTTTCCATGCAATTGACCAACGCCCCGCGCAATGTTCATGAAGGTTGTCCACAAGAGAATACCGCCTAAAACCAGAAGCGGATATGACCATACGGGGAAGAAAAAGCGCAATCCATTATTGTATATCGCACCCTGCCCAAACCATTCCTGCAATACCGGGATGGCAATGAACGAAAGTGAAAAGCTCAATACGGTAACAATCGAGACAAAGTATACGACTCCCAAAACGAATTGAATGATCATATAAACCAGCATTAACCAGGTGGCTTTATCTGTTAAAAGCGCCTTGAGCCTGTCAAACCATTTCATACCCTGATGTGAAAACAACGGACGGCGCGGCATACGCACTCCGAGCAATGCTTCCACGAGGCGGCCTTCGAGCAATGCCAATCCGCGCACCGAGAGCAGGAACAATAGCGCAAACGGAAAGCCAAAGATGAAGATCAAAAAGGAGACGGAAACTGAGACGCCAGTTATTGCCCAGGTGAAGTAAAACACACCCGTAATAAAAGCAATGAACATATAAAACAACCCGCCCCATGCGCGCGGATCGGTATATACGCCAAAAAAACGTCCCAGCGCCGAACGCGGTTTGACAGCCTGCTTCAATAAAGGAGATGTACGTCTTTCCACTTCTTTATAAGCAGATGCAGTTTCCTCAGGCGAGCCATATTCTTCGATTATTTTCTTAAGCGCATTGGGTTCACTGGTATCAGGGTTGGATTCCCGAGCAACCACTAAAGCAGTGGACAAATGCTCCCGCGCATCGGCCTGCGCATCCTGCACCAAAGCGGGATCGGCATCCTTCATTTCAGTTTTCAAAGCATCGAGATATTCTTCAATAGTATTAAACATGATTTCATCCTTTCAAAATTGCATCTACGAATTTTTTGGTTTGCTTCCAGGTTTCAAGCCATTCTTCCAAAGCACCGCGGCCATCGCTTGTAATTTTATAATATCTGCGCGGCGGACCTGAAACAGAGGGTTCCACAACACTCTCCAACAACCCATTCTCTTCAAGTGAACGAAGCACGGGATACAGGGTGCCCTGCTTCATCATCGGAAAATCGGGATCACTCTCTTCAAGCAATTTCGCGATCTGATAGCCATACATCGCCTGCTTGCTTCGACTCAGAACACTCAACAATACGAGTGAAGATGTGCCTGAATTCAACTCCTTCTGAAACTTCTTGGTTTGTGCGGTAACTTCAGCCATACTTTCTCCTTAAGCTAGCATCAAATTCATACTACTAACAAATCAATAATAGTATCAAATTGACATTATGTCAAGGGTGAGAATAGAAAAAGTCCCGCCTCACGACGGGACTGATAGCTGATCTGTGCTCTTTGAGTTTTCCCTGGCTTACGGTTCCTGGATCTCCGCGGCACGCAATGTATTGTTCATCAACATTGCAATCGTCATGGGGCCAACGCCGCCGGGCACAGGAGTAATAAAGCCCGCAACTTCCTTCGCTTCTTCGTAGCAGACATCGCCAACAAGTTTCTGACGTGGTTTACCAGTCTTCTGGCTGATGAGCGGGGTACCGTCAGAGTTGAGCATCGGAATCCCGTTGATGCCCACGTCAATGACAGCACAACCGGGCTTAAGCCAATCGCCGCGTACCATTTCCGCGCGCCCAATCGCAGCGATGACAATATCCGCCTGACGCAATACTGCGGGGATATCCTTCGTGCGCGAGTGAACGACTGTGACTGTGGCATCTTCCTTTACAAGCAATAAAGCCGCTGGCATACCGACAATATTTGAACGACCCAACACCACTGCATTAGCGCCCTTTATTTGTACACCGGCTTCTTTGAGCAGATAAATGCATCCAAAAGGTGTACACGGAACAAAGAGCGGTTCCCGTCCCTTCTGCGCAAGGCGGCCAAGATTGATCGGTGAGAAACCATCCACATCCTTCTCGATGCTGATGAGCTGCAATACGCGTTCTTCATCAAGATGTGACGGAAGGGGTAGTTGTACCAAAATGCCGTTGACCATTGGATCTGCGTTCAATTCCTTGATTAATTTCTCAAGGTCTTCCTGATTAATATCCGCAGGCACGGGATGATGATACGAGGTCATGCCCAATTCCGCGCACGCTTTTTGCTTCATGCCCACATACGCGGCAGAATCAACACGGTCACCGACCAGCACGGTTGCCAGCCCCGGCTGCGACTTTCCAGCCGCGATCCTCGCCGCAACCTTTTCCTTAACTTCATCACGAACCTTCTGTGCAATGGCAGTTCCATCAATTATTTGGGCCGTCATGTTTTGCTCCTTCTATATTTTGTGAATGTTGGGAAACATTTAATTTCTGTTGTGAATTAATGCACGAGTATTATACAATCCATCCCCCATTTCGTGAAAGTGACACTTATCCCGACTTCATGGCTTTCTCAAAGTTCAATTTATGTCGCTCTGAGGGAGCGTGTTCGCCGCGACCGAAGAGTCTCTTAGCCGTCGTAGAGACCCTTCGCTACGCTCAGGGCGACAATTTTCGTTTTGTAAACGTACTTTGAGAAAGCCATAATCCCAACTTGACAGACCTAAGACGAGGATGGAAAGATGATAATCATCCATCGTCCATGTATTTCGTTGGTTATGGCTTCAACACCACAAAATTATCAAAAACCACATCCACGCCGGGTTGAGCGAATGTGCCAGCCAACAGACCGACATCCCCTGATTTCAATGTCGCATCCTGCACAGAGGCGATTTCAAAGCCATTTACATAAAATGTAAGTTTGTCGCCAGCGCAATCAGCGCGGAGGTGATTAACAGCCAACCCAGTTTTGATAATGTCACTTGCCTGCAATTCACCATCACCAAGCAACACAGCCTTCTTACCTGAAAAGATACCGATACCGTAAAAACCGTCGCTTGTGATCATGAAGAAATAATAATCATTTCCCGTATAACGACAGATCAAACCGATGCGATTCTCATCCGGGCCGCCCAGTTTGCCCGCATCCACTTCCAGACGAGTATCCGCAAAATTCTTGTGCGGTGTTGACCAAAAATTCGTCTCGGGTGAATTAACCAGCAAACGATATCCGCCCGCATCGTAATCAATGGTGCCCTCAGCGGCCATGTAACGATCCCAGCCAGTAACAGGCCTGGCAAAATCATCTTGAAATAACACGCTTCCCGATGGCGCATTCAGGTCTTGCGGCGCGGGGGTTGTCGCTGTTGTTGTGGAACAGGCAAGAGAAAGAACGATCAAAGATGTGAGTAATATCGGCAGGCGATTCATAATTGTGATTTTATCATGAGGGAATATTAATTCTTCGCAACAAAAGAAAAGTTTTACGGAAAATATTTATCAAGTAATTGGCTGGCAAATAAACCATCGGAACCATTCAAATCTGCATCGCGCACAAAAGTCAATTCATTGAATGCGGCCGCGCGATCATCCTGCGCGAGATATGTCATCGCAAGATGAATATGTGCGGGCAAATGATCTGGAAAGCGCTTCGTCACATCAAACAAAATTATCGCGGCATTGGCATACCTTCCAGAAGCGAGGAAAGTCCAGCCCAACGTATCCAACGCAAAGGGATCGTCAGGCGCAAGCTCCACCGCCTTCTGCGCGGCGGGCAAACCAATATCTTCCACATGAACATTGTTATCGGCACAAAAGACCGCCAACAATCGCCAATAAGTTGAGTCGGTTGGCGCAATATCTGTGGCCTGTTGATAAGCTATCAGCGCAGCGGAAATATCACCGCGTTTGAAATATGCATTCCCGATTTCCGCCGGCCATGCGGGGTTGGTCGGATCGTATTCCGCGGCCAATAAATATTCAGCCAGCATTTGCGAATATTTTTGCTGACGATTCCAATATAGCCCGCGCAACGCCCGAACGGTGATGGATGTGTGATCGAGAGTCAATGCCCGATCAAGCTCCACGCTTCCATCCTGGCCCGTCTGCTGTTTCGCTTCGCCGAGCCAGGCCCATGCCTCGGCATTTTCAGCGTTAAGCGTAATGGCTTTCTCAAATGCCGCAATGGATAGATCCCATTCCTGAACCAAACCCAATGCGCGGCCAATCGTCACAAACTGTGCGGAGGGCTCGGGTTGTGCGGCGGAAATGTTCAAAGCGGAGCGCAATGTCTGCACAGCAGAATCAGTTTGAGGGTCCAGAGAAGAAGCGAGCATTAATTCAGTAAGAGCCTGCTCGGGCTCAAGAAAAGATAACAAGAGGCCGAGTCTGTAATGGGCGTAGACACCCCCCGCGTCCAGACGAACTTGATTCTTCAATGCGTCCATTTCAGCAGACCAATTTTTTTGTTGGCGATACATATAAGCAAGCCCCGCATATAAAGAAGGAGAATCAAAAGATCGCAATCCTTGTTGATATGCATTAAGCGCGGATGGAATATCGCCTGATGAAAAATGGGAATACGCCAGCATCAACCAACCTTGTTCAGAAAGTTGAGGAGCACGCTTTAAGAAAATGATCGCGCGGGATGTGTCTCCGCCATTACCCGCGGCAATGCCCGCCTGCTCCCATAGATCATCGCGCCAGGGTAATAAACGCGCGGCTCGCGAAAACGAATCAGCCGCGGCTGCGTATTTTTGCGCGGCGAGTTCATCCTCTCCATGTTTGATGGAGGAATAGCCAATGTAGATTAGCGGCAAAAAAATCGCCGCGAGCAGGGTCGTTAGTATTATCGGAACAAGCCATTTGTTATTGTGCATCGTAATTGTAATTATACGTTGACTACTCAATAATTTTGAACTGGCATTATAATCATGGAAACATGAGCGCATTTTCCAGTTTAATCCTCACGCAACTCACTGTCCCCCCGGGTGACTTAATTTATTATGTTGTGCTGGTATTTGCCGTCGCCAGCGCGCTTCAATCGGCGTTTAACCATTGGCGTGCCAGCGAGTTCCCGCAGGCCCGCCGCGCCTTTGTGGGTCTGGGCATTATCCTTATTGTCCAGGTGGTGATGTTCATTTTCAGCGGACTTGGCTGGCAGCACATCTTCGACCCAAAAACCATTCTGCCGCCCATGGACCGCGCTTTTATTATCTTTGGAATTATCTGGATCACATGGCTGTACGCCTTCCCGGAACCCAGCCGCCTGGCAGACGGCGCAGCAACTTTACTAAGTTTGCTGGTAATCACAGTGCTTGGATTAAGTTTGCTAACCTGGCAGCCGCAGATTCCCTTTGTTAGTTACAACCAAACTCCAGATGATTGGTACTGGCAAATCGGTTCTTTAGTTGCCGCGGTGCTGGGTATTATCACTTTATTCATTCGCAGACCAGATGGGATGTGGAACGGTATTCTCCTGCTGACCATTGGAATACTCGGTCATATCGGCCATTTGGTATTCCCAATTGATGGAAATTATTCAGGCATTGTGCGCCTCGCTTACATGGCAGGGTATCCAATATTACTGACATTACCGCAGCGATTTTCATTCCCATCTCAGGCGGTTAGCCATACTCGCTCTACACCTGTGGCAATACCAGCAAAACAGGATACTGGAACACAGGAACGCAGACGGTACAGCACGGACCCCAAGACCTTTCACGCCATGCTTGCGCTTGCGGCAGAATCAAACCCGACCAAGGTCAGTCAGGCCATTACCCGCGCCATCGCGCAGACGATGCTTGCTGATCTATGTTTTATGATCTACCTGACGGACAACAACAACCAAATGGTAATCGCCGGCGGATATGATCTGATCCGCGAAGATAATTTGGAAGGCGGTTCACTTAAGAAAAGCTCGATCCCCATGCTGGCAAATTCACTCCAGCGCGGACGTCCACTGCGCATGCCATCCAGCAGTACATCCGCGGACATTAAGGGGTTGGGCGATATTCTCGGTTTGACCAACCCCGGTCACTTATTGAGCGTGCCGATCCTAACGCCCGAAAAAGAATCCCTTGGCGGCGTGCTTTTGCTCTCTCCATATTCAGACCGCACATGGACAGCAGAAGATCAGGCCTATCTTGCAAATATCGCTTCAGCGTTGGTGCCGATCATTAAGCGCAGTCAAAAAGTAAATAAACTGGAAGTACAAACCGACCGCGCACGCATGCAAGTGGAGGAACTGGAACGCCGCAATCAGGAACTTGCACAGCAATTGGATGCGGCGCACACAGAATCACAAAAAGGCGGAACAGTGGAATTAGCCTCCCTGCGAATCGCGCAGGAAGAGTCACAACGCATCATAGAACAATTACAACTTGAAAACGGGGAACTGCGCGCAGGTAAAAATCTGGAGCCTACGGCATCCAATATTGCGGTGGAGCATGAGTTAAAGAAGACTTTGCAGGAAGTGGCTCATTTGCAAAACCAACTCATGGAAGCCAACATGAAAACACATGAGATCGAAAAGGGTCATGTGGCAGTCAAGAGCACCGAACAGGCGGAAGTTATCGCTTCGATTTCGCAGGAATTGCGTCAGCCGTTATCTTCGATCGTCGGATACACAGACTTGCTTCTGGGCGAATCGGTGGGCATCCTTGGCGCATTACAGCGCAAATTCGTGGAGCGTGTTAAAGCATCCACGGAACGAATCCGCAGTTTGACGGATGACATGATCCAGATCACGACACTGGAAACGGAGCTGAACGATCTCAAAACTGAATCAGTGGATTTGAATTCCATTATTGACAACGCCATGTCCTACACGAGTACACAGGTGCGCGAGAAGAATATTTCCATGCACCTCGAACTGCCGAAAAGACTCCAGCCGATTCAGGCTGACCGTGAAGCGTTACAGCAGATACTCATTCATCTTTTGCAAAATGCAGGGGCCGCGACTCCCTTCGAAGGCTCGGTCAGGCTCACGGTCCAGACACGAAACGAGGATGATATGGATTTCATTCTCATTCAAGTGACAGACTCCGGCGGAGGAATCCCCGCAGAAGATCTTCCGCGTGTTTTCACCCGTCTCTATCGCGCGGATAATGTTCTTATTCAAGGCGTTGGCGATACTGGCGTGGGTCTTTCCATCGCAAAGACTTTGACCGAAGCGCAGCACGGAAGAATTTGGGTGGAAAGTGAACCGGGCGTCGGCGCGGCTTTCAGCGTGTTATTGCCAATCGCCGGCACGAGTTCCGCAGAGAAACAAAAAAACAAAGGAAGTAATTAATGCAAGGCCTGCGCGATCTTGGAAACGCGCTGGTGGTGGCTCTGATCTCAGTCGGATTGATGATCGGGGCGTTGTCGATCTCACTGGTGGAATTCGTGCCGGAAGCGGCTCCCACTGTGACCGATAGCCTGTTCGCATCTCCCATACCTTTGACGGCCACGCTCGTCCCAACGCTTGGGCCCGAATCGCCAACCCCGAGCATTACCCCGACATTCACGATCACACCCACTCCCCCCTCATCATGTTTACCGCCAGCAGGGTGGATTCAGATCACCGTTCAAATCAGTGAAACGCTTGATAGTCTTGCGGCGCGGTATCACACTACCAAGGAACAATTACGCGCTGCCAATTGTTTATTTACCGATAATCTTATTGCAGGTTCAATATTATATGTTCCGCCTACCGCCACCAGTGTGCCGGCGGTTTGTATACCGGGCGTGTTGAACTGGACAAGAAGTTATGTTGTGCGACCTGGCGATACCTTATACCGCATTGGGTACAATTATTTTACAACAACACGTGAGATGATGAACGTCAATTGCCGCACGAGCGAGCTTATCCGCCCCGGAGAAATCCTATGGGTTCCAAATGTCACCCCACGCGTACCATCCCCAACATCATTACCTGCTGTTACTGTATTCCCAACAGACCCGACCCCAGCAACGGCAATACCATTCACATCCACATTTACAGCCACAAGCACGCCAAGCGATACGCCCATTCCGCCTACTTCTACAACAGCGCCCACCGATACGCCTGAGCCAATATTTACATTGACAGCCAGCCCCACGCCCTTTCCTGTAGTTCCTTAACGGGCCGTGGAAAAAACATCCTGTAAAAATCCATCGGTATATCTTCAAACTTCTGCATGAAATCATCCCGGCACCCATTAATTCTGCTTTTCATTTTTATATTCGTATTATCTGCCTGCGGACCCGCGCCTCAAGCTGCCGTACCTGAGGCGCTGCCATTTATCTTAATTACCTCGGCGCCAAACGCTTCCCCCACTCCCACTCCATTTCAGCCATCGCTTTATACGCCGACACAACCATCTCTTTTATCTTTTGATAACAACTCACAGTTAAATCTTCCATCTGAAACACCGTCCCCATCACCAACACCGCCCATAGATGCAACCGCCACAGTTGACATCAATCAACTATTCCCAACTTCAGCCGCGCCACCCGCCGCTGATTCACTGGCGGGAAACCCCACACCATTACCACCGCTCACTGACAACGAGACGATTAACTTCCTGCTGATCGGTTCAGATAAACGACCAGGTTCATCGTATCGCACAGACACAATTGTCGTTGCAATTGTCTGGCCGAAGGAGGGGCAGGTTTCGCTGATCTCAATTCCGCGCGACTTGTGGATCTACATCCCCACCGTTGGTATGCAGCGAGTCAATACCGCTTATCAAAGCGGAGAGTTGGCTGGCTACCTCGGCGGCGGGCCGGGCTTATTAAAAGATACCATCTCCTATAATCTCGGCATTCGCATTGACCATACCGCCATGGTGGACTTTGACGGTTTCCGTCGCATCGTAGATACCCTTGGCGGAGTGGAAGTTCCGATCGCATGTTCCTACACTGATTGGCGTTTGATCGATCCCTCTTACGATCAATATAACGAAGATAACTGGTGGCTGTACACTGTCGGCCCCGGACAAATTCACATGGATGGCGACCTCGCCTTATGGTATGCGCGCGCGCGTTCCAAATCCAACGACTTTGATCGTGGCCGCCGTCAGCAGGAAGTGATCCGCGCCATTATTGGGCAGGCATTGCAAACCAGCACCTTTGCCAAGATCCCCCAGCTTTATAACGATCTCTCCAGCACGGTCATCACCGACCTTGGGCTTGCAGATGTCATCCGCATGGCGCCCTACGCGCTCAACTTTACCAACGCAAATATTCGCGGATATTACATCCGACCGCCTTACGTCAGCTCGTGGATGACGCCCGGCGGCGCGGCGGTGCTTTTGCCGAACGAAGCCGAACTGAGTCAAATGCTGATCGAAGCAACGACCCTCTCCACGTTTGCGGTCGAACGGCAATCCGTCAAAGTGGAAGTGCAAAACGGCGTGACCTTCGACACATGGGATGCGCTCGCTGCTTCGCGTCTCAACTACGCGGGTTATCAAACCATACTTTCGAATGCCGACCGCCGCGACTATGGAGCCTCCGTTCTAGTGGACTTCACACCCGGGCAGGATCCAAACCAACGGCAGACGATCCTATCCACCCTCAACCTGTTCTCTGCAAATGTAGTTTCGCAACCCGACGCAAACAGCCCCGTGCAATACCGCGTCATCCTCGGCTATGACTACGAACCATGCTTCCAGCCGCAGGATCTTTCACATTAAGAGAGATCGACCCGTAGATTTTGCTGATTTACATCTGTAATGACCTCACATGTTTTGAAATGGTTTTAGATTTTGCACACGGGGAATTTTGTGCTACAGTAGAGACATCACATCAATAAGGGAAACGAATATGGCGGATTTCAAATACGATGTTTTCATTTCATACAGCCACAAAGATGAAAAGTGGGCTGACAAAGTTTTGCGCCAACGGCTTGATGATGCTGGATTGAAAGTCTGTATTGATTACCGTGATTTTGAAGCGGGGAAAATGGCAATACTCAATATGCAGGATGCCGCAAAAGAAAGTAAACATGTTGTCTTGGTCATAACTCGAAATTGGCTAAACAGCGAATGGTCGCTCTTTGAAGCATTGATGGGCGGAACAGAAGACCCTGCTGGCTTGCAGAAGAAATTGATTCCTTTGCTTTGTGAAGATGGAATTCAAAAAGACATCAATCCTTTTATTGCCATGCGAACGTGGGTAGACTTTACCCGCAAAGACCGTGAAGAGATTGCCTGGAAACAACTTTCTGATGCTATCGGCAAACCTGCGACCTTCGAGATTCGACCTGCAACTGTGAAATGGTTCTTCGGTCATCGCTACGGTGACATCGAAAATTTTACAGGTCGCGCCACTGAACTCAAAATGCTCGATGAATGGTTGAGCAATGACAAAGATAATTTGTTAGTCCTTCGCGCACTTGGGGGATTTGGTAAATCCATTTTGACCTGGCAATGGTTCAATAACCACGTTGATAAAACAAAATGGCAGACTGCGGTCTGGTGGTCGTTCTACGAAAAGGAATCGGGCTTTGAGAGTTTCCTGTCCGAGACACTGAAACATCTCGGCGTGGAGGTCAAAGAGTCGGCGCGGCAGCAGGTCAATGATCTGCTGGAAGCCATGCGCGGGACGAACATCCTGATCGTGCTGGACGGCTTCGAGCGCTTGCTGCGCCAATACGGAAAGATGGATGCAGCTCTGCAAAGCGATGACGAGGATGCCGACATTGACCCATCCCAGCGCGATTGCTCCTCCCCGCTGACGGAAACCTTCCTGCGCGGATTGAGCGGCGCGGGCACGAAGTCCAAAGTCTTGATGACCACACGCCTATGTCCGCGTGTGTTGGAGAGCGCCGACGGCAAACTGCTCAAAGGCTGCCGCGATGAGGCGCTCTCCGCCTTCTCGCCCGAGGACGCGGTGACGTACTTCCACAACGAAGGGATAAAAGCCACGCGCGCGGAGATTCTCGCTGCCTGTTCCGCGTACGGCTATCACCCGTTGAGTTTGAGCCTGCTGGTCGGTTTGATCAACGAAGACCACGAACATCGCGGCGATATTGCGGCGGTGAAGAATCTGGAAATCTTCGAGGATGTGAAAGCCAGGCGACATCACGTGTTGGAACGCGCCTACGAAAGTTTAGCCCCCGAGCGCAGGGATTTGCTGAGCAAGATTTCCTGCTTTCGCGGCTCGATGGAATACGCGGTGCTCAAAAAGGTGTTCCCCAGCCCCGACCTGGACAAAGCCCTGCTCGACCTGCGCAAGCGCGGACTGCTGCAATACGCGGGCGAGACTCAACGCTACGATATGCACCCGATCGTGCGGCATTATGCTTATGACCGTTTCACTGACTCGGAACGCAAAACAACTCACAAGAATCTTGTGTTTTACTTTATTGACGTGATGATTGATGCCATGCCTACTCCAAACACGAAAGTGAAAACGCTGGAAGACCTCGCGCCCGTCATCGAACTGTATCATCATATGGTCAGGGCGGGGAATTTGGACGAGGCATTGAAACTTTACTCTGAACGCTTGGCAAATCCACTTTACTTTCAATTTGGTTCATATCACCTAGAAATTGAACTTTTACGCGTTTTGTTTCTTGACGGCGAGGATAAGCTGCCGCGTTTGAAAAATGAAAGCGCCCAAGCATGGACTCTCAACACGCTTGCAACATCCTACTCCCTGAGCGGACAGCCACGCCGCGCCGTTCCGCTGTTTGAAATGGTAAATGCCTTAAAGGGCGACAAGAAAAATCTCGCCAGAAGGCTGGGGAACGTGGCGACACAACAACTGGTCATCGGCTCGCTGAGCGCCGCAGAGCGCAACAATCGTCGCCGCATTGAACTGACCCGCGAGATTGTGGATGAATATAGCGAAGCTATCGGTCATCAGGAATTGGGTCGGGTTCTTTCCTATCGCGGCGTGTGGCAGGAAGCAGGGGAAAATTTATTGATAGCACAGAAGGTATTTGAAAAAGAAGGACCAAGTACTAATTTTGGTTCTGTAAATTTGTCTTATTTGGCTTTGAGAGACATGCTTTTATTACGCACCGAATCTACAAAACAGCAGTATCTCTTATCTGCTCTCAATTTTTGTAAGCGTGCTTTAGAATGGTCAGACAACACAACAAAAATACGAATGGAAATTCCCCGTGATTATGTTCGCGCTCACTGGCTGCTCGGTGCGGCATATCGCGCCAACAACGAATTGACTCTGTCAGAAGAAAACCTGTCCAAAGCGCTCAACCTTTGTCGGCAAATCAATATGGTTGACCATGAAGCCGACATCCTGCTCGATCTGGCGCGGTTGCATTACTTCCAGGGAGATTTCAAGGACGCTCAGGAAAAAGCGTCCGAGGCGCTGATGATCACGGAGCGCAGCGGGTATGTCTTGCAGGGGGCAGATGTTCACTTATTGCTCGCTACGCTCGCGTTGGAAGGGTTCAGGTCGGAAAGTTTGAAGGTTTTGAGTGATAAGGATGCGGCGATTCATCATGCCAAAGAAGCCTTGAGACTCGCGAACTGCGACGATGGTCCGCCGTATTATTACAAGGTCGCATATGAAGAGGCAGAGAGAATGTTGGAACGTTTGAAGGTTTAAAAGTTGGAAGGTTAAAGTAAATAGTGAACTCCGCTGGTTGAGTAGCCCCGCATGTACTTCGCGGGGCGTATCGAAACCAGCAATTAAAAGTAAACATGAAATTCAGAGGTGTGGTTTCGACACCGCACTTGCGTTCGGTGCAAGTGTACGCCGCTATCGCGGCTACTCAACCACCGTATGGGATGGAGCTTTTATTTGGAAGTTAAAGTAATAATGAACCCTGCTGGTTGAGTAGGCGGTGTTCGTCTGCCGTATCGAAACCAGTAATGATAGGTGAACTTGAGATACAGCGGTGTGGTTTCGATACGCCTTGCGAAGAACGCGCAAGGCTACTCAACCACCGTTTGCCATTTTATATGTCGCTGCGAGGCGCTCTTGTTCTTTGCCGAAGCAGTCTCTTAGTCACATGAGGTTGCTTCGGGCGAAAAATCATCGCCTTCGCAATGACATGGTTTATCTCATTTGACATCCTCCCCTTTTTTTGCTACACTAGAAGTTGTCAGACAACTACGAGCGCTCTGCGCGAAGTGCTGGTGTTTTTCAGCAGACGAACTAGATCAAAGCTAACCGCTAAAGGCTAAGAGCTAACCATGACAACTCTCCTCATAAAAAACGCACACATAGTCACCATGGACGACCATCTGCGGGAAATTCCCGAGGGTGGTCTCTTTATTCGACGCGGACTCATCCAAGAGGTCGGCCCGATGCGCGAACTTCCCGAAACCGCCGATGAAGTCCTCGATCTCAAAGGCCACATCGTTTTCCCGGGCCTCGTCAACACCCACCATCATTTTTATCAAACCCTCACGCGCGCCGTCCCAGCCGCGCAGGATGCCAATCTTTTCAACTGGCTTAAAACTTTATATCCCATTTGGGCGCGCCTGACCCCCGAGGATATTTTCATTTCGACTCAGACCGCACTGGCAGAACTGGCCCTTTCGGGATGTACCACCGCAGCGGATCATCTCTACCTTTTTCCAAACGGATCAAAACTTGACGATGAAATTGGTGCGGCTTCCGAAGTCGGTTTACGCCTGCAGGCATCGCGCGGCTCGATGAGTCTCGGCGAATCCCAGGGCGGGTTGCCGCCTGATTCAGTGGTGGACACCGAAGACAACATCCTCAAAGATTCACAGCGTCTCATTGAAAAATATCACGACGCAAAAGCTGGCGCGATGACTCAGATCGTGCTCGCGCCGTGTTCGCCATTCAGTGTGACTGGTGAGTTAATGAAACAGTCCGCAAAGTTGGCGCGCGAATATGGTGTGCATTTACACACGCACTTGGCAGAGACCGAAGACGAAGAACAATTCTGCCTGGATAAATTTGGATATCGCCCAGTCGGTTACATGCAATCAGTGGATTGGATCGGCGATGATGTTTGGTTCGCACATGCGGTCTGGGTCAACCACGAAGAGATCAGTCTCTTTGCCAAACACAAATGCGGAGTAACACACTGCCCCACTTCCAACATGCGGCTCGCCTCAGGCATTGCACCTGTCAAGAATTATCTCAAGGCTGGCGTGAATGTCGGCCTCGGCGTGGACGGTTCCGCCTCCAACGATGGCTCGCATCTTCTGGCCGAAGTCCGCAACGCGATGTTGGTCTCCCGCGTCAACGACGGCATGACAGGTTTCTCGCTATCGGATGATCCCTCCCGCAAGTTGATGACCGCGCGCGAAGCGCTTCACCTCGGCACAGTTGGTGGAGCGGCTGTACTAGGCCGCAAAGATATTGGAAGTTTGGAAGCTGGAAAATGCGCCGACTTCTTTGCTGTAAATCTTAATCGTATCGGGTATGCAGGTATGCACGACCCTGTTGCCGCTGTTGTCTTTGGTCAACCCGCGAATGTGGATTACACCGTCGTCAACGGGAAATTTATTGTGAGGGAAGGTCAGCTCGTTACAGTTGACCAACGCAAGCTGGTTGAAAAACATAACAAAGCCGCAAAACGATTATTGTTGGGTTAATTGCCGAATGTTATTTCCAATTCTTTTCTGGATCTCCATCCCTGCTTCGCTGATATGCTCCGTCATCGGGGTTCTGAAAAATAATTACTGGCTGGTGCTTGGTGGCGCGGCGCTGCTCTTTCCATTATCTTATTACTTTAATGGTTCCCCCAATTTTTATGGATACGGCCTCTTCATGCCAGTCTTTCAGGTCATCTCTGCCGCCGCAGTAAGGAAAGGGAATAAATTATGGGCATGGCTGTTCTTACTGCCCGCGTTCCTGCTCGTTTTCTGGTTCATTTTCGTTGCGGTGTTTAATCAATTTTCATGATCGGCTTATTTAGAGAAAACCATGCCTGACTATCTTATTCCAACAATTCTAAGCCCGCAGTTTGTTGTGATCTTTTTGGTGATATCCGGGGTCGTATCGGGTATTGGAATCACCAACAATAAAGCCTGGCTGGTGCTTGCTGGGACTATATTCATCATTCCGTTTTGCTTTTACCTGAATGGCACAAGGATGTTTTACGGGTTCGGACTTCTGCTGCCGATCTTTCATGTGGCATCCGCATGGGCAGTCATTGAAGAGAGCGATCTGTGGGCATGGTTGTTTTTAGTGCCCACAACTTTTATAGGTATGTGGCTGCTTGTGATCGCATTGATCGCGGATTTTGTGTAAGTCCTTCCAACGGAGAAACTCTCATGCCTGCCTCTACAAAGCTCACCCGCTCTCTCGTTGATGTCGCCATGGGGCGCGCTCACGCCGACCTTGTGATTCGCGGTGGGAAATGGGTTTGTGTGCAATCAGGGGAGATCGTTCCGAATACAGACATTGCCATCGTGGATGGTCATATCGCATATGTCGGCTCGGATGCGAGTCATACCATTGGAAAAAAGACAAAGGTTATTGATGCTAAAGGACGTTTCCTTGTCCCTGGACTTCTCGACGGACACATGCATGTTGAATCGGGCATGGTGACTGTCACAGAGTTTGTGCGTACGGTCGCCGTGCGCGGCACAACCGGTATGTTCATTGACCCGCATGAGATCGCAAATATCTTTGGTCTCAAAGGTGTCAAGTTGATGGTGGATGAAGCGCAAAAGCAGCCCATCCATGTTTGGGTGCAAATGCCTTCGTGTGTGCCATCCTCACCGGGCTTTGAGACTCCGGGCGCGTCGCTTGGCCCAAAGGAAGTAGCCGAGGCGATGAAATGGAAAGGCATTATCGGTCTCGGTGAGATGATGAATTTTCCCGGCGTGTATATGAGCGACAGGAAAATGCTCGACGAAATGTCTGCAACTCACGCGGCAGGGAAAACCATCGGCGGTCATTACGCCTCCCCCGATCTTGGTTTGCCGTTTCATGGATATGTCGCTGGCGGCGCGGAAGATGACCACGAAGGCACGCGGGTTGAGGATGCAATTGCGCGTGTACGACAGGGCATGAAGGCTATGCTGAGATATGGTTCCGCTTGGCACGATGTAGCGAATCAAGTTCAGGCGATCACTGAAAAGAAATTGGATTCGCGCCGTTTCATTTTATGTACAGATGATTCTCACGCGGAAACATTGACCAACGAAGGCCACATGGACCGCGTTCTGCGCCATGCCATTTCAGTAGGCTTGAGTCCCATGACGGCCATCCAAATGATGACGATCAATACCGCCGAACATTTTGGCCTCACCAAAGAGATGGGCATGATCGCGCCCGGCCGCTGGGCCGATGTGTTGCTGGTGGAAGACCTGAAGAATTTCAAAGCGGATGTGGTGATCGCAAAGGGGCAAGTCATTGCCGAAAACGGAAAGCTGCTAATTAATTTGCCAGCCGTGAAATATCCCAAGTGGGTCACCAAATCCATGCATTTGAAGCGGACTCTCAAGGCTGAGGATTTTGCCCTTCGGACGAGAGCAGTCAACGGGTCCGAAGTTGAAGCGCATGTTATCGGTGTGATCGAGAATCAGGCGCCGACTCGTCATCTCAGAATGAAGGTCAAGGCTGAGGATGGAGAAGTCAAGGCGGACCTGAAGCATGATATCGCAAAGATCGCGCTGGTGGAACGCCATCGCGCAACGGGGCAGGTCACGGTGGGATTGGTAAACGGATTTGAATTTACAAGGAACTGTGCAATCGGGTCAACGGTGGCGCATGACAGCCATCATATGATCGTGGTCGGCACGGATGATGAGAGCATGGCAATCGCCGCGAATCAATTGGCGAAGTGCGGCGGCGGTCAGGTTGTGGTGATGGACGGAAAAGTGATTGGTCTGGTGGATTTGCCGATTGCAGGTTTGATGTCGAATGAGTCCGCGGATATCGTGGCAAAGAAAGCTGGGACGGTGCTGGATGGTTTCAAGATGTGCGGAAGTGAATTGAATAATCCGAACATGCAATTGAGCTTGCTTGGTCTGGTTGTGATTCCCGAGTTGCGCATTTCCGATAAGGGACTTGTGGATGTGACGAATTTTGATTTTATTTCAGTATTGGACGATTGAGGTATTATGGCAAACTTTCCTTTTCAACGTTTACAAAGTGACCTTGCGGCATTGATCGCCCGCACACCAGCAGGGCAGCGCCTGCCTTCGGAACCTGATCTTGCAAAACAGCTTGGAGTTTCCCGCGCGACCCTGCGCGAAGCGATGCGCGCATTTGAGACACAAGGTCTCATTCGCCGACGGCAGGGTTCGGGTACTTTCGTGGTCGGCAAGGTTCAGGCACTGGACAGCGGACTGGAGGTGCTCGAAAGCCTTGAGACGATGGCCAAGCGCCTTGACCTTGAGATATCGGTCAGTGACCTGCATGTGGAGCAGGTAATTGCAGATGAAGACCTTTCTGCAGGATTGAACGTGGCTGTTGGGTCGCAGTTGTTGCGAGTGCGGCGCGTAGTCCGTACGGATGGCAGGCCTGTTGCTTATCTTGTGGACACATTGCCCGAGGATATTCTGCATGTTGAGGATTTATCCGCTGATTTCCACGGCTCTGTTCTGGACTATTTGCTTGGTCGCGGCGATCCTTTGAAAACTTCCCGCGCGAATGTCAGCGCCATTGGCGCAACCGCTGAGGTTGCCAAGGCGCTTGAGATCCAGCGCGGCGATGTGTTACTGCATTTTTATTCGCAGTTGTTCGATGTCAATAACAAGGTTGTGGATTATTCGTTGAGCTACTTTATCCCGGGCTATTTCCACTTCCACGTTGTGAGGCGCGTGGGTAACTAATTAGCCACTGAGACACAGAGGCGCAGAGATTTTTTTGTGGAGTATTGTGATGTCGTTGAACTATCCCGTTCGAAAAATTCCAGACAATATACCTGAGAATGCAATTACACAACGGATAATTAAATGTGCTATTGAAGTGCATAAGCAATTAGGACCTGGTTTGCTTGAGAACATGTATGAAAACGCACTGACAGTTGAGTTTGAGTTGGAAGGTTTATCTTGTAAACAACAATTGGCGATACCAGCAATTTACAAAGGCAGGAGCTTGGGTGATTATCGTCTTGACTTGCTTGTGGAAGATATGGTTATTGTTGAGGTTAAAAGCGTTGAACGTTTTGATCCTGTTTTCGAAGCGCAGCTATTAACTTATTTACGCCTGACAAAAAAGAGAGTTGGCCTTCTTATTAACTTTAATACCCGTCTTGTAAAAGATGGAATAAAAAGGTTTATTCTCTAACGCTTTATTGGAAATACCAACAAGAATCTCAGTGCCTCAGTGGCTCTGTGGCTAAATTCAAATAGGAGAAAATAATGACGGACAAAATACAAGAAATTCAAAAGCGTGTGGAATCATCCCGTGAAGACATCATCAAATTCATGCGCGAGATCTGTGCCATTCCTTCAATGGAATCGCAGCTCAAGGGTGTGGGTGATCGCATCGCAGCGGAAATGAACAAGCTCAGCTTCGATGAAGTCCGCTTTGACAAGATGGGCAATATCATGGGACGCATCGGCTCAGGCAAGCGCGTCATTGTCTATGATTCGCATATTGATACTGTTGGTGTTGGCGACCCTACAGAGTGGGAATGGGATCCGTTCGTCGGCAAGGTCGAAGATGGCATCCTTTATGCGCGCGGCGCTTGCGATGAAAAAGGCTCCACGCCCGGCATGGTTTATGGTCTGGCAATGGCGCGTGATCTCGGCCTGCTCGAAGGCTGGACAGCTTACTACTTCGGCAACATGGAAGAATGGTGTGACGGCATCGCGCCAAACACTTTTGTTGAAGTTGATCCGAAAGTCAAACCTGATTTCGTTGTCATCGGCGAACCGACCAAGATGAATGTCTATCGTGGTCACAAAGGCCGCCTTGAAATGAAAGTCACCGCCAAGGGCAAGTCCGCGCATGCCGCGAGCAATCACCTCGGCGAGAATGCCATTTACAAATTACTGCCCGTTATCGCAGGCATCCGCGACCTCGAACCCAAACTTGGCGACCATGAATTTTTGGGACATGGCAAGATCACAGTCAGCGACATGAAGGTGCAGACTCCCTCCATCAATGCTGTTCCCGATGAAGCCGTCATCTTCATTGACCGCCGCATGACCTTCGGCGAAACCAAGGAACAGGTCAAGAAACAGGTTGAAGATTTAATTCCCGCCGAGTTCAAAAATTCCGTCAAAGTGGAGGAACTTTTCTACGATGAACCATCCTACACTGGCTTCGTTTTTCCCGTCGACAAATATTTCCCCGCCTGGGCTTTGGAAGAGGAACATCCGCTCGTGCAAGCTGGACAATTGGCACGCACAACAATTGGATTGAAAGATGCCCCAAGCAGCAAGTGGAATTTCTCCACGAACGGCATTTACTGGGCTGGTAAAGCAGGCATTCCGTCCATTGGGTTTGGTCCCGGCGACGAAGAGACTGCTCACACTGTGAGAGATTCCGTCTCCCTGGCTGACATGGTCAAGGCGACTGAGTTTTACGCCATACTGCCGAGTCTGATTGCCAAGTAGTCGCTAGTCTTGTAGTCTGCTGGTTTGCTAGTCTGACAAGCGACTATCAGACTAAAGACTACCAAACAAAAACCATCCATGAAAATTCTCGAAATTCGCCGCCACTCCATCCGCTCGCCATTGAGCGATCACCTGAATCAAACAGGTGTAACACTTGCGCGTTTGGTCGGCCAGAACATCGGTCCGTTTGACCGTGTGGTGACATCCACGCTTCCACGCGCATTTGAGACCGCCATTGCCATGGGCTTTGCCGTGGATGAGCAAAGTGAATTGATGAATACCTACGGAAGCGCTGTGGAAAAGGAAGCTCCGTGGCCTCAATCCTTTGCGGAGTACGCGGCAATCGTCAAACGCAGCGGCGCATCTGCAAAATATGCCAGCAAATTAAAAGAATACTTTGCGAATATCATGAACTACATCGCCGAAGGCCGCTCCGCGTTGGCAATCAATCATGGTGGAGTTGTTGAATTGAGCGTAGTTGGCTGTCTGCCTCACATTGACTTTTCCGCCTGGGGTGACTCGGTCAGTTACTGCGAAGGCGCAAGGTTATTTTGGGATGATGATAAGTTTGTAAACGCAGAAGTATTGCGAGTGAAGGTGTGAGTCTGCTGGTCTCTTGTCTTCCAGTCTACTAATCTTTTAGTTCAGATAATAATATATCGAAGAGAAATTGATGACAACGATTAAAAACTTTGAAGATTTGAATGCCTGGCAAAAAGCACGGGAGTTGGCTGGATATGTCTATTCGCTGACCCGCAAGGAAAAATTTTCCCGCGACTTTAGGCTACACAACCAAATTCAGGAAGCGGCTGGCTCTGTCACGCACAATATTGCCGAAGGGTTCGAGTCTGGTTACGACCCTGAATTTGCGAGGTTTCTAAAGATGGCGCGGCGCTCCGCTGGCGAAGTCCAATCGGAATTGTATTTAGCGCTTGATGTTGATTACATTACACAGGAGGAGCTTAAACGAGCTTATGAATTATCAATAGATGCCAAAAAACTTATTAATGGCATGATCTCATATTTAAACAAGAAATAGCCGACTATTGACTAGTTGACTAGTCGACAATAAAACAAGGAGACTAAAAAATGCAAACCAATTTTAGAGGCCGCGATTTCATCGGCGACCTGGATTTCACAAAAGAAGAAGTCGAAACAGTTTTGGAAGTAGCCTGGGATTTGAAGCGCAAACGCGCGCTTGGCGAACCGCATCCGTACCTGCGCGACAAAGTGCTGGCGATGCTGTTCTTCTTCTCATCCACCCGCACCCGTGGATCATTCGAAGCGGGCATGGCGCAGCTTGGTGGACACGGCGCATTCATTGACAGCAATACCACTCAAATTTCACACGGCGATACCCCTGTGGAAATTGGCGAGATCTTTGGCCGTTACTTCGACGGCATTGCCATCCGTCATTGTGACTATGGTGATGGTAACAAATATCTAAACGCAGTCGCCAAGAATTCCCGCGCGCCTGTGTTGAACATGCAATGCGACATTTACCATCCCTTCCAATGTCTCGCCGACTTGATGACCATTATGGAAAAGAAGGGCAAGGATCTGCGCAAGAAGAAGATCGTTGTCTCGTGGGCGTATGCCGCTTCCTACCTCAAGCCGATCTCTGTCCCGCAATCATTGATTCTTCAGATGCCGCGCTTCGGCATGGATGTGACTCTGGCGTATCCGCCCGAGTTTCCACTCATGCCTGAGATCGTGGAGCAGGCCAAGGAGCAGGCAAAGATCGCAGGCACCAACTTCGAAATTATTGATACCAAAGACGGCATGACCGAAGCCTGCAAGGACGCTGATGTCATCTACGCAAAATCCTGGGGCCCGCTCCTGACCACGACCGATAAAGTCGAAGGCAAGAAACTTCAGGATATGTACAAGAACTGGCTGATGGATGACGAGAAACTAAAAGTCGCCAAACCCGGCGCGATCTACATGCACCCATTGCCCGCTGACCGTGATGTTGAAGTTACCAGCAGCGTTTTGGATGGCCCGCAGTCCGTGGTATTTGACGAAGCCGAGAATCGCCTCCACGCGCAAAAAGCCGTGATGGCATTGACGATGAGTTAGTAGTCAGCTAGTCTGTTAGTCTGCTGGTCGGCTGGTCAAGACCAGTTAACTAGCAGACTGGCAAGCAAGAAGACTAGCGGACTAATACACTAGGAGACTACATGACAAAATTAGCTGTAATCGCCATTGGCGGTAACTCACTGATAATTGATGAAAAACATGTCACCGTTGAAAGTCAGTACAAGGCCGCAAAGGAAACAGCTCTGCACATCGCCGATATGATCGAACAAGGCTGGGAAGTGGCCATCGGTCACGGCAACGGCCCACAGGTTGGCTTTATTTTGAGGCGCTCTGAAATCGCCGCGAGAGTCGAAGGGATGCACGAAGTCCCGCTCGATGTTTGCGGAGCAGACAGTCAGGGCGCGATTGGCTATGCGCTCCAGCAGAATCTGCAAAATATTCTTTATCAGCGCGGCATCAAAAAGAAAGTGGTGACCATCATCACGCAGACCCTTGTGGACAAGGCTGACCCAGCCTTTGCGAAACCATCCAAACCGATTGGCGGATTCATGACCAAGGAAGAAGCGGAGCGCCGTCAGCGTGAACAAGGCTGGAGCGTGGTCGAGGATGCAGGTCGAGGCTGGAGACGAGTCGTCGCTTCTCCCCTTCCAAAAGAAATCGTCGAGTTGGAAACTGTCGAGACTCTGCTCGAAAGAGGCATCGTCACGATCACGGTCGGTGGCGGCGGTATTCCAGTCGTTGACCCCGGTGACGGCAATTACGAAGGCATTGCGGCGGTAGTGGATAAAGATTACGCATCTTCGTTGCTGGCGCGCGAGATCAAAGCTGACCTATTCGTCATCTCCACTGCCATTGAAAAAGTCGCGGTCAACTTTGGCAAGCCCGATCAAAAATGGCTGGACAGGATCACGCTCGCCGAAGCCAAAGCCTATCTCGCCGAAGGGATTCACTTTGCCAAAGGCTCAATGGCTCCAAAAATTCAAGCTGTGATCTGGTATCTTGAGAATGGCGGCAAGGAAGCGCTCATTACAAACCCTGAGAACATTGGCCGCGCGCTCAAAGGCGAAACAGGCACCTGGATCGTTGCCTAGCATTCATGAAAAAAATTATCGGACGATTGGATGAAATAAAATTTACCTCACGCAGTGTCGTGTGGTTCATGCTATTAATCGCCGCGCTAACCTATGGCTTATTCTTTTGGAAGCGCGGCTTTTATTGGGACGAGTATCCCTGGGCCTGGATCTATTATCGCCTCGGCCCCGATATGCTGACAAAAACTTTTTCAACCAGCCGCCCATTTTGGGGAATGATCTATCAATTAACAATGCCAGTAATTGGCCCCAATCCGTGGATCTGGCAATTACTGGCAATGATCTTACGCTGGGTCACGGCCTTATTATTCTGGTTGATCCTGCGCGTGTTATGGCCTGAACATCCACGACCCGCATTGTGGGCCAGTTTATTTTTTCTTGTCTATCCTGGTATGGGACAGCACTTCATCTCCATGATGTACAGTCATTTCTATATCGTGCTGTCCTGCTATTTATTATCGCTCTACCTCTCCCTGCTGGCTCTGCGCTCTGAAAAAAATCGCGTAATTTTATTCATTGCATCGTATCTATTTGCCGCAGTTAATTTATTGACGATGGAATATTTTTACTTCCTCGAATTTGCACGACTCTTCCTGTTTTGGAAAATGTTTGCTGGAACAAATAAAGTCCGCGCGCAAAAAACAGCTCTTTATTTTGCGCCATATTTATTTATCTTCCTCGGTGTAACATTTTGGCGCATGTTCTTTTTCACCTTTCAAAACGCCAGCTACAAATATGTTCTGCTGGATGCGCTTCGCAGCAATTTTCTCTCTGGCTTATTATTGCTGATTAATAATATTGCCCTGAGTTTCTGGCGGACAATATTTGAAGTGTGGATGTATCCCTTCGCCACCCTCGGCTTGACAGGTTTCGGTCCGCTCACGCTGACTTTGATGCTGGTCCTGTTATTCTCTGTCATTTTGTTAGTCGGATTGTTTCTCTTCAAGTTCCAAGCGCCTGCCGATTCAAACGACCGCGACTTTGCCCGCAAAGCTGGTTTCATCGGATTGGTTTTCTGGGGGCTATCAGGTGGATCTGTTTGGCTGATCGGGATCGTCCCGCAGCTCAATTTTTCAATTGACCGCTTCATGCTGCCCTTCATGCTTGGGTCAAGTTTAATTCTCGCCTGTCTTATCGCGTTGATAAAGAATCAGCGTACACAAATGATCCTGCTCGCTCTGTTGATCGGTTTTGCTGTCAGCCGTCAATTTCGCGTTGAAGAAATATTTCGCAGCGACTGGACCACCCAGCAAAATTTATTCTGGCAAATGACATGGCGAATACCCGCCCTCGAAAAAGGTACGATTCTAATTTCCAATGACCTGCCCGTCACATACTTTTCAGATAACTCATTGACCGGGCCGCTAAACTGGATATACAGTCCGCCCGGCGAAATGAACTCCATTCTATACTTCGCCACCGTTCGTATTGGAAAAACTTTGCCCAGTCTCGCACCCGGTCAACCGCATGAGCATTATTATGTCGGCCCCACATTTTATGGGAACACATCCGACATGGTTTTATTCAACTATGAACCGCCCGCCTGTCTTCATGTAATAGACCCTGAAATAGATGAAGTAAATCGGCTCCTGCCGGAGCTGTTACGCGATAACGCAAAATACTCAAACCAAAATGTGATCTTGTTTAACAATGAGGCAGTCCTGCCAAGGCAGTTTTATCCCAACGAACCACAGCATGGATGGTGCTATTATTTTACGAAAGCAGAACTGGCCCGCCAGCAGAATGATTGGGAACAAGTCATTCAACTAGGCGACAAGGCTTTTGCATTGAACGATTATCCCAACGACCCTGCGGAACGATTTGTTTTTATTGAAGGCTACGCCCACATGGGAGATTGGGAAAAAGCAATGGAATTATCCCAGGTCTCTTATAAGATATCGAAAAACTTTGTCGGTCCGCCGCTTTGCAAACTTTGGGATCGAATTGCCAGACAAACAGATGGCACACAGGAGCAGAAAGTCACTCTGGATAAGGTACGAAATAAATTTGAGTGTCCACCTTAAAAGCTTATAATGTAATCATCCTATACAAAGTTGTCTCTTTTCTGTAGAATGGTTCAGACAAATTGAAAAGGAGGCTTCAGCCAAAAATTTGATTTTGCAAGTTTTGTGCGTAAAGTTCAAAATTCATAAGGAGAAGAAGAATGCATAAAAATATATCCCGCCTCGCGATCATCGCGCTGGCACTCATGCTCGCCCTATCAGCTTGTGGTGGCGCTAAACCCGTCGCAACCGAGGCCCCAGTTACAAGCGCAACAGAAGCCCCTGTCGCTGCGACAGAAGCGCCCGTCGCAACCGAAGCGCCTGTTTCAGAAGGCTTTCAGATCCCCGAAGTCGTTGATGGAAAATTCAATGTCGCCATGGTACTCATTGGACCACACGATGACGGCGGTTGGTCTCAGGCTCATTACGAAGGCCTCGTCTACATCGAAGAGAATGTGCCAAACGTTCACACTGCCTATATCGAAAACGTCCCCGAAGGCGCAGATTCCGAACAGGTATTCCGCAGCCTTTCCCGCAAGGGTTTCAACCTGATCTTCGGCACATCCTTTGGCTTCGGCGACCCAATGGAAGTTGTGGCGGGCGAATTCCCCGACACGATGTTCATTCATCTCACCGGCATCAAATCCAACTTCACGAACTTTGGCAACCTGATGGGCGCCATGGAAGACATGAAGTATCTGGCCGGTATGCTGGCTGGTGCGCGCGCCAAACAGGATGGCAATCCCAAACTTGGTTATATGGCCACCTTCCCGATCCCCGAAGAAATTCGCCTCGGTAACGCCATTGCATTGGGTATGAAGAAGACCTGCCCCGAATGTACTTTGGATGTCCGCTGGATCAACACCTGGCACGACCCCATTATCGAAAAAGAAGCAGCCGCTTCTCTTTTTGACGCTGGCGCGCAAGTTGTCTTCACCGGTGCGGATACCCCTGCCGTTGCTGACGTTGCCCAGGAAAAAGGCAAATGGGGCGTGACCTATGACTGGTACGGCTCCTGCAAAGTGGATGCTTGTCTGACGGCCCCCTACTGGGTCTGGGGACCAATTTACTCAGGCATCACTGAAAAAGTGATCGCAGGGACTTACGTACCTGGTTACGATTACTTCGATGCTGAGACCGGCGCTTTAGGACTGTACGGCTTCATGGAAGGCCAGACAATGCAGCCCGGCGTAGCTGACCTCGATCCTGAAGTACTCGCGATGGTGAATGATACCCTTGCTCAGATGCTCGCTGGTGAATTCACCCGCTTTGATGTGTTCACTGGCCCGATCAATGACAATCAGGGCAACGTTGTTTTGCCCGCCGGCCAGGCCCTTGAACAGGTTGACCTTGATGCGTTCCCTGAATTTGGTCTGCCATGCAGTATTGATGTTTGTATGAAATGGTGGGCTGAAGGCATTACCGCCGAGCTGCCCCAATAATCGTTAATTTAAAAATGGGTCAGGACTTCTTAAGTCCTGACCCATTTTATAAAACATCATAGTGACATTATTCATAACTTATTTTGATTTATCGCAGGAGTAACCCGGTGACCAATCAAGCCCCCTCAACTTCTGAAATACCACTTATTGTGGAAATGCGCGGAATTGTCAAACGTTTTCCCGGCGTACTGGCAAATGACCATGTTAATTTCGAGCTGAAGCGTGGCGAGATCCACGGTTTACTTGGCGAGAATGGTGCGGGCAAAAGTACCTTGATGAATGTCCTGGCTGGCTTGTATCGTCAGGAAGCGGGCACAATACTAGTCAATGGCGAGCCGAAGGTTTTCTCCTCGCCGCGTGATGCCATCAATGCAGGCATCGGCATGGTGCATCAACATTTTATGTTGGTGCCTTCACAAACAGTCACTGAAAATATCTTGCTTGGTCTGGACGATCCACGTTTCTTCCTGCGCCTGCCCGACTATGATAACAAGATCGCAGAGTTGGGAGAAAAATTTGGGTTGAAGGTGGACCCGCGCGCAAAGATCTGGCAATTATCCGTGGGGGAACAGCAGCGAGTTGAAATTCTTAAAATGCTTTATCGCGGCGTGAATGTGCTCATCATGGATGAGCCAACCGCCGTCCTTGCGCCTCAGGAGATCGAAGGTTTATTTGAAACCTTGCGAGCCATGATCGCCCAGGGAAAATCCGTTATTTTCATCAGTCATAAATTACAGGAAGTCAGCGCCATCGCAGACCGTGTCAGCGTTTTGCGGCGCGGCGTCGCCACAGCCTCCGGCGTAGCTTCGAAGGGCGTCTCGCGTCAGGAATTGGCGCGCTTGATGGTTGGGCGTGACATTGTTTTTGCGCTTGACAAAAAGCCCTGCCAGCCCGGAGATGTTGTTTTGGATGTTCGTGACATTCACGCTGAAAATGACAAGGGATTGCCAGCGTTGCGAGGCCTCTCGCTTAACGTTCGAGCGGGAGAGATCGTCGGCGTGGCCGGCGTGGCTGGCAATGGTCAGAGCGAACTCTCGCAGGTTATTTCCGGGATGCGTGAATGTAAAAAGGGACAAGTTCTGCTCGGTGGAGATACTGTCAGCAACCACACCACTTTATACGGCATTCAACACGGCATGGCCTATGTGCCCGAAGATCGCACCCACGTCGGCAGCGCTCCCAACTTGAGCATTACCGATAATGTTATTATGAAAAAATATCGCAAGCCGCCTATTTTGAAAAACGGCTTGCTCGATATGAAAGCGGCCGCAAAACTTGCCAATGAACTTAAAGTGGCCTATGACATTATTGTTCCCAATGTATCCACACCCGTTCGACTTCTTTCCGGCGGCAATCTTCAACGTGTGATCCTTGCGCGCGAAATATCAGGATTGCCCGCCTTCATGGTTGCGGTTCAACCTACCCGTGGGCTGGATGTTGGCGCGATAGAGGGAGTCCACCGATTGCTGCTTGCTCAACGTGAGGCTGGCGCGGCCGTTCTGCTTGTTTCTGAAGAGCTGGAAGAATTGCTTTCGCTCAGTGACCGTGTATATGTGATCTATGAAGGAAAGATCATGGGCGAAGTAAATATCGGGGGCGAGACACCGGATGAAAGTCTGGTTGAAACGATCGGTCAAATGATGACGGGCACTCCGCTCGATCAAATCCAAAAAGAAGGAGTCGCCGCACATGACTGAATCAACTACTGCAAATAAAAAGCGTGGATCTTTCCGAATTCGTGTCGAACCCCGTTTAAATGTACCGCCCGCATGGTATCCGGCCGCAGTAACATTTGGCGCGCTTATCGTAGCCTTGATCCTGGGCGGCGTCTTAATTTCATTCGCGGGCGGCGACCCCATTAAGTCCTATCTGCATATTGCCAACGCTTCCTTTGGTGATATTGGCGTGCTTTCAGATACGATCGTAAAAGCAACGCCGATCATTTTGGTAGCTCTTGCATGTTCGGTCGCGTTCCGCATGAAATTATGGAACATCGGCGCCGAGGGGCAATTCATCATGGGCGCGTTCGGAGCCAGTACAATCGTGCTTACTCCCGTACTCTCCGCAGAAACTCCGCGTTGGATCTTTATTCCAGTGATGATGATCGCAGGTATGGCCGCTGGCGCTTTGTGGGGATTTATACCCGGCTATTTAAAAGCCAAATTCAATGTTAATGAGATCATCAGCACCTTGATGTTGAATTACGTGGCTGTGGCATGGGTAAACTTCTGGATCTTCGGCGTGTGGACTGAAGGCGGTTTCCAAATGTCGCCCAAGTTTCCAGATACCGCCAGCCTGCCCCGTTTGTTGGATTACGCGAAGACTTTCCCGATCCTTCGCGGTCTTACCACCCATTTGGGTCTGGTCATCGGAGTTGTGGCTGCGATCATTTTGTGGTTCATCATATTCCGCAGCCGTTGGGGGTATGAAATACGCTTAATCGGTGACAACCCCCAAGCCGCAAAATATGCCGGCATTAACATTACAAAGAATGTTATCTGGGTCATGATGCTTTCAGGCGCACTTGCCGGCCTTGGCGGCATGTCTGAAGTAACCGGTGTCGTTCATCGCTTGCAAACCGCTCCCATCGCTGCGGGATACGGTTTTACAGGCATTATCGTGGCGTGGCTGGCGAAACTAAATCCGCTGGTCATTATTGTGGCGTCCATATTGTTTGGAGCATTGATCCTTGCGGGCCGTGAAATTCAACCTTCCGGTGTACCCAAGATGATACAGGGAATTATCCTAGTCTGCCTTATCGCGAGTGACTTTATGCTTCGTTATCGCATCGTCATTGAACGAGGGGAGGAATAAGCCATGGACTTTACCATTATTCTACAGGCTGGCATCGCAAGCGGAACTGTTCTGTTGTTCGCAACAATCGGAGAATTATTTTCCGAACGCGCCGGCGTTCTCAACCTTGGCGTTGAAGGCATGATGCTGATCGGAGCGATGAGCGCCTTTAGCACAACCATTGCAACAGGCAATCCCTGGCTTGGTGTGTTGGTGGCCATGCTCTTTGCGGGGCTTATCAGCCAGATCCATGCTTTCATTGTAATCACTCTGCAAGCCGATCAAGTTGTCAGCGGCCTCTCGCTCACTTTTCTGGGAGCAGGCATCAGCTTGGTATTAGGCGAAGGCTTAAGCAAGGCTGGGACAGTTGCTCTTCTTCCCAATTTTTCGATCCCGCTGCTTACCTTGATCCCAATCCTTGGAAAAATATTTTTTACCAATCAAAGTGTTCTTGTATACATTGGCTACCTGCTTGTTCCCCTCTCATGGTATTACATCAACCGTACACGCCCGGGGCTGCACTTGCGCGCAGTGGGCGAATACCCCTCCGCCGCGGATGCGCTGGGCATTAGCGTTTTTCGGATGCGCTATTTCTATGTTTTTGTGGGCGGCATGCTGGCTGGGCTGGCAGGCGCAACAATCAGCCTCGCTGTTTCACCGGGCTGGTTCAGTGAGTTGACTACCGGCGGGCAGGGCTGGATCGCCATTGGTTTGGTTATTTTTGCCCAATGGGATCCGATCCGTGCGGCGGTGGGCGCGTATGCCTTTGGTGCGCTGCGCCGCCTCATACTGGACATTCAAGGGCCGCTCGTTTTATTGGGCTTTGACAACCCCTTTTATTACAATCCATATCTTGGCTTCTTCCTGCAAATGTTGCCGTACCTCTTTACAGTGACTGTGCTTGTGATTGGCTCGCGCGAAGCCATGCGAAAGCGCATCGGCGCGCCCGCCGCATTGGGCAATCCCTATATCCGTGGGGAACGCGGAAAATAATCAGGTTTCTGAATAAATTTATTCGATCTTTTCAAGACACGCGCTGGTTATCCAAGGATAACCAGCGCGTTTTGATTCATTAACTCACCCTACGCACCCGACCGTGATTCCCTGAGCGCTAGCGAAGGGTCCTGAGGCAATCATAGTGGTTCTCACCGCACTGGCGCGCGGAGCGACACTGCGTAACGTGAGCATATAAATCAACCAACGATTCTGGATAAAAATCATGCTATTCCTGTTACAAATTGTCTGACAACATTCGGCAGCATTCAGTATACTGTGTTAACAGGAGACAGGTAGCTGCCCATGAAAAAACTATTTCAGAGTGAATGGATATCCCGCCTGATCGATGCGTCCCTGCCCGTTTTTGCGGCAATGGCCGCTCTGCTTATCGGCGCAGTCATGTTATTCCTGTTGAAGGTCAATCCTGTTGAGGCGTACAAGGCTCTTTGGGATGGAGCCTTCGGCAGTTCCAATGCCTTTGCGGAAACTCTTGTCAAGGCGACCCCATTGCTGTTGGTGGGAATTGGGATCTGTATTTCCTTCCGCGGTGATGTGATCAATATCGGCGGCGAAGGGCAAATGATCATCGGCGCGATTTTGGCAACATGGGTTGGACTTAACTTTACAGGTCTGCCGGGCTGGCTGGTAATTACGATTTCCATGCTTGCAGGGTTTTTAGGGGGCGCAATCTGGGGCGGCATACCGGGCGTGTTAAAAGCCTATTTCAGCGTAAATGAAATTTTAAGTACCGTGATGATGAATGCCATCGCCGTCCAAATGATGAATTTCTTTTTACGCGGACCGATGATCGATCCTTCTCAGGCCGAGCTTGCTTCTAAAATCCCTCAAACAGCCCGTCTCCTTGAAATTTTCCGACTACCCCGCCTGGCACCGACCCGCCTGCATCTTGGCGCTTTGATCGCTGTCATCCTTGCAATTCTTGTATATATTCTTTTATGGCGTACCACACTTGGCTATCGCATCCGCGCTGTGGGACAAAATCCGCACGCTTCGCGTTATGCCGGGATCAAGGTTCAGCGCTATGTTGTTTTAGCTTTGTTGTTGAGCGGCGCTTTCGCAGGCCTGGCAGGCGCAACCCAGGTATTTGGTGTCAACTATCGCATGATCACAGATGGTTCATCTTCGGGCTTTACAGGAAGCGCCGGGTTCAATGGGATTGTGGCGGCCCTGTTCGGGCAATTACATCCGATCCTGACCATTCCTGCTTCGATTCTCTTTGGTGCGCTTTTGGTGGGCGCGAATAGCATGCAAAGAGTTGTGCAGGTTCCATCCGCGCTGGTCACTGCCTTGAATGGTTTGGTTGTGGTCTTTGTCGTGAGCAGTGAATTTTGGCGGCGACGTAGACAACGAAGAAGGTTGGCCGCTGCCAAACAGAATGATGAATCTCCTCCCCAACCTGAGCCTGAAAAATTACAGCAATTGGAGACAGGCGCATGATCTCTGAATTATTTACTGTCACCGTTTTAATTGGCATTCTCGCATCCGGGATCCGATTGGCAACTCCGTATTTATACGCATCGATTGGAGAAATGTTTGGGCAGCGCAGCGGCGTGCTTAACCTTGGCGTTGAAGGTCAGATGCTGCTCGGCGCTTTTGCCGCTTTTTATGTTGCTTTGACAACCGGAAATTTGTGGCTGGGCATACTGGCCGCCATGATCGTCGGTGCGTTGATGGGATTAATGATGGCGTTCGTCACCGTTAATTTACATGCGCAACAAGGCATCAGCGGAATCGGTTTTTATCTATTTGGTCTGGGAATGAGCGATCTGTTATTCCAAAAATTGATGGGCACAGTGGAAACCGTAAAAGGTTTTCCGCCCATCAAGGTTCCATTACTAAGTAACATTCCGGGGATCGGTGAAATTTTCTTTAGTCAAAATTTACTGGTGTACGGCGCGTATTTGCTTGTGCCAGCCGCATGGTTTGTTTTGAACAAGACCACGCTTGGGCTGAAGATCCGCTCTGTTGGCGAGAACCCGGATGCGGCGGATTCATTAGGCGTGAGCGTGGCGCGCGTCCGCTACTTCACCATCATCCTCGGCGGGACTTTATCCGGGGTGGCAGGCGCATCTCTTTCCATCGCACTCTTGAATGTTTTTCAACAAAATATGACCAGCGGACTTGGATTTATTGCGGTCGCGTTGGTCTACTTCGGCGGGTGGCGTCCATGGGGAGTTTTGGGCGGCGCGCTGTTGTTCAGCATGGTCAACTCATTGCAGTTATGGATCCAGGTTTTGGGGATTCCAATCCCTTCCGAAATTGCGGTGATGATGCCTTACGTGCTCACGATTTTAGTTTTGGTAATTACTGTCTCAAGGGTCCGTGCGCCATCTGCGTTGACGAAACCCTTCGAGCGGGAAGATTGATCTTTTTTGAAGGAGGTACTTTGCATCGAATAATCCTGAAACATGTTCGCACCAAAATATTTGAAACCTTTGATAATCACAATTGAAACAAGGAGAAGAAGATGAAGAAATTTGCATGGTTATTGACTTTGGTTGTCGCGTTATCCATGATCCTCACTGCCTGTGGCGGCGCCGCACCCGCCACCGAAGCACCCGCTGTTGCCACCGAAGCACCCGTCGAAGCAACCGAGGCTCCCGCAGCCACTGAGCCGCCCGCCGCGCCGGCTGAAACGTTCCGTGTCGCTGTCATCATGCCCAGCGCCATCAATGATCTGGCCTTCAGTCAGAGCATGTACGATGCCCTTGTCCGCATTCAGGAAGAAATGGGCGGACCCGATGCCTTTGAGTTCGTGTACTCTGAAGGTATGTTCAATGTGGATGATGCGGCTGCCGCCATCCGTGACTATGCATCACAAGGCTATAACCTCGTGATCGCTCACGGCTCGCAATACGGTTCCTCCCTGCAGGAAATTGCTCCTGATTTCCCAGAGACCAGCTTTGCCTGGGGCACCACAGCCGAAACTTTCGGCCTGCCCAATATTTTCGCTTATGAAGCGGCTTCACAGGAAGGCGGCTATGTCAATGGCGTGTTGGCTGCGACTCTCTCCACCAGCGGCGTGGTCGGCGTAGTTGGTCCCATCGAAGTCGGTGATGCGAAACTGTATGTTGATGGTTTCAAAGCTGGCGCATTGGCGACCAATCCTGATGTTCAGGTGAACGTAAATTATATCGGTTCATTCTCCGACGTTGCGCTGGCTTCTGAAGCTGCGACGACTCACATCTCCGCTGGCGCCGATGTCTTGACCGGCTCCGCCCAGATGGTTGTGGGCGCGATCGGAAAAGCCGAAGAAGCCAATGCTCTTTGGTTCGGTACGCAATCCAATCAGTCCTCCCTGGCCCCCACCATCGTAGTTGCCTCACAGGTCTATCACTGGGAAGTTGCGCTCAGAGAGATTATCAGCCTCATTAATACTGGTACTCTCGGCGGACAGTCCTTCAAGGCCGATCTTGCCAACGGTGGTGAGGTTGTGGAATTCAACGCGGACTATGCCCTTTCCGATGAAGCCAAAGCTTTGGCCGACTCAACCATTCAAGGGATCATTGACGGAACCATCACAATTACCCTTCCGTAATTAGTTACTGACGTTATATACCGTCCCGAAGGTTTTCTTGAAAACTTTGTTTAGCAGATCAAACCTTCGGGACGCTTTCTTCAGGATGGCGCAATGACTGATTCAAATAAACTTCCTTCAGGCCAAACCCGTATTGACAGCATTGAGATGCGCGGCATTTCAAAAAGATTCCCCGGTGTGCTTGCCAGTGACCATGTTGATTTTGACGTGAAGTCCGGCGAAGTCCATGCCTTGCTTGGCGAGAACGGCGCAGGCAAAAGCACGTTGATGAAGATTCTCTATGGCATGTATCACCCGGATGAAGGCCAAATTTTATTGAACGGCAAGCCGATCACCATTACCTCGCCAACCGATGCGATCAATTATGGAATTGGCATGATCCACCAACACTTCATGCTTGTGCCGTCGCTGACAGTCGCGGAGAACGTCGCCCTGGGATTGCCATCCTCCCGCGGCCCGTTGACCGACCTTGACCGTGTATCAAAACGAATTTTGGAATTGGCAAGTATCTACGGTTTGAAGATCGACCCCGATGCTTACGTGTGGCAGTTGTCCGTTGGTCAGCAGCAGCGGGTTGAAATTATCAAGGCGCTTTATCGCGGCGCAGCATTGCTCATTCTCGACGAACCAACCGCCGTCCTTACCCCGCAGGAAGTGGATGAATTTTTTGTCATCATGCACCAGATGGTAAAGGATGGGTACGCTCTTATTTTCATTTCTCATAAATTGCACGAAGTCGTTGAGATCAGCAACCGCGTGACCGTCCTGCGCAATGGAAAGAAGATCGGCACACGCCCGACATCGGAAACCACGAAACAGGATTTAGCAAATTGGATGGTCGGCCGTGATGTTGATTTTGTTCCTGATCGCGGAAATATTCAACGCGGCGAAGTCCGTCTGAAACTGGATCAGGTATCGTGTGGCAGTGACCGTGGAACGCCTGGCCTGCGTGAAGTCAGTCTTGAGATCCATTCGGGCGAAATCCTTGGCGTGGCTGGTGTCTCTGGCAACGGTCAACGCGAATTGGCAGATACCATTGCCGGCCTGCGAAAAGTATCCAGCGGACATATCTTCCTTGAAGATAAGGATGTCACGAACTTTGCGCCCGGCGAACTGACCGAACGAATGTTATCCTACATCCCCGAAGAAAGAATGCGCGACGGCATGATCAAGGATTTTACCGTCGCTGAAAACATGATCCTGCGTGAACATCATAAAATGCCTTTCTCCAGTTCAGGCTTCTTGAAATTAAAAGACATCTCCATACACACCGACAAATTAATTTCACAGTTCCATGTAAAGACCCCTTCGCAGGAAACTCTTGCCAAGAATCTTTCAGGCGGCAACATTCAAAAGATCGTCCTTGCCCGTGAGATCTCCAGAAATCCGCGCGCCATTATCGCCGCCCAGCCCACCCGCGGACTTGACATCGGCGCGACGGAATATGTCCGCGAGCAACTGCTTGGCCAGCGTAAGCGAGGCGCGGCTGTCATGCTCATCTCCGAAGACCTCGATGAGATCCTCGCCCTTTCAGACCGTGTCGCGGTCATCTACGAAGGCAAGGTTATGGATATTCTTTCCCGTCAGAACGCAACCCGCGAAAGGCTTGGTTTATTAATGGCAGGTGTGCATCCTGAAGAAAGAACTCCTGCTTAACTTTAAAGTAGTACAATCACAATCCATCGGTTCGGTGGTCGCTCGCTGCGCGTGCAATGCGCAGAAGCGGCGTTGGACAAAACCATCGAAAAGTGCCGCCGTCCCAAAAAAGGAAGGACACCACCTATGAACCTATGGCAAGCATATAAACGGCCCGCTTCCGTCACGGAAGCAATTCAAGCTCTTACAACTGCATCTGGTACTGTCATGCCCATCGCGGGCGGAACCGATCTATTGCTCGACTTGAAACAAGGCCGCCACGCCCCCGTCCACACATTAATTGATTTGACCTTTGTCCCAGAGATGTCCCTGCTCGAATTGAGAGGGGATGAACTCTACATCGGAGCCGCCGTCCCGGTCAATCGCGTCGCACTTGACCCGCTAACTGGTACGCACGCCCAGGCATTGGTCGAAGCCTGTAACTTGATCGCAGGCCCGCAAGTCCGCAACACAGCCACGCTCGGCGGCAACGTCGCCCACGCCCTCCCCGCCGCAGACGGCACCATCGCCCTGACTGCTCTCGAAGCGCAGGCTGAAGTTGCCAGCCCTACCGGGACTCGCCGTGTACCGTTCACTTCCCTCTTCCTCGGCCCAGGTAAATCTGCGCTCAATAAAAACGAAGAAATCATCGTTGGCTTCTACTTACCACTTACCACTTACCACCAGGCTTCCTGCTTCAAACGCATTATGCGTCCGCAGGGTGTGGCTTTGCCTATCTTGAATTGTGCTGTCTGGCTTGAACGCGATGGGGATATTGTCAAAGACATTCACATCGCAGTTGGCCCCGGCAGTTCAATTCCCTTCCGCGCCACCGAAGCAGAATCTACTTTGTGCGGACAATCAGTAAACAGCGACGCCCTAAATCGCACCATGGAATCTCTTCTTGGTCAGGCTCATTTCCGCACCAGCGCCCGCCGCGCCAGCGCAGACTACCGCAGGCATATTATCGGCGGATTATTTAGTGATACTTTTGAAACTGCGTGGTCAAGAGCATTTAAATAATGAGAACCAAACACCCTCGATTTTCTCTATTGCTTCTTATTGGAATAACATTTTCATTTCTATCCGCTTGTGGTCCGCCCGGATATAATTTTATTGTAGTGAAAAAAATCAGCGTAAGCAAAAACATTGTTTATGTTCGCGCCTCACAAGACTGTAACAATTGTCAAACTATTGAGGGTTTTGTCTATTATGCCAGCCATGATAATGGTCAAACTTGGGAGGAAGTCACATCACCGACAAATGAGGTATTACAGATATTAAAGCAAAAACAGAATAAACAATCTCCTGTTTGTATTTTGGTTGAAACGAAAGTTTGTTACAGAATAACTTACAAAGAACAGGTTGAAATCTCTAATGATGGTGGTGTTACCTGGCAAAGCGATTGGCAAATCCCTGCTGGTCGTAAAGACTATATGCAAATGCTTTTTGTCGGTCCTGGTCCAACCATTATTCCATTTGATATACAAGTAACCGAATCTGCTATTGGGCATTTTGTTGTTGTTGCAATGGGAAATCAGGGTGTGCTTGTCAAATCGCCAGATGGGAATTGGAATAGGTACGCTGTTGGATTGGCAGTACCAACTCCCTATCAAGCGGCGAATTTCCGGGAGGCGACGGATGTGTTGTCTTCAGAGCTTTATTCAACAATCCTAATAGCGTTCTGTAGTTTTCTGTTATTATCCTTCTGGGCTTGGGTCACGATTTATATAAAATCAGACAAAATGCTTCGCAAAAAAATTCTGACATCTTGTTTGGTGTTTCTTTTTTCCATAGTAATTTTGCCATCTTATTATATTTTTCTCTCTTCATCTCCAAATATAGGGTGGCTTGAAAGTCTACATTATTACATAATCTCGCACTTTCGTTATATTATCGCCGGTGCGCGAATTATTATCAATATTCTACCGTTTATAAGCTTTTGGGTTACATGGTTGATGGTTATTCGCATTTCATTAAACAAGGATTTAGGCTTATTGACTCTGCTTTTGAGTGTAGTTTTTTCTGTTATCTTATATTTTTGTATATTGTTGCCATTTCAACTTTGGGCGTTGGGGACAATTTCAGTTTATGAAACGGCCCTCGTGATTTCATGGCTCGTTGGAATTATTGTTGTACTAATCGCATTAATAAGTGAATTCCGAATTGCCGTTTTGGCAATAAGACCTATTAGCAAATAAGAAGGTAATTAACTATGAACAATCAGATCTCATTTACAGTTAACGGCACCAAACATACCATTGACCCCGTTGCGGGCGAGACTTTATCCACCCTCCTCCGCGAGCGGCTGCGGCTTACCGGCACCAAGATCGGCTGTGAAGAAGCCGAGTGCGGAGCATGCACCGTCCTTGTGGATGGCGAGCCGATGATGTCTTGTGTTTATCCTGCCGAGCGCTCGGATGGCAAGACCATCGTTACGATTGAAGGACTCGCACAGCGCGTTCACGAAGAGATGAAACTGCACCCGTTACAGGAAGCCTTTATTGAACAGGGCGCAGTCCAATGCGGATTCTGCATCCCCGGCCAGATCATGACCGCGTATGCTCTGCTCAAGCGCAACCCAAATCCAGACAGCGCGGATATTCGCTTTGCACTCAAAGATACGCTTTGCCGCTGTGCAGGCTATCCATCCATTGAAAATTCCATTATCGCCGCAGCCGAAGCCCTGCGGACTGGCGAAGCCGTTCAGAAGCCAACTCATATTCCCGATTCAATTCATAATCACAAGACAGTCGGTCACAGTCACTTGCGCCCGGAAGCTGTGGAAAAAGTAACTGGCGAAGCCATTTATACCGATGACTTGAAATTCGACGGTATGTTGTATGCCAAAGCCCGTCGTGCGATGATCCCGCACGGATTTTTAACGAAACTTGATGTCTCCAAAGCAAAAGCTCTCCCCGGTGTAGTCGCGGTTCTAACCGCCGAAGATATTCCCGGTGAACACAATCATGGACTAGTCATTTACGACTGGCCGGTAATGGTTGGTATTGGCGAGCGTATCCGCTATGTGGGCGACGCTCTTGCCATCGTTGCAGCCGAAACTCAGGATATCGCCGAACAGGCGTCCGCGTTGATCGAAGCGGAATTTAACCTCCAGCCTGTCATCACGAATCCAGTTCAGGCGCGTGAAGAGGGCGTCCAGCAAATCCACGAAAAAGGCAATTTGCTCAAGCACATCAAAGTCCGCAAGGGTGACATGGATGCGGGCTTTGCGAAAGCTGATCTCGTTTTTGAGCACACTTTCCACACCCCGACCACTGACCACGCCTTCATCGAACCTGAATGCAGCATCGGCGTGCCACTGCCCGATGGCCGCATGGAAGTTTATGTTGGCTCACAAATTCCGTATCAGGATAAGACTCAAGTTGCGCGCGCGTTGGGTTGGGACGAGTCGCGTGTCCGTATTGTGGGTCAGCTCATGGGCGGCGGCTTCGGCGGCAAGGAAGACATTATGGGACAGATCCATGTTGCCCTGCTTGCGAACGTAACTCAGCGCCCGGTGAAACTGCTCTTTGATCGCCATGAAAGTTTGCTTGTACATCCCAAGCGCCATGCCACGCAGATCCGCGTTAAGATGGGCGCGATGAAAAATGGCCGTCTCGTTGCAGTGGATACCGAACTGTACGGCGACACCGGCGCGTATGCGTCACTCGGCGAAAAGGTGATGACCCGCGCCACCACGCACGCAGCAGGTCCCTATGATGTCGAGAATGTCCGCGCTGATTGCTATGCCATGTACACTAATAATCCGCCCGCGGGCGCGTTCCGTGGTTTTGGCGTAACGCAATCTGCGTTTGCGGTTGAGTCGATGATGGACATGCTCGCTGAAAAATTAAATATTGAACGTGTTGAGCTGCGCCGCATGAACGCGCTTCACGTTGGAAGCATCACCAACACAGGACAGGAATTGAAAGAGTCGGTTGGCTTGCTGGAATGTATCAACCGCGTGGATGCGGAGATGCGCAAGCACAACCCGTATCCCTTCACGCCGATAGTTGATTCTGCCAATTCGAATTTGATTCGCGCCTGGGGTTTTGCCTCGGCCTACAAGAACACAGGACTCGGCGGCGGCGCTCCTGATAAATCTGGCGCGGATGTGGAACTCTACGAAGACGGTACATTCCAAGTCCGTAGTTCTGCGGCTGAACTCGGTCAGGGACTTGTGACCGTCATGCGTTTGATCGTTTCCGAAGAAATGGCAGTCGCTCCTGAAAAAGTGCGCGTGCTCGTCATGGACACCGACCTGACTCCCAACGGCGGACCAACGACTGCTTCCCGCCAGACCTTCGTCACAGGCAATGCCTCACGATATGCCGCAAAGACTCTGCGCGATGAGATCACTGCTTCGATGGCTGAAAAATACGATGTCCGCCCCGAACAGATTCGCTTCGCGGATGGTATTGTCCATGTCAACGGGCATTCGATGACCTACGCTGAAATTTACAAAGAAATGAAAGCGGCTGGAAAAAATCCGCTTGTGCGCTACATGTATGAAGCGCCCAAGACCAAACCACTCGGTGAGGGCGGCGACATGCATTTTGCCTTCTCATTCGGCGTGCAGGCTGCCGAAGTTGAAGTCAACAAGTTGACGGGCGAAGTGCGCGTTCTGAAAGTCATCTCAGCCAATGATGTGGGCATGGCGGTCAATCCGCTCGGCTTGCAGGGACAGATCGAGGGCGGCGTGATGATGGGACTCGGCAACTGTCTCACCGAAGAATTCATCGTCGAGAACGGCAACGTGGTCACAGACCATCTCGCCCGTTATCGCGTGCCAGGCATCATGCTCACACCAGAGATCACCTCCATCGTCGTTGAACATCCCATTGAAGCAGGTCCGTACGGCGCGAAGGGTGTTGGCGAGGTGTGCAGTATCCCGACTACGCCCGCCATCACGAACGCCATCTACAACGCTGTCGGCGTGCGGATCGATAAGACGCCTGTGGATCAGGAGTTGATTGCGAATGAGTTGTGGGAGAGGGAAAATAAGAATTAATAAGTAACGGGTAAAAAGTAAGAACCAAAAAGGACTCTCGGATTTCAAGTCTGAGAGTCCTTTTTGGTTTGCTACTTTATTGCAGCACGCACTTTTGGGAGTTTCTTTTTCTGAACAGCCGCCACAACTAAATTCTTCTTTTTCCCATGAGTTGTCTTGCTCTGCGATGAAGCTGCTTTTACAGCCTTGCTTTCAAGATAAAGCGTGTCATAACTCAAGTCAATTTCACCTTGCCATTCCACTGAGCCAGATATCACACGCGCGGTTTTGAAAAGGGCGGCATTTTTCAAACGCGCAAATACAGGTTTATTGAAATATGGACTCAAGTCAAAGGTACGTTTTTCACCGTTTTCAAATGTCAATAACAGGCAGTAGTCATTCCTAAACTGGATGGATTTTACATAAGGATTCATTTGTACTCCTATTTCAAGGGGTCAATCTTGAAAACTTCTTCTCCGTTTACCGCCAACTTCCAATCAGCGTTCAATTCTTCGCGGCGGATTTCAATCCATGCTTGCACAAGGCGGGTTTTGTTGTTGGGAAATTTTCCTACAAGTAATTTTCCGTCTGCAATGCTGAAAACGGCCTTATCTCCTCCATACTCTACATGAATGTGAGGGACATGGTGTTGTTTATTGTCTGTGTAATACATGCGGACGATAATGCCGTAAAACATGGATAGGATTGGCATGTTATTTCTCCTCTCCAAATTATATCCCGACTTTTGGCGGGATAAACAAATCACATTCCGAGTGCTGTCTATAACGCAGTCGGCGTGAGGGTTGACAGGACGCCTGTGGATCAGGAGTTGACTGCGAATGAGTTGTGGGAGAGGGAAGAGAGGTAACCAGTAATTAGTAAAACAGGACTCTCAAGCCTTTCAGATTGAGAGTCCTGTGATATAAAAGGGCGTAAGATAAATTATCCGGGAGTGGACATGAAAAAGAAAAATTACTTCAACATTATTGTTTTGATCGTTACAATTCTTTTATATGCGTGTGGCAAAGCGCCTGCGGCGACAGATGTACTGTCAACGCCATCATCAACGACAACACTTATGCCTTTTCCCACTTTTGCGCCTATCTCCACTTTGCCTGGCGGTGTTACTCCTACATATCCACCATACTATTCTCCTACGCCTACAGACACGGCGACACCCACCTCCACACCAGATTACGCTGCGCTTGGAATTCCTTCTCCAACTCCAACGCCGACGTTTGATTATGACGGACTGGCATCTTATTATTTGACGCCATTTACGCCTATTCCCACAATGACTGGTTTTGCGCCTCAAATACCCACAGTAAATGTGAAAGATTTGTTGCCTAATGTTGAGATACGTAAAGCGACTCCCCAATTTCCACCTGTTAGTGAGGTGGGGAGTTCTGCCAATCAAGATAATTCTGAATGGTTGCTCACTTATATCCAAAGCGCAACAGATTTGATTAATTATGTGGATGGAAACCAAGAACTTTATCTTCAATATGTCGAAGACTGGCAGCCAATCGCATTTAAATATTCGCCTGATGATTGGTTCATAGAAAAGGATTTCGATGATGATGGGCAAGTTGAATGGCTTGCAAGTATTCCCGTTCGATTTGAAGATGACGGAATAAATCGTTGTGGATTTGAGTTTAGCCATTTTGGATATTGCCCTCGCTTTTTCTTTATTTTCGAGAAAATTGATAGTTCGTATTACCCAAAGCAGGCTTGGGGTCCAATCCCAACCAGTTGGAATGTTGCAGAAAGCAGGGTAGCACTTATAGATGATCTTAACAATGATGGCATACAAGAAATGGTTTTCAGGGCGGACCCGTGCGGCGCTGCCGTTTGTAGTACATATTTGTCTGTTGGGCGATGGAACGGACAAATATGGGAATGGATTGGTCATATCGTCAATGACTATGCCGAAGTTACATTTGCCGATCTTGATGGCAATGGAACCATCGAGATTACGGTTGCTTACCCAACCTATGCCGCCAGCCGATACAACTCTCCTTATTCAGGACGAGATGTTGTAGATATTTATGGGTGGAAGAATAATCGGTACGAACTCGTAGATCAAATATACCCGCCTACCGGAAGCGTTTTTGAAACCATCTTCGATATTTCCAGTGCGCTTGAATATAAAAACGCCGAACTGGCGTTTAGACGCATAAATCCCGTCATTGAAACTCTCGACCAATCCTGTGACCGAATGAAAACCTACGTAGGCATTCAAGCCATGCTGGCGCATGCGCTTCAAGGAGATGCAAACGGGATGAAGTCCACATTGGCGAAACTGGAAAAATATTGCGACTTTCCCCGCAACGCTTACCTGCCTGCTGCAAAAATTTTATGGCTGGCGTATGAGAAATCCCGTGATCCCATCGGCGCATGTCAGGCAATGGAGCGTTTTTTGTGGAAGGAATACACGCGGGAAAATGGTCGGTGGGAGGAAACCTTTTTTATTGAGTGGCGTTCTACGAACAGACCTTCTTGTCCGCAAGAATAGATGAAAAGGGCGCACAAAGCTTCCGGACTAAGAGTCTTTTTTTGCCTGCGTTCTTATCGGGTAAAATCAAGCCCAACAAGAGGCGACTATGAACAAATTCACTGGCTATCGCTGTTCACTTTGTGGGACCGAATACCTGCCGGGTCAGGTCACTTATACCTGCCCGAAGGATGGCGGCAACCTCGATGTCATCCCTGATTATGAATTCATCAAGAAGAAATTCCAGCCCGAAGACATTACTTCGCGGACTGAGTCTTCGCTTTGGAGATATCTGCCTCTCCTGCCTGTGGATGAACCTGAGGGTGACTCCACTCCCCTGCACGCCGCAGGCTGGACGCCGGTGTTTGCTCTGCCGCGATTGGCAGAAAAACTCAACCTCAAGCATCTCTGGCTAAAAGACGAGTCACGCAACCCCACAGCTTCATTCAAAGACCGCGCCAGCGCAATCGTTGTCACACGTGCGCGTGAGATCAAAGCAGAAGTGGTTGTGACAGCATCCACAGGCAACGCGGGCGCGGCGCTGGCAGGCATGTCTGCTGCGGTGGGACAGAAGGCTGTCATCTTTGCGCCCAAGTCTGCTCCGCAGGCCAAGGTGGCGCAACTGCTCGTCTTTGGCGCGAAAGTCATTTTAGTGGACGGAACATATGACGACGCATTCGACTTGAGCATCAAAGCATCCAATGAATTTGGATGGTATTGCCGCAACACTGGCTACAATCCATTTACGCTGGAAGGCAAGAAGACTGCCGCGTTTGAAATTTGGGAATGGTGGCTGGAAGCGCACCGCGAGTGGCATCAAAAAGATAAACAACTTGATGATCATGCACCTCTCACGATCTTTGTTTCAGTGGGAGATGGAAATATTATTTCCGGTGTGCATAAAGGATTTAAGGATTTATTTGCATTGGGCTGGCTCCCCAACATGCCGCGTATCATCGGCGTGCAGGCGGAAGGTTCTGCGGCAATTGCAAACGCGTTTAACGCGAACACAGAAATCATCACGCCTGTCTCTGCCACAACAATCGCGGACAGTATTTCAGTTGACCTGCCGCGAGACGGTGTCCGCGCGGTGCGCGCGGCGAAGGAAACTGGCGGGACGTATATCACGGTATCCGATGATGAGATCGTCAAGTCCATCGCGGAACTTGGCAAAATGGGAGTCTTCCCCGAACCTGCCGGGGCGACATCCTATGCCGGTCTGGTCAAAGCAGCAGGCCTGGGCGTAGTTCGAGGCGATGATCCTGTCCTCGTATTGAATACCGGCAGCGGACTCAAAGATGTCCGCGCGGCGATGCAGGCTGTCCAGTCTGCTCCGATCATTGAACCAACCCTGGAAGCGGTCAAAAAGATTTTATGAAAAACAATCAGTGGAGTCTTTCTTTTCGTTACGTAGTGGGCATCATCGTTTTCGTTGCTGTGGTGGCCCTGCTGATCTATGCGCGCGAAGCAATCAAGATGCTGGTCATTGCGGCGTTCGTTGCATATTTGATCAGCCCCGCCGTGACGTTGTTGACAAATAGCACAAAATTGTCGCGGACAGCCGCGGTTAATGTTGTGTATTTTTCTTCGTTGATCGTATTGGTCGGTGTGCCCGCAACATTGACGCCGATCTTTTTCGATGAAATAAAAATCGTAGCCAGCGATCTGCTCGATCTTTCAAGACAAACGAGCGCCATGCTCACCCAGCCCGTACAGTTTGGCGGCATGGTATTTCATTTTGAGCAGTTGGGGCAAAGCCTTGGGCAATTGCAGGAATCGGTTCTAACGCCATTGCCTGAACAGGCGCTGGCCTTGCTTGAGACAACGTCCGTCAATGTCTTGTGGTTTTTAGTGATCCTGGTCAGCGTGCATTTATTTATGAGCGAATGGCCGAAGATGCGACAATGGATGATCGCTCTGGCTCCCGAACCGTACCATCAGGACATGCATGAGTTGTACAAACGCCTTCGTAATGTATGGATGGCTTATCTGCGCGGTCAAATTGTTCTGATGGTGGTGGTTGGAATCGTATTCACAATTGCGTGGCTGATCCTTGGCATTCCTGGCGCGTTGGTTTTGGGAGCGCTGGCAGGCTTATTTACCCTTATCCCCGATGTGGGACCTTTCCTGGCGGCGATGCTTGCAATGGGCGTGGCTTTACTGGAAGGCTCCAGTTGGATTCCCCTTCCTAATTATGGGGTGGCTCTT
>JABFSL010000035.1 GCA_013140605.1 Anaerolineales bacterium
TTCCCGCCATTTATTCAGCCCCTCGATCAAACCTCTATCCTCTTCCTGCTTGTTCTTTTCCATCCGTGCCTCCTTCCTTTCTCCCCTTCATCTTACTCACTTTTCCGAAACTTTCAACCACACCCTCGGACAATTTCTGTCTTGACTAACTAGAATAAATGTTCTAAAATATAGGGACATTCGTCTTGGGTGGGTGAAAGCCATGCTTTTGCCCACCTATTGCATTAACATTAACTTCTGGCAAACATATCAAGGAGAATTCATGCCACAGGAATATATCGAGATTCGCGGCGCACGCGAAAATAACTTGAAGAACGTCTCGCTGCGCATCCCCAAGCGGAAGATCACCATCTTTACAGGCGTTTCAGGTTCAGGCAAATCGTCCATTGTGTTCGATACGATTGCCACCGAGTCACAGCGCCTGCTCAATGAAAACTTCAGCATGTTCGTGCGGAATTTTCTGCCGAAGTATTCCCAGCCCGATGCAGATGCCATCGAGAATTTGAGCATGTCCATTGTGGTGGATCAGAAGCGGATGGGCGGCGGTTCCCACTCGACCGTTGGCACGATCACCGACATCAACACGATCCTGCGCATGATGTTTTCGCGCATCGGGCAGCCTCACGTTGGGCCCACCAACGTATTCGGCTTTAATGATCCGCAGGGCATGTGCCCGAACTGCAACGGACTCGGTCGCAAGCTGGATGTGGACATGGATAAGTTTTTGGATACATCCAAATCTTTGAATGAAGGCGCGATCCTATTTCCTGAATACGCCGTTGAAAGCTGGGGCTGGAGTAATGTAATCAATACGGGTTTATTCGACCCTGATAAGAAAATTTCCAAATACACCCAGAAGGAACTGAACGACCTTTTATATAGCGAACCCATCAAGGTCAAGACCAAGATGGGGGCAAAAGACTTCAACATAACTTACGAAGGCATTATCAACCGCTTTACCAACAAGTACATCAAGCAGGATCTAAAGACCAAGTCCGAGCGGACTCAAAAGTCGATTGAGCCTTTCATGACAATGGGACCATGTTCCGAATGCAACGGTGCGCGGTTGAACCAGATCGTCCTGAAGTGCAAGATCAACGGCTACAACATTGCAGACCTGACGAGCATGGAAATCCCTGAATTGATCGAAGCCGTCAAAGAGATCAAAGTGCCAGCCGCCGAGCCAATGGTGCGGACGCTTCTCGAACGATTGGGTGAACTCGTAGATATCGGGCTGGAGTACCTCAGCCTCAACCGCGAGACGGATACGTTATCGGGCGGCGAGTCACAGCGAGTGAAGGTGGTCAAACATCTCGGCAGCAGCCTGACCGACGTGACGTACATCTTCGACGAGCCGAGCATTGGCTTGCATCCACGCGATGTGCATCGCATGAACGAGTTGCTGCAAAAACTGCGCGACAAGGGCAACACGGTCATCGTCGTGGAGCATGACCCAGATGTGATCAAAGTGGCAGACCATGTTGTGGATGTGGGTCCGCTTGCGGGTCCGCATGGAGGCGAGATCGTCTTCGAGGGCAGTTATGCAAACCTGCTCAAAGCGGACACGATCACAGGCAGGCACATGAAGCAATCCATCCCGCTCAAGGATTCGTTCCGCACACCGACGGGTAAACTGCCGATCAAGAATGCGAAGGTCAACAACTTGCAAAATGTCAGCGTGGACATTCCAACTAGCGTGCTGACCGTGATCACAGGCGTGGCAGGTTCAGGGAAAAGTTCGCTTATCAACGAGGTTTTCCAACACCAGCATCCCGATGCAATTGTGATCGATCAATCTGCGGTGGGAGTCAACAGCCGTTCCAATCCCGCTACATATACAGGCATTCTGGACGATGTCCGCAAGGCGTTCGCTTCGGCGAACAAGGTGCAGGCTTCACTGTTCAGTTTCAACTCGAAGGGTGCGTGTGAAAACTGTCAGGGGCTGGGCGTGGTCTTCACCGAGTTGTCATTTTTCGATAGTGTGAAATCGCCCTGCGAGGTCTGCGGTGGCAAACGCTTCAAGGACGAAGTGCTGGCGTACAAACTCAACGGCAAATCCATCAGTGATGTGCTGGCAATGAACGTGGAACAGGCGCTCGAATATTTTGAGCTCAAGGAAGTGGTCAAAAAATTACAAGCCATGAGCGATGTGGGTCTGGATTATTTGAGTCTCGGACAGCCTCTGAGCACGCTTTCGGGCGGCGAATGTCAGCGCATCAAACTCGCCAGCGAACTTCACAAAAAAGGAAGCATCTACATCATGGATGAGCCGACCACTGGCTTGCACATGTCCGATATCGGTCACCTTATGCAAGTCATTGACCGCCTCGTGGATACGGGGAATACGGTCGTTGTCATCGAACATAATTTGCACGTCATCAAGAACGCCGATTGGATCATTGACATGGGACCTGAGGGCGGCAGCAAAGGCGGCAAGGTCATGTTCGAAGGAACGCCCAAAGAATTATTGAAAGCGAAGCAATCGCTTACGAGTGAGTATTTGAAAAACTAATTACCGTACATCCGTCGTTGCGAGCCGCCGCTTTTGCCCTTTGGCGGCGAAGCAATCTCAAACTGTAAGGAGATTGCTTCGGGCAAAAAGCAAGATCGCCCTCGCAATGACGGAAATTACTTGTATTTGCGCGGTAGAGAAAAAACTGATTGAAATTAGCAAGTTTTATTAACTGAAAATTTTACAGACCAACTTTAGAAATAAGGAGAAAAAACATGAATATCAAATCTCACCCAACATCTCAAATTGCCCCGTCAATTTCAGAACTGCGCGCGCTTTTCAACGGACGGGTTATCGCTCCTGATGACCCGCGATATGAACAGGCGCGTACCGTCTTTTATGGCGGAGTTGACCGCCATCCCGCAGCGATTGTTCGAGTGGCTGATGCTGGCGATGTTTCCCGACTTGTGTCTGTCGCGCGCGAGGCTGGGATCGAGCTTGCCATCCGCAGCGGTGGGCACAGCAACGCAGGTTACAGCACCACCGAAGGCGGCATCGTCCTTGATCTTTCAGCCATGAAGGATCTGCAAATCAATGTTCAGGATAAAACTGCCTGGGCTGAAGCAGGATTAACTGCTGGCGAGTATGTTGTTCAAACAGCCGCCTACGGTCTCACCACAGGTTTCGGCGATACAGGCACGGTTGGGCTTGGCGGCATCACGCTGGGTGGCGGTGTCGGTTATCTCGTCCGCAAGCATGGACTGACGATAGATAACCTGTTGGCTGCCGAGGTTGTGACCGCCGATGGTCAGCTTCTGCATGTCGATCATCAGAATCATCCCGATCTATTTTGGGCGATTCGTGGCGGTGGCGGTAACTTTGGGGTTGCAACCCGCTTCAAATTCCAATTACAGGATGTGGACACTATCCTCGGCGGGATGCTTTGCCTGCCTGCCACTGCGGATACTATCGCCTCTTTTATCGCCGAAGCTGAATCTGCTCCCGATGAACTTTCGACCATCGTGAATGTGATGACCGCGCCGCCCATGCCATTTCTTCCAGCAGATGTTCATGGTAAGCCGATCATCATGGCGATGTTGGTTTACGCGGGCGATGTGAAAAGCGGCGAGCGAGTCATTGCCCCGTTCCGTTCTCTTGCCAAGCCATACGCTGACATGATTCGCCCGATGTCTTACCCTGAAATGTTTCCTGCCGAAGAAGGGGAATACCATCCAATGGCGGCGGTACGCACAATGTTTATTGACCATGTCACCCGCGCTGATGCGGAGATGATCTTGAATCGCCTTCAGCGTTCGACTGGCTCAATGGCTGTGACCCAGCTTCGGGTGTTGGGAGGCGCGATGTCCCGCGTTCCAGCAGATGCAACAGCGTTCGCCCATCGCAATTCGAGGATCATGGTTAATCTTGCCGCGTTGTATGATAAGCCACATGAAAAGGGAATCCATGAAGCCTGGGTGACGGAGTTCGCTGCGGCTTTGCGCCAAAGTGATAATGGCGCATACGTCAACTTCCTTGCGGATGTGGATGAGGCGCAAGTCCGCGCCGCGTATCCAAACGGGACCTGGGAGCGGCTCGCCGCCATCAAAGCCCGCTATGACCCTGATAATTTTTTCCACCTTAATCAAAACATCCCGCCAGTATCCAATGGATGATAAAGGAGAAATTATCATGTCAAATAAAAATAAAGATGCAGCTGTTTCCTTCCTGGAGATGGCATCCACAGGAAAAGTGGATGAAGCTTATTCAAAGTTTGTTGGCAATGGGTTTAAGCATCACAACCCATATTTCGAGGGGTCGGCAGAAGCCCTGCACGCGGCGATGAAGGAAAACGCAATTCAGAATCCCAGGAAAGCCATCGACGTGAAACGCGTGATCGCAGAGGGTGAGTTCGTTGTGGTGCATTTTCTTGTAAAGCATAAGCCTGACGAACTCGGCGCTGCCGTCATGCAGATCTTCCGCTTTGAGAATGGAAAGATCATTGAGATGTGGGATCTTGGTCAGGAGATTCCTGAAGAGACACCCAATCAACATGGAATGTTCTAACAGGGATTATTTTAGAGTCTGAGAGGAGTATTTATGCGGTTGAAAAAACAAGACCAGCAGGAATCCCCGTTTCCCAAAATAGGAGCCCCAGCAACGCGAGCCTTGGAGGCGGCTGGATATTCCCGACTTGAGCAGTTGACCAAAGTCTCTGAAGCGGAGCTGGGTCAACTGCATGGGATGGGGCCCAAGGCGCTCGACATTCTTCGCGAGACGCTCAAGGAAAAAGGGTTGTCGTTTAAGACAGGGGAGGCAGGCGACGCGCCGAAAAAGAAGAAGGGATCGCCCGTAAGCCGCACGGATAAGGTGAATGAATTCCTCGAGAATCTCAGTCACCCGCTCAAGGCGGAGGTGGAGGCGGTGCGTTCCATCATCAAGGGCGTGAATAAGAACATCAACGAAGAAATCAAATGGAGAGCACCATCCTTCAATTACAAAGGTGAGTATTTGGTGACCTTTAATCTTTGGGAAGAAAAGCGCATTCATCTTGTCTTTCATAATCCGCAGATTTCCAAGGTCAAAAGTAAAATATTGGAAGGGGATTACAAAGACAGGCGCATGGCTTATTTTGCCGACATGAAGGATGTGAAGGCGAAGAAACCGATGCTGGAAAAAGCGTTGAAAGATTTAATCAAATTACAAAAGGAGAATTTATAAATGGCACTGACTCCCTCTCAAGAGATCGACAAATTTATCAAAGAACTTACAGACTGGCGCGGAAAGTGGGTTGCGCAATTCCGCGAACTGATTCTGAAAACTGCTCCCGAAGTCAGCGAAGAATGGAAGTGGGGTGTCCCAGTTTGGTCGTATAAGGGCAATGTGGTTTCCAGCGGAGTTTTCAAAGATCATGTAAAGCTTAATTTTTTCAAGGGCGCATCGTTGAAAGACCCAAAGAAATTATTTAATGCGGGTCTCGAAGCCAAAGCAACGCGTGCCATTGACATTGGCGAAGGGGATAAGATCAATGAGTCTGCTTTGAAGGAACTCATTCGTGAGGCCGTTGTGCTGAATTCAGCCAAGAAGAAGTAATACAATATCAGATTGGAGAAACCATGTCATTTCAGGCTTATTTAGACAATATAGAAGAAAAAACAGGCAAGACGCCCAAGCAGTTCATAGCCGAAGCCAAAAAGAAGAAGCTTACAGAATCCAAAGATATCATTGCCTGGCTAAAAGAGGATTATGGATTGGGCCTGGGGCATGCACGGGCGTTGGATTATGTGATCCGTAAAGGACCTAATTTTGAGTTGAAGCATACGACAGGAACTCACCGCGACGCTTCGGGCACTTTAAAGCTGGGCGGTAAGCCGCGGAAGAGCAAGACTGTCAAAAAGAAGTAGTCAACAAGAGGAGATAATCATGAGAAAAATTATTGTTCACGAATTCATTACCTTGGATGGTGTGATCCAGGCACCGGGCAGCCCAACCGAAGATACCGATGGTGGCTTTGCGTACGGAGGCTGGACGCTTCCGTACTGGCATGACGATATTGGCGCCCACTTCGGTCAAATTTTTCCTGACGCTGATGCCTTGTTACTAGGAAGAAGAACTTGGCAAACTCATGGTGAAGCATTTGAGCCCAACCCTGATGGAGACCCATTTGTGGGTATGAAAAAATATGTTGTTTCGGGCACTTTGAAATCTGCTGAAGGATGGCGTGACTCCGTTCTCATTAGCAAGAATGTAGTTGAAGAAGTACAAAAACTAAAGAATCAACCTGGCAAAAATATTATTATGGATGGTAGCAGTGTTTTGCTGCACACTTTGATAGAGCATGATTTGGTGGATGAATATGCCTTACATGTTTACCCACTGGTGCTTGGCGGCGGCAAACGATTGTTCCCGGAAGGCAAACGTATAAACCTGAAATTGATTGAATCTTCCAGTCTTCCGACAGGTGTTGTATATCAACGATATCAACCTGCTTGATAAAACAAGGAGCCTTGCATGAAAGTTCACTTGATAGATGGCACCTATGAATTATTTCGCGCTCATTTTGGTGCGCCTCCGAAAAAATCCACCAGCGGACTGGAAGTTGGAGCCACCCTTGGACTCATGCGAAGTTTGTTAATGCTCTTGCAAAGTCCGGGTGTGACTCATGTTGCTGTTGCATTTGACCATGTGATCGAGTCGTTTCGCAATAAACTCTATGCAGGCTATAAATCAAGCGAAGGCGTTGACCCGATCATATTAGATCAATTCGAATTGGCTGAAAAGGCGGTCTCTGCTTTGGGCGTTGTGGTTTGGCCTATGGTCAAGTTTGAAGCGGATGATGCGATTGCCACGGCAACTGCGCGATTCAAAAAAGATAAATCCGTAGAGCAGATAATTATTTGTTCAGTTGATAAGGATTTGACTCAAATGGTGGATGGCAAAAAAGTGATCTGTTGGGATCGCCGTCGCGAGATTTTTCTGGATGAAAAAGGCGTGGTTGAAAAATTTGGCGTAAAGCCAGAATCGATTCCTGATTATCTTGCCTTGGTTGGCGATTCAGCCGATGGTTATCCTGGCATAAAAGGCTGGGGGGCTGCTTCCACATCCTCTGTATTGGCGAAATTCAAACATATCGAGTCGATTCCCAAGGATCCAAAAAAACTTCCGCTTGGGTTGGGTCGTGCAACAACACTTGTTGAAAACCTTCAACAAAATTATAAAGATGCTTTGCTGTTCAGGGAACTGTCCACACTTCGAGAGGATGTTCCGCTGAAAGGGAATCTCAAAGATTTGGAATGGAAAGGTGCATTTCCGAGGTTGAAGAAACTTTGTCAGGAGTTAAGAGATGAGCGAATCCCAGAACGTGTTGCAAGATGGCGTTAGTTTAGTTACATTCATTGTAACTATAAGAGTACCCATTTGGGTACTCTTATAAACTGACTTCCAAAAACCATTGACTCATTTCACATTTCGAGTAGAATAGCGCCCAATATGTTTATAGCGATTGCCCTCCCGCGTACACGTCGTCCGAAGCCCACTTCTTTGAGAAGGTTGGGAGTTTTTTGTTTTGACGGCGGTAGTAACGCAATGGTGCGCTAAGCAATAAGCACAAGTCAATCCAAAACAGCCATCCTTCTCGGGTGGCTGTTTTTATTTGTCAGTTAAAAAATCTTTAAACACGAAGGACACGACGTACACAAAGGTTTAAAGATCTTAAGGTTTTCCTTCGTGACCTCACCTGCACTGCACCAAACGCAGTGCGGCGCAAGTGTTGTGTCCTTTGTGTTTAATCTTTTCTATATAGGAGAAATAAATGAACCCGCAACAAAAACCGCAAGTCAAGAAAGTTGTCCTAGCCTATTCGGGCGGACTGGATACATCCGTGATCGTGCCGTGGCTCAAAGAGAACTACGGCTGTGAAGTCGTCTGCTTTTGTGCAGATGTGGGGCAGGGAGATGAAGACATGCGCGGGCTTGAACAGAAAGCCATCAATAGCGGCGCGAGTCAGTGCATTATCCATGACATGAAAGAAGAGTTTGCTGCTGAATATCTTTTTCCAATGTTGAAGGCGGGGGCGGTTTATGAACACAAGTATTTATTGGGCACATCGGTGGCCCGTCCATTAATTGCAAAACATCTTGTTGATGTGGCTCACGAAGTTGGCGCAGATGCGATCGCACATGGCGCGACAGGCAAGGGGAACGATCAGGTTCGTTTTGAATTGACTGTCATGGCGCTTGACCCACGCCTTAAGATCATCGCTCCGTGGCGCGAATGGGATATCCGCTCCCGCGAAGATGCGCTTGCGATGGCGGCAAAATATAACATTCCCGTCACCGCCACCATCAAATCCATTTACAGCCGCGACTCAAACATCTGGCATCTTTCGCATGAGGGCGGCCTGCTCGAAGACCCATGGAACGAACCCGAAGAAGCGATGTTCCAAATGTCCACTTCGCCAGAGAATGCACCTGAAGAAGGCGCGTATGTTGAGATCGAATTTGAAAGCGGCAATCCTGTTGCGGTAAATGGCGAAAAACTTTCCGCCGCAAAAATTGTCGAAACGCTCAACGTCATCGGCGGCGCACACGGCATTGGCCGCGTTGACTTGGTTGAGAATCGTCTCGTAGGTATGAAGTCTCATGGCGTGTATGAAACCCCTGGCGGCACCATTCTGCTTTATGCCCATCGCGAACTCGAGTCACTTGTGCTTGACCGCGAGACCATGCACTTCAAGGAAATGGTCGCTGTGAAATATGCCGAGGTCACCTACAACGGACTTTGGTTCACTCCGTTGCGCGAGGCAATTGACGCCTTCGTCAATTCCACGCAGGGCCCTGTCACGGGTCTCGTGCGGCTCAAACTTTACAAAGGCAACATCATCACTGCTGGCAAGAAATCTCCGTTCAGTTTGTATCGCGAAGATTTTGCCACCTTCGGCGAAGAGGATGTCTACGACCAGAGTCATGCCGAGGGTTTCATTCGCCTCTTTGGTCTCAGCATGAAAGTCCGCGCGATGAATGGTCTGCCCGTTTCGGGCCTCGATATGCCCAAGCCCGATTATTCGAAATTCAAACGTGACTAATGTCATTGCGAGGGCGATAGCCCGAAGCAATCTCCAACAGTGTCGGGGATTGCTTCGTCGGAAAGAGCATCCTCCTCGCAATGACGGAAAGAAGGAGATATTATGACCCTTTGGGGCGGCAGATTTACTCAATCATTAGACTCTCTCGCATGGGCGCTCAATTCATCCCTGCCTGTGGACCAGCGCATGGCCATTCAGGATGTGGATGGTTCCATCGCGTGGGCTGATGCTTTGCACAAAGCAAATATTCTTTTGGATGAAGAGCACGCTTCAATCTCGCTCGGGCTTGCTACTGTCAAAGAAGAATTCGCTTCGGGACAGTTTTCCTTCGCCCCCTCCGATGAAGATATTCACACCGCTGTCGAGCGCCGCCTTACTGAATTGATCGGCGTAACCGCTGGCAAACTCCACACAGGACGAAGCCGCAACGACCAGGTCGCTACAGATTTCCGTCTTTGGATGTTGCAAGCCATCCCCGAATTAGATTCTGCATTCAAAAATCTGCAATCTGCATTGCTCGAGCAGGCTGAGCTCGCAGGTGAGACCATCATGCCCGGCTACACTCATCTGCAACGCGCCCAGCCGATTTTGTTATCTCACTGGTGGCTGAGTCATTATCATCCGCTTGAACGTGACCGCGAGCGACTCGCTGATTTAGTTAAACGAGTTTCGATCTTGCCTCTTGGTTCTGGCGCCCTCGCTGGCACCCCCGTTCCCGTGGACCGCGCCGCGTTGGCTGAATCCCTTGGCTTTGCAGTGGCATCCCCCAACAGCCTGGACTCTGTTTCTGATAGAGACTTCGCCGCTGAGTTCTTATTCTGCGTTACGATGACGGGTATCCATTTGAGCAAGCTCTCAGAGCAAATTGTCTTGTACACCAGCGCTGAGTTTGGTTTCTTCGAACTCTCGGATGCATTCTCAACAGGTTCGAGTCTCATGCCGCAGAAAAAGAATCCCGATGTGTTTGAATTGACACGCGGCAAGGCGGGTACGTTAATTGGAATGTTGACTGGTTTGCTTGCAACACTTAAAGGCTTGCCATCTACATATGACAAAGATTTACAAGAAGACAAAGCGCCTGTCTTCGCGGCGACGGATACATTGCTGGCGATTCTTCCAGTCATTGCTGGCGCGATCAATACGATCACTGCCAAGCCTCAACGAATGCGAAATGCAATTGACTCATTCATGATGGCGACCGATCTGGCGGATTATCTCGTGGGCAAAAGAATCCCTTTTCGAGAGACTCACGCGATAGCAGGAAAAGCTGTCCGCGAGGCTGGCGAGAAAAAAGTTGGGTTGGAGGAACTGTCCCTCGAAGCGTATCAGGCACTCAGTCCAGCATTTGAAGCGGATGTGTATCAAGTTTTCGACCCGATGAAATCTGTCGAAAAAAGAAATGCGATTGGCGGCACGAGTCTCCAATCGGTCAAAAATCAAATCAAACAAATCAAAGGAGAATAAATCATGTCTACTGTAACTTGTCCCGAATGTGCTGCAGAAATTACGTTGGAAGCTGGAACTGAAGCTGGTGAAATTATCGTCTGTTCGGATTGCGGTGTTGATCTTGAGATTACAGCGCTCGAACCTGCCACTGTGCAACTCGCACCCATGGAACAGGAAGATTGGGGCGAGTAAATGCAGAAGTCAGAATGCGGAATGCAGAAAAACCTGCCTTCTGCTTTCTGCATTCTCTTGGATGATCATTATGCAAAAGAGATTGAAGATAGGCGTCCTTTATTCCCGTGTACGTGTGGAAGAAAAATGGATTTTCGCGGCGATGGAAAAACGCGGCATTGATTACGAACGACTCGATGACCGCGCGATTTCATTTGACCTGGAAAACCCCGAACCTTGGCGCGCGTTTGATGCGGTGTTGGAACGCAGTATCAGCTACACCAGCGGATTGTATGCGTTGCGATTGTTGAATTCATTTGGCGTACCGACAGTCAATACTGCGTCGGTGGCTGAAATATGCGGCGACAAATTGACCACGTCCGCGATGCTGGCGAAGGCGGGCGTGCCGCAGCCGCGCAATGTGGTGGCCTTCACACCCGAAGCCGCGTTGGAAGCGATTGAAGCGTTTGGTTATCCTGTTGTGTTGAAACCCGTTGTCGGTTCATGGGGACGGCTGCTGGCAAAGATCAATGACCGTGATGCGGCGGAAGCGGTACTTGAACACAAGGCGACGCTTGGTTCCGTGCAGCATTCCGTTTTCTATATTCAAGAATTCATCGAGAAGCCTGGTCGTGACATCCGTGCGATTGTGATCGGTGACCGTGTACTGACGGCGATGTATCGCAAGTCTGAACATTGGATCACGAACACTGCGCGCGGTGGCGAAGGGGAGTTGTGTCCCATTACACCTGAGATCGAAGAGACGTGCCTGAAAGCAACTGCGGCTGTGGGGGGCGGCGTGTTGGCCGTGGACTTGATCGAACATACCGAGCGCGGCTATCTTGTCAATGAGATCAATCACACGATGGAGTTTCATACTATGCAGCCTGTGAGCGGCATTGATATCGCGGGTGAGATCGTGGAGTATGTGGTGAAGTGCGCAAAAGCAAATGATGGATGATCAGTGTAAAAGCGGATTTTTGAAACGGATAGCGGATGTGGTCAACTGATGTGAGCAGATGTATGGATGTAAAAGCGGATTTTGAAACGGATAGCGGATGTGGTCAACTGATGTGAGCAGATGTATGGATGTAAAAGCGGATTTTGAAACGAATAGTGGATGTGATCACCTGATGTGAGCAGATGCGCGGATGAAAGCGAATGTGTCTACCTGTGTACCTGTCTACTTGAATTTGGATTTCGAATGGAGCAATTATTAATGACAACAGTATCAATCATTGGCGGTTCTGGTTATGGGGGTGGGGAGTTATTGCGCTTGTTGTTGGGTCATCCCAACGTGGAGATCAAGCAGGTGACGTCACGCTCGCGTGTGGGTGAGTATGTGTACCAGACTCATCCCAACTTGCGAAAGAAGACACAGTTGAAATTCAGCGACCCTTCGCAATTGGAGCCTGTGGATGTGCTCTTCCTCGCCCAGCCGCATGGACAAGCGCAGAAGCACATCGAAGAGTACGCCAAACTCGGCACGAAAATCATCGACCTTGCGGCGGATTTCCGCTTGCGTGATGCGGATTTCTACGAAAAATGGTACGGCGAAAAACATGCCGCGCCTGAGTGGTTGAGCAAGTTTGTGTACGGACTTCCCGAACTGCACCGCGCCGAAATTGCGGGCGCAAGTTACATCAGTGGCGTGGGATGCAATGCCACGGCGAGCAATCTTGCATTGCTGCCATTGGTCAAAGCGGATTTGGTCGATCTGTCTGCCCCAGTCATTATTGAAATTAAAGTTGGTTCATCAGAGGGCGGAGCGGAGGGGAATTCTGGTTCGCTCCATGCGGAACGCGCAAATGTCATCCGCACCTTCTCTGCCTTCGGTCATCGTCACACGGCAGAAGTGATTCAGGAGATGAGTGTCAAAGATGTCTCGTTGACGATGACCGCTGTGGATATTGTCCGTGGGGTGTTGGCGACGGCTCATGCCAAAGCGAAACAAGGCGTTGCGACGAAAGATTTGTGGAAAGCCTATCGCGCAGTGGCGAATGAAAATCCGTTCGTGCGGGTGGTGAAGGAACAGCGCGGGATTTACCGCGTGCCTGAGCCGAAGATTTTAGCTGGCTCGAATTATGCTGATTTGGGATTTGAGTTGGATGAAAGCAACGGGCATATCGTATCCATGTGCGCGATTGATAATTTGATGAAGGGAGCTTCTGGTTCGGCGGTGCAGTGTATGAATTTGATGATGGGATGGGATGAGACGCTTGGGCTGGAGTTTGCGGGGCTACACCCGATTTAAAAGATACTCCGATGGTTGAGTAGCCCCGCATGTTCTTGGCGAGGCGTATCGAAACCATCAATTGAAAGTGAAAATGAAAGTTTATGATGTGGTCTCGATACGTTCCTCACTATCGCTCGGAACTACTCGACCACCAGATGGAATGGAGATTTTTTTATGGATATCACAGTTGTAAAACTCGGCGGCACAGAAGGTGTGGATTTTTCTGCGATCTGTAGTGACGCTGTGGAATTATTGAAGCAAGGCAAGCGCCTCGTTTTTGTACATGGCGGTTCTGCGGAGGCGAGTGCACTGGGTGAAGGCCTCGGCACGCCGCCTAGGATGATTACTTCGCCTTCGGGCTACACCTCGCGCTACACAGACCGCAAGACGCTTGAAATCTTTTTGATGGCGGTGAATGGAAAAGTCAATTCACTGCTCACTGAACAATTGCAAATGCTCGGCGTGAATGCGTTTGGGTTATGCGGACTCGATGGAAAGTTGATGCAAGCCACACGCAAAGAGTCTGTGCAGAGCATTGAGAACGGCAAACGCAAAATTATCCGCGACGATTACACTGGGAAGATCGAGAAAGTGAATAGCGAATTGTTATTGATGCTGCTAAATGCTGGTTATATGCCTGTCATCGCGCCTGTGGCTGTTAGTGAAAAAGGAGAGGCGTTGAATGTGGATGCAGATCGCGCGGCGGCGATGGTTGCATCCGCGCTCAAGGTGGAGACTCTGCTGTTGTTAACGGCAGTGCCCGGGCTGATGAAGAATTTTCCAGACGAGTCCACGCTCATTCGGCAACTGCCGCAGAGTCAACTGGCGGCGGCGAGCGAGGCGGCTCAAGGTCGCATGAAGAAGAAAGTCCTTGGCGCGGAGGAAGCGTTGAAGGGCGGTGTGAGTCGCGTCATCATCGCGGATGGACGAATTCAAAATCCAATCTCAAATGCTTTGGCAGGAAACGGAACGGTGATCGAATGAATGCACAGCAAATTATAGATACCGAAAACAAACATACTTCTGGCGTGTACGCCAAGCAGACATTGACTATTGTGCGCGGAAAGGGCGCGTCGTTGTTTGACGTGGATGGCGTGGAATATTTGGATTGCTCGTCGGGACACGGCGTTGCGAACCTCGGTCATGCTCACCCGAAAATTGCGGAGGCGCTCTACAAGCAGGCGAACACGCTGATCACTTTGTTTGAGTCATTTCCCAATGACCAGCGCGCGCAGTTGATGGAGAAAATCACGGCGTTGGCTCCGGGCTTGGACAGGGTCTTTTTCTGCAATTCAGGCACAGAAGCTGTGGAGGCTGCGTTCAAGTTTGCACGTATTTCCACGGGACGCAAGAATTTCATCGCGGCGATGCGAGCGTTTCATGGACGAACCTACGGTGCGCTTTCCGCGACGTTCAATAAAAAATATCGCGAAGGATTCGAGCCGTTTTTGCCTGGGGTTTCGCATGTTTCATACAACAACATCGAAGCGTTGGATAAAGCAGTGAATGAAGAGACTGCCGCTGTGATTTTGGAAGTGGTGCAGGGCGAAGGCGGCGTGTATCCTGCAAGTTTGGAATACATCCAAACGGCGCGGCGGATCTGTGATGAGCGCGGCGCATTGTTGATCGTGGATGAAATTCAAACGGGATTTGGGCGCACGGGCAAGATGTTCGCGGTTCAACACTTTGGTGTGACGCCTGATCTGTTAACTTGTGCAAAGTCACTGGCTGGCGGTGTGCCGATGGGTGCAGTGTTGATCGGTGCGAATATCAAGAACCTTGTGCCGGGTGTGCATGGTTCGACCTTTGGCGGGAATCCGCTTTCGTGCGCAGCAGCGAATGCGGCGCTGGATGTCATCCTTGGCGAAGATTTGCCCGGGCAGGCGGCGGCGAAGGGCGCGTATTTGATGGAGAAGCTGAAGAAGATTCAATCACCCAACATCCGTGAGGTGCGTGGAATTGGCTTGATGGTCGGCATTGAAATGAAGCAAAAGGTCACGCCGTATATCAAGACACTACAGGAGAAAAAGATTATTGCTTTGAATGCGGGCTTGACCGTGATTCGTTTGCTGCCGCCATTGGTAATTACGTATGAACAGATCGATCATTTGGTGGATGTGTTGACGGAAGTGTTGTCAACGGACTCTGTCACGGAATAACGGATGGAAACGGACTTGGTCAGCGGACTCTGTCACAGAATAACGGATAAAAACGGATAAAGTAGATGAGTGATTTTGAGACGTTAGTTGGTTTGGTTTCGCAATACAGCCCATCAGGACAGGAACGCGGGGCGGTGGAATGGCTGGTAGCGCGGATGAAGGCGTTGGGATTTGATGATGCTTTTGTGGATGAGGCGGGCAATGCTGTCGGTGTGATGGGCAAGGGGGCGAAGCAGGTTGTGTTGTTGGGTCACATTGATACGGTACCTGGAGAGATCAAAGTCGCCCTCACCCCTAACCCCTCTCCCGAAGGGCGAGGGGAACTTTTGTATGGTCGCGGCTCGGTGGATGCGAAGGGTCCGTTGGCGAGTTTTGTGGATGCGGTGGCAAAAGTCGGTGCGAAGGATGGCTGGCAGTTTGTGGTCATCGGTGCGGTGGAAGAGGAACGCGATTCGGAAGGCACAAGATTTGTGGCGGAGCGATACAAGCCTGATTTCGCGATCATTGGCGAGCCCAATCAATGGGATCGGGTGGCACTTGGATACAAAGGAAGTGCTTGGGCGAATGTGACCGTTAAACGCGGACAGGCACATACGGCGAGTGGAGAAGAGACCGCAGCAGAAGCAGCTGTGGAAGTCTGGTTGCAAATCAAAGCGTATGTCGATTCGTTCAACGCGGACAAGCCAAAAGTGTTCGATAAATTATTGCTCACACTGCGCGGCATGGATTCAGACTCAAATGATTTCGAACAATGGGCACGGTTGAAGGTGGGAGTCCGCTTGCCTGTGGAAGTTTCGCCAGAGGATTGGTATGAAATATTAAACGAGACCCTAAGGGTTTCTGAAACCCTTAGGGTCTTAATCGAACCAGTTGGTTTCGCCATCCCTGCGTGGGGGTGTGAGAAAAATACTCAGCTTGTACGAAGCCTCTTGAGCGGAATCAGGTCACAGGGCGGAGAGCCGCGTTTCGTCTACAAAACAGGAACGGCTGATTTGAACATCGTCGCTCCCGTCTGGAAGTGTCCCGCAGTGGTATATGGTCCCGGTGATTCGGCGCTCGATCACACGCCAAATGAGCATATCAATTTGGATGATTATAAAAAAGCAGTGGATGTGTTGAGTGCGGCGTTGGAGAAATTGACAACATAAAATAGTACTGGCGAGTGGAAAAGTTTAATGCCATCCCTGTTATGATTGGTGGCTATGAGACGACATTACTATACTTTCCTAATCCTATTGATGTTTCTCGCTTCCTGTTCGTCCCGGGACCTGACTGCTGTTCCTGATGGTTCCATTGCGCTGGAAGATTGCGCGCTGACTTCGCCCGCTGGCAATCAAGTGGATGCGCGCTGCGGCACATTGACTATCCCCGAAGACCGCTCGAATCCCAATGGACGGCAGATCGAATTGAAGGTGGCAGTCATCCCTGCGATCAAACGCAGCCCCGAAACAGACGCGCTTTTTCTACTGGCTGGCGGACCTGGTCAATCAGCAATCGAAGCTTTTCCCGGCATGATCTCGATGATGTCCCAGATTCATGAAAGCCGTGATATTGTGCTGGTCGATCAACGCGGAACGGGGAAATCGAATCCGCTGCGCTGTCTTGATCCCGAAGATGAATCGTTGACTGACGAAGAGGCGCTGGCAAAACTCAAATCTTGTCCCGAAACACTCGATGCTGATTTGCGTTTTTACACCACTGAAATTGCCATGACCGATTTGGATGAAGTGCGGTCTGCGCTTGGGTATGAGACCATCAATATTTATGGCGCATCTTATGGAACCCGCGCCGCATTAACCTACCTGCGCATGTTCCCCGAGCATGTCCGCACGGTGACTCTGGATGCGGTTGTGGATTCAGACTTTGTCATGTTCATGGATGCGGCAGAGGATGGGCAGGCTGCGCTCGATCAATTCTTCGCGCGTTGTGATGCGGATGATGCCTGTAAAGTAACATTCCCCAAATTGCAAAATGAGTTCGATGGGATTCTTGCTCGTCTGGAAGAATCTCCAGCGGAGATCACCATTCCGCATCCGCTGACCAACAATCCGCTTGAGCTGACCGTGACTCCTCAAATGATCACCAACATGGTATTCAACACACTTTATGTGCCAGACTTTGTTGCCACTTTGCCATTGTCAATTCATGAAGCGTATGCGGATGAAAACTACGTCCCGTTGATCTCACAGGCGTTTCTTGTAAATGCAGGTATATATGATGGCATGTTCTATGCTGTCACCTGCACCGAAGATGCGCCGTTGATCTCTGCATCTGAGGCGAGCAAACGTGGAGAGCAAAGCGTCTTTGGTGATCGCACAGTTGATTTTGCTGCGGTTTGTGCGGAATGGCCGAAAGGAAAAGTTACACCCGAATTTCGTGAACCTGTTGCATCAGATGTTCCTGTGCTGATTCTCTCCGGCGAGGCAGACCCCATCACTCCGCCCTGGCATGCGGAGAAAGTTTCCGAAAGTCTCACCAACGAAATCCATTTGATCTTTTCAGGCATGGGACACGGCAATCTTTCAAGCCGCTGCAGCAGCAATCTATTCAAAACATTTATCGAGAGCGCATCCATTGAAGGGCTGGATATTGCCTGTGTTGCAAACATCCAACCGCCGCCGTTCTTTGTCGATTTCAGCGGACCGCGCCCGTAAAATTATTGGACTCAAACGTCTCCTGACGTTTGAACTCGCAAATCGGGACGCGAAGCGTTCGACTCCCAGAGGTCAAACAATGATTCAAGTACAAGGTCTTTCCAAATCTTTTGGCAAAGTAAAAGCCGTTCAAAACGTATCCTTTTCCGCGACGGATGGGCAAATCACCGGCTTGCTTGGCCCCAATGGCGCGGGTAAAAGTACGATCCTGCGGATGCTTTACACTCTGCTTAAACCTGAAAGCGGATCAGCGCAGGTGGATGGATTTGATGTGAGTCAATCTCCAATTGAAGTTCAGCGCCGAATCGGTGTGCTGGCGGATGCGCGAGGTTTGTATTCGCGCCTGACGAGCCGCGAGAACATCCGTTACTATGGAAGGCTGCACGGCCTGACTGGCGAATCGCTTGAAAATAAGATCAACTCACTGATGCAGCTGCTCGATATGCAATCCATTGCCGACCGCAAGACAGAGGGCTTCTCCACTGGCGAAAAGCTCAAGGTTGCAATCGCGCGGACGCTGGTGCATGACCCGCAAAATGTTCTGCTTGATGAACCAACAAATGGATTGGATGTGATGAGCACGCGCGCGATGCGTCAATTCATTCTGCGGCTGAGGGGAGAGGGCAAGTGTGTGCTCTTCACCAGTCACATCATGCAGGAGGTTGCCGCGCTTTGCGACCAGATCGTGATCATTTCGCATGGCGAAGTATCTGCCAATGGCAGCCCCGATGATTTGCGAAGGCAGACAGGGCACGAAAATCTTGAAGATGCATTTGTGGCCGTGATCGGCTCGGAAGAGGGGCTGGAATGATGAATAAGATTTTGGTTATTTTTCAAAAAGAAATACTCGACAATATGCGAGATTATCGCAGTTGGATGACGGGTTTGTTTTGGGCGCTCTTTGGCCCGTTGATTCTCGGCGGGATGATCATGCTGCTTGGAAGCTCCATTCGTGAAAATGTGGATGAGTCCCTGGTCCTGCCTGTCCTGGGTGCGGAGAACGCCCCCAACCTGATCGCGTTTCTGGAACAACAGGATGTGATCATAAACCCCGCACCCGCCGACCCTGAAGCTGCCATCCTTTCTGGTGATATCAATGTGGCGCTGATCATTCCCCCGGATTACGGCGAAGATTTTTCCGCCGGGGAAACTGCCAAAGTGCAACTCGTCTTTGACAGCACGCGCCAGTCTGCAATGGTGGATATTAATCGCGCTCAAAATCTGCTCGAAGGATACGGCAATTACATCGGTCTGCTGCGGTTGAGTTTGCGCGGTATCAGCCCGGAAGTAATGCGTGCGATTCAAATCGAAGAAGTGGATACCGCCACGCCGCAAAGCCAGGCGCTGATATTTCTCTCGATGCTTCCGTACTTTATTATCTTCGCCATCTTCAATGGAGCTTCGCCGGTCATTACCGACGCCACGGCCGGGGAGAGGGAACGCGGCTCTCTTGAACCATTGTTGATCAACCCATTACCGCGCGGCTGGATTGCCATCGGCAAGATGATTTCTGCCATGCCATTTGCCACAGTAAATCTCATTATCACACTCGCGGGGTTTGCCGCAGTATTCCGCTTTTTACCGATGGAAGAGCTGCTTGGCATTCAAATTGGATTGGATATTGGCACCTTGTTGGCGGTGTTCCTAATCTGTCTGCCGATTGTTTTCCTTGCATGTGCCATTCAGACCCTGATCGCTTCCTATGCAAAAACCGCCAAGGAAGCCGGAACGTACCTGCCGTTCATCGGTTTGATTCCCTCTCTGCCGGGATTGGCGCTTGCGTTTTTACCCGTCAAACCCGAGTTGTGGACGATGCTCATCCCAACCTTTGGTCAGCAGATCCTGATCAACCAATTCCTGCGCGCCGAACCGATCTCAGTTTTGAACATCGTTGTCTCCGCCTTTTTAACGATCATCCTCTCGATTGTAGTTACCTTTATCGCAATCAAATTATATGAAGGCGAGCGGATTATTACTGGGAAATGAGTCAAATTACGCGTTCAGTGCCTGATCCAAATCCCAGAGAATATCCTCGATATCTTCAAGGCCAACGCTCAAACGAATGAAATCAGGGCTGACGCCTGCGGCGATCTGTTCCTCTTCTGAAAGCTGGGAGTGGGTGGTGCTGGCAGGGTGAATGGCGAGGGATTTTACATCGCCGAGGTTTGCAACATGACTGAAAATTTGCAGGTTATCAATGAAGCGCGCGCCCGCCTCCTTGCCGCCTTTTACGCCAAATCCCATCATGGCGCCAACACCTTTGGGAAGATATTTTTTTGCCTTCTCATAGTCTGGGTGACTTGGCAGCCCTGAATACGTAACCCACTTAACCTTTTCATGACTCTCTAAAAATTCGGCAACGCGCTGCGCGTTCTTGACATGCTGTTCCATCCGCAGGGACAGTGTTTCCAGCCCAAGCAGGAATTGCCATGAAGCGATTGGCTGTTGACACATGCCAAAGTCGCGCAAAATGCCTGCACGCGCCTTGGAAATAAATGCCAGCGGACCAAAATCGTCAGCGTAGACAACGTGATGATAGGCAGGATCAGGCTCGGTGAAGTTTTTGAAGCGTCCGCTTTTACTCCAATTGAATTTGCCTTTATCCACGATCACACCGCCGATGGTGGTGCCATGTCCTCCGATGAATTTTGTTGTTGAGTGAGTCACAATATCCGCGCCCCATTCGAAGGGACGACAGAGATACGGCGTGGCAAAGGTGTTGTCGATCATCAATGGGATGCCGAATTCCTGTGCGATCTTTGAGACTTCGTCAAATGGAAAAATATTCACCAGTGGATTGCTGATGGTTTCTCCGTAAATAATTTTTGTGTTGGGTTGAATTGCGCGTCGAAAATTTTCAGGGTCGGTTGGGTCCACAAGCGTGACATTGATTCCAATCCGCGGGAATGTATATTTGAACTGCGTCACCGTCCCGCCGTATAACGTGGATGTGGAGACGATGTGATCGCCCGCGTTGCAAATGGCAAGGATGGCTGTCGCTTGTGCGGCGTGCCCCGAACTGACTTCCAGCGCGCCGACTCCGCCCTCCAGGCTGGCCATGCGTTTCTCGAAGACATTCGTCGTCGGGTTGGAGATGCGCGTGTAGATGTTGCCCTCTTCCTGCAAGGCAAAGAGGCGCGCGGCTCGTTCCGTGCTTTGCAGATCGTATGCAGAGGTCTGATAAATGGGAACGGCGCTGCTCCCCGTTGCAGGGTCTGGAGTGTAGCCTTCGTGCAGTTGACGGGTATTGAAACCAAACTTATGGGGTGTACTCATTGATAAAGTCCTTCTAAAAACAGGAGTCATATTTCTGTTTATGACTCCTGCGATTCTTTCCCTATGAATTTGTCTTTGTTGTTTTTTGCGGAATGTCGTTCGGGTCAAAGGCTGTGGCTTGATAAACGTAATAGTTCAACCAGTTTGAATAGAGCAGGTTGGCATGTCCACGCCAGCGGACATTGGGTGTCTTGCTTGGGTCATTCTTTGGATAATAATTTTGCGGGACGTGAATCGGAAGTCCCTTGCTTATATCACGGTCATATTCACCTTTGAGGGTGAGGGGATCATATTCAGAATGGCCTGTGATGAAGAGGTGGCGTCCATCTTTGGAGCCGACGATGTACACGCCAGCTTCATCTGACTCGGCAAGCATTTGTATTTCATTTACTCTCTCAACATCTTCGCGGCGGATCTCGGTGTGGCGGGAATGCGGAGCGAAGAAAATGTCATCGAATCCCCGCAGCAGGTTCTCGGTCGAAGAAAGGATGCGATGCTCATAGACGCCGAACATCTTGGCAGGGAGGTCATATTTTGGGATGCCATATTTATGATAGAGCGCGGCTTGCGCTCCCCAGCAAATATAGAAATTGGATTCGACATTCGTCTCTGCCCAATCGAGTATTTGGGTCAGTTCATTCCAGTAATCCACTTCCTCGAAGGGTAGTTGCTCCACAGGCGCACCTGTGATGATAAGGCCGTCAAACTTTTCGTTTTTAATCTCCTCGAATGTGACGTAATGCTCGAGCAAATGATCAGCATCCGTATTTTTGGATTCGTGCGTGGCAGTGTGCAGAAGCGTGATCTCCACTTGCAGCGCGGAGTTGGAAAGCAATCGCAATATCTGCGTTTCGGTTGCGATCTTGGTCGGCATGAGATTCAGGATCGCCACACGCAGGGCGCGAATATCCTGATGCGCGGCACGATCTTCATCCATGATGAAGATGTTTTCTTTTTCAAGAGTGGTTCGGGCGGGAAGGGTGGTGGGTATTTTTACGGGCATAACATTCTTTCTAAGCTTGGTGGTCGAGTAGCCCCGCATGTTTTTGCGGGGCGTATCAAGACCACATGTGACGGAGGGAATTCTTGTCACTGTTGGTTTCGATACGCCGCTCACCGCTTCGCGGTTCACGGCTACTCAACCAACGGATTACTTTTACGCGTTGAGCGCTTGCTCCAGATCCCACTTGATGTCTTCGAAATCTTCAAGACCAATGCTCAAGCGGACAAAATCAGGGCTGACGCCAGCGGTGACTTGCTGTTCATCGCTAAGCTGGCTGTGCGTAGTGGTGGCGGGGTGAATGGCGAGACTTCGCGCATCACCGACATTGGCGAGGTGGCTGAACAGCTGTAGGCTTTCGATGAATTTCTTGCCAGCTTCCGCGCCGCCCTTGATACCAAATCCCAGAATTGCGCCTGCGCCTTTGGGAAGATACTTCTTCGCGCGCGCGTAATCGGGATGACTCTTGAGTCCAGGGTATTTGACCCAGCTAACTTTGGGGTGAGCCTCAAGATATTCCGCAACGGCTTGCGTATTCTGCACGTGACGGTCAATGCGCAAGTTGAGGGTCTCAAGCCCAAGCAGGGTTTGCCATGAATTGAACGGAGATTGGCATGCGCCGATGTCACGCAGAACTTGCACGCGCGCCTTGATCGCAAATGGAGGAAGTCCAGCGGCGGCGATGGAGGAATAGACCAGTCCGTGATACGAAGGATCGGGCGTGTTGAAATTCTCGAACTTGCCATTGCTCCAATCGTAATTACCGCCGTCCACGATGATGCCGCCGATGGATGTGCCATTGCCTGTGATGAACTTGGTGGTCGAGTGGGTGATGACATGCGCGCCCCATTCGAACGGGCGGAAAAGATACGGCGTGGCGAAGGTGTTGTCGATGAACAGGATCAGTTTGTGCTTGTTCGCGATCTCGGATACTTCTTCAAACGGAAAGACGGAAATGTCGGGATTGCCGAGAGTCTCACCGTAAATAATTTTAGTGTTCGGCTGAATAGCCGCTTCAAAATTCTTCGGGTCGCTTGGGTCAACAAATGTAACTTCGATTCCGTGTTTGGGCAATGTGTAGGCGAACTGATTGTAAGTGCCGCCATACAAACGTGATGACGAAACGATATGGTCGCCTGCGCTACACAAAGTAAAAATTGCCTGTGCCTGCGCGGCATGACCAGAGCTTGCGGCCAGAGCCGCCACGCCGCCTTCGAGTGCGGCAATGCGCTGTTCAAGCACGTCAGTGGTTGGGTTCATCAAGCGCGTGTAGATATTCCCCAGCTCTTTGAGCGCGAACAAATTCGCGGCATGTTCGGTGTTCTTGAACTGATAGCTTGTTGTTTGATACAACGGCACGGCACGGCTCCCAGTGGTGGGGTCGGGTGAATAGCCTGCATGAAGTTGGCGGGTTGCGAAACCTAACTTGCGATCTTTGATTGCGGACATATTAAGTTTTCTCCTCTTGAATAATGTTTACCCGCCCTTCAGAAGAGATTTTATTATCCCCTTTAGGGGGAAAAAAATAACCTCTTCTGAAAGTACAAGAAGAGGTATACGTCTATACCGTCCTCTCATCTTCCAGATATGAATGACTTGTGTCATTCCTATTTGCCGAATTTGGCACCTTAACTCATGTAATGGTTTGGTTGCCGAAGCTTCAAAGGGTCGGTCCCTCAGCTTCTCTGGATAAGAGCGAATATTTAATTTCGCCGTTTATATCATGCGCCTTATGATTATGTCAAGCGTTTTTTCTTAACCGATAATAAGATTACCCATTTGGGTCATCTTTTATAAAGTCTCGTTGCAAACGTGACCTATAAAAGACCTTCATTCACCAACAACTCGGCATTATAGATCGATGCACCTGCCGCGCCGCGAATCGTGTTATGTGAAAGCACAACAAATTTAAGATCAAGGATTGGATCACGCCTCACGCGGCCGACTACTGTCGTCATGCCTTTGCCTGTTAATCGGTCGAGTCTCGGCTGCGGCCTATCCGCTTCATCCTTGACCTCGATAACTGGTTTGGGTGTCGAAGGCAGATTCCTAGCTGACGGTTTTGCAGCATAGTCGCGCAACGCTTGAATCGCAACCTCAGGCTCAACGGGTTTATCCAATGCCACACTCGCACAGACGGTATGACCGTCGATCACAGCTACGCGATTGGTATGCGCGCTGAATGTGATGTCTGCCATGTCAATTTTATTCTCGTTAAACCTGCCGAGCATCTTGCGCGGTTCCCATTCCACTTTTTCTTCTTCACCGCCATTGCCCACGTTGGGGATGACATTGTCCATAATATCGAGTGATGGCACGCCAGGGTAACCCGCGCCCGAAAGCGCCTGCAAGGAGACCATGAATACCTTCTTCACGCCAAAGGACTCATCCAATGCTTTGAGTGCGATTGTCAAACCCGTGCTTGTGCAGTTGGGATTCGTAACTATGCATCCGCTCCAGCCATTATTCTTCCGCTGCTGTTTCACCAATTGAATATGCTCTGCATTGATCTCAGGCAGCAGCAATGGCACATCCTCGCCGCGCCGATAGGAGGACGCATTCGAGCACACCGCCGCGCCAGCTTTTGCGAAGGCAGGTTCAAGTTCATTAGCGATTTCAGTGTGTAAAGCCGAAAAGACGATCTTCGCCTGCACCGCATCCGTGTTGGCAGGGACAACAATCATGTCCCGTGCATACGCAGGCATCGGGTCATCCAACACCCAGCGCGCGGCTTTGGAATATGGCTGTCCGACGGAACGATCCGATGCGGCGAGCGCTACCACCTTGAACCACGGATGATTATCCAGCAAAGAAATAAATCGCTGGCCGACAGATCCTGTCGCGCCAAGAATTGCTACGGGGATTTGAGATTGGGACATTGATAAGAACTCCTTTTAGGTTATACGCCGCTGGTTGAGTAGTTCCGAGCGACAGCGAGGAACGTATCGAAACCAGCAGTGAAAAGTAAACTTTTGATTTTACATATGTAATTCATTGGTGGTTTCGATACGCCCCGCAAAAGCAGCGGGGCTACTCAACCACCGGGATTGATTAATTAACTATCAACTCATGCAGCGCCTTGACAGCATTCTCCGTATCCGCAGTCTCGACCACGAGACTAATGGATACTTCCGATGAACCCTGCGCAATGGCGAGGACATTCACGCCGTCATTGCCGAGTTTGCTGAACACTCTGCCAGATACTCCAGGCGTGTGACGCATCCCTGCGCCGACGACGGTGATGATCGAAACATCCTCTGTCGCCCAAACGCGGTCGATGTCATCGTCTGCGATTTCGTTGGCGAATGCTTTTTCGAGTGCAGATAAAACAATCGGAGCGATTTCCGAAGGCACTGCAAAACAAATGGACTGTTCCGAAGAGGCCTGTGTGATGAGTGGGACACTTGTGCCCGTGGATGCCACCGCACCAAACGCACGCGCCGCCACGCCCGGGACGCCCAGCATACCTCGTCCTTCGATGGTGATCAATCTCTGCTTGCGGATGGCGGTCACGGCTTTGATGACTTTTCCTTCCACCTTGCCGTTGCTTTTGACGCTGGCTATGAGCCGCGTGCCAGGGTGACTGGGATTGAATGTATTGCAAATGCGCAAGCCAATGCCAGCATCCAACACGGGACGGATGGTTTTGGGATGCAAGACTTTCGCGCCATAATAAGCGAGTTCTGCGATTTCGCTGTAATTGATTTCAGGGAGTGTGACTGCTTCGGGCACAATGCGTGGGTCGGTGGTCATTACTCCGTCTACATCTGTCCAGATCCAGACATCGTCTGCGGGGAGGACTGCACCGATGATGGCAGCGGAGTAGTCAGAGCCGCCACGGCCTAAAGTTGTAATTGCGCCTTCAGGAGTTGCGCCGATAAAACCAGTTGTAATGGGAATAATTCCTTCGTCCATCAGTGGATTCAAAATCCCCCGTGTCTTTTCGGTTGTCGCTTTGAAATCGGGATGCGCGTTCTGGTAATGCGCATTTGTGACCACGAACTCTGTCGACTCGATGGCTTTGGCTTTGATGCCTGCTGCATTCACGACGGCTCCCAACAAGCAGACACTCATTCGTTCACCGAGTGATGCGACCGCGTCCATTGCGCGCGGACTGGCTTCGCCGAGTACGGCAATCGCTTTGCACAAGTCCACGAGCGAGAAGATCAGCGCGTTGATTTCCTGTTTCGTCTGCTCACGGAGTTTTTCATCTTTGATAAGCGCATCGGCGGCGGCGAAGTGTTTTTCTCTCAGCGTGGATTCGGCCGCTGGAAGTGAATCAATTTTCCCGTGCGAAGCTGAAGCGGCGGAGTCCAATAACAGATTCGTCACGCCAGACATGGCAGATGTCACGACGACGACGCGCTTCCAATCCTTCTTCGCATCTCGAATGATCTGAATGGCGCTGACGAGCGCATCCGCTGACCCAACAGATGTTCCGCCAAATTTCATGACGAGTGTTTGTTTTTCTGGCATGATGTTTTCTCCTGTATTAAGATAACAAAAACGCCTCACGGAAACGTGAGGCGTTGTGGGTTTTGAGATAACCTATGTTGCGGTTACGTCTGACCAAGCACAAATGCCTCACGGAATTCACCGGAGGTAGTGGTCATGGTCATGGTACCAAGGCCGTGTTTTGTGCTGTTCAGAATGTTAAACATAATTGGGCGGTATTCTATGCGAGTGATTGAAATGAGTCAAGGGATTTGAGTGAATTGATCGGATGAGGAACAGTATAATTGCGTGAATGGATTTTTTTAGCCACAGCCCACAGGGTAAATAAGAGCACAGAGAAAAAAGAGTTTTAAGTCTCTGTGACTCTGTGGCTATTTGTGCAAGAGGTATAAAAATATGATCGAAATCATTGACTTGAGTCAGGAAATTTACACAGGGATGCCGGTCTTTCCGAGTCTTCCTGAAGTAAATATTAGTATGCATGTATCACACGAACAATGGGACGGTATCACAGATAGTGACATAGTTTCCCCCGCTGTGAATCGACTGGAATTGGGCGAGCACACAGGCACACACGTTGACGCCCTCAACCACATGGGACGTCAGTTTCGCGGACAGTCGATTGACACCATGCCGTTGACGATGTTCTATACCGAAGGCATCTGCCTGGACTTATCGCATAAAAGTTTTCGCGAGTTGATCGAGACCACAGATTTACAATATGCCCTTTCCAATGCGGGACTTGAAATTAGGCAGGGAGATACAGTTCTGATCTATACCGATCATTATCGCCGCGCCTTCGGGACAGCGGACTGGGATAACGGCCCGGGACTCAGCATCGAAGCCGCGCGCTGGCTGGGTGAGCAGAAGATCGCGGCCTTTGGCGTGGAGACCATATCACCGGGCGTGCGCAAGGTTTCCAATAAACAAGTCCATGTAATTTGCGGAGAGATGGGATTTACGCATTACGAGAATATGGTCAACCTGCACCAACTCATTGGCCGCGGACGTTTTCGCTTTATCGGCCTGCCGCTCAAAATCCGCGGCGGGACAGGCTCGCCTGTGCGGGCAATCGCTGTGTTCGAGGATCAATAACTCAACTACAAAATGTCGTTCTGAGCGAAAGCGAAGAACCTCCACGATTATCTTCGAGACCCTCACCGCGCTGGCGCGCGGCGCAAGTGTCGCTCTCGCTCAGGGAATCATGAGTAAGTACAGTGATACAATCACGAAAGTTGCTTTAGAAGACAAAGAAAAGGAGTACCATTTTGGGCGCTATCCCAAGCTTTAATGAAACTTTTTCTGAAGATGGTGGTTGGTTTAATCCCGAAAACTTCCATCAGATTGATAGGATGCTTATTTTCGATTGGATCACACCTCAGATAGAAGCTATTATTCAATCTCACATCCGAAATACTTTCTCTCCTTTTGAAGTGGAATTTGCATATATAGATAGCCCCACACTAAATGCTAGTGTGGAACTCTTTGTTCATGAAGATAAATCTTATATTGGCTTGAATGTTGGTTCGGCAAGAATTATTTTTAATCACTTCTTTCAAGCACTTTCCCATCCAAACCTTTTTTTAAATATCGGGGACCCAAAATCTGAGGAATATAAAAAGAAAAAGATACAAGGAGTGACATTTAATATTAATTCTGATGGGGCAATCAATCAGACCTATGCAAATGGTCAACCCATGATTGAATATTTCCCGAACGATCCAATTCGATTGGATTATGCAAGATTGCTTTCTCTTCACTCAATTATTTTTCTTATTGAACATGAAATTGCTCATTTGGTGAATGGACACTTAGCTCTTAGAAGTCGTAACAGACTGGATGTGTTTTCAGAACAGGTACTGGAATGGGATGCAGATAGTTGGGCAATGTCCCAAGGAGTCGGTAGAACGATTAAGCATACAAGTCAATTGCCTTATGAAGAGCCTGAATCAATTCAGTGGATTTATTCATCCTTTGAAAACGACCTTTCAGCATGGCTATTTTCTATCACGTCCCTTTTCCTTTTAAATTCATCCACACCCTTTGATATTGATAAGCTTGAAGTTTACGATCATCCTCCAGCCCCATTAAGTGCATTTTTCGTTTTAGAGACTACAAAGGAACATTTATTGACCAAATCTACTGAGGAGTTTATTCGGAAATATAGCGAAATGAACGATGGTTCAAATGCGCTTATCCAAAGTGTGGAAGCCCTGACATTGTTGACTGGAAATTCAATTTATCGGGATGAAATCAAGAAGGCATGTTCAGAATCTGCACTTTCTCATCCACAAAGACTTATTTCCAGATGGAAAGAAGTGCGTCCTCTCCTTGAGCCTTATGCATATGTAAGAAAATTACCCGATTGACTAGCTGAAGAGAGACAGCAATCAGGAACAACTAAAATTGAATGAAGCCAGCCTCCCAATTATTTTCAATTAGCTTTCATTTCTCCGAAACTTACATTTTCCCCTTGACTTATTTCCGTTTCCGCCTATAATCGGGCGAAATATACAGCCCATGAATCCATCTTTGTTCACCCTCACCCTTATTGTAGTCGTCCTTGTAGTCCTTATTATTAAAGGACAATTTTCGGTTAGGATGGCAACGGTGAGAACGAAGTAAATCACTGAGTAAGTAGAACGAAGAGCCGCCCTAACCACGGGCGGCTCTTTTTTTTGTATAAATTTAAAGACCGACATATCTCATATGTCGTTGCGAGGAGGGCACTTGCTCTTCCCGACGAAGCAATCCCCTATTACGAGGAGACTGCTTCGGCTAAGAACAAGAACGCCTCGCAGCGACATAACATAACAGGTCTATAAAACTAAAGGAGCACCATGCGTTCAGATACAGTCAAGAAAGGTTATGAGAAAGCACCGCATCGCGCATTGTTGCGCGCCACGGGTTTGCAGGACGATGATTTCAAGAAACCGTTCGTTGCCATTGTTAATTCTTATGTGGATATTGTCCCCGGGCATGTGCATTTGCAGGATTTCGGCAAACTGGTAAAGGACGCTGTCCGCGCGGCGGGCGGGGTTCCGTTCGAATTCAACACCATCGGCGTGGATGACGGCATCGCAATGGGTCACATGGGGATGAAGTACTCGCTTCCTTCGCGTGAACTAATTGCTGACTGCGTCGAGACCATGATCGAAGCTCATAGATTCGACGCGATGGTCTGCATCCCGAACTGTGACAAAATAGTTCCTGGCATGTTGCTGGCCGCAATGCGAGTCAACGTCCCGACCATCTTTGTCTCTGGCGGACCGATGAAAGCGGGCGTCACACCCGATGGCGAAACCATTGACTTGATCTCCGTCTTCGAAGGCGTCGGCGCATTTTCAGCGGGGAAAATTGACGAGAAGCGCTTGTCCATTTTGGAAAAGTTTGCATGTCCCTCCTGCGGTTCCTGCTCTGGCATGTTCACCGCCAACTCGATGAACTGCCTAATGGAAGTGCTCGGTCTCGCCCTGCCTTATAACGGATCTGCCTTGGCGAAGACTCCTGAACGAGAAGCATTGGCGAAACAAGCCGCCGCGCAGGTGATGACTTTAATCGAACGCGATATCAAGCCAAGAGACATTGTCACCGCAGAAGCAATTGACGATGCGTTCGCGCTGGACATGGCAATGGGCGGCTCGTCGAATACAGTTCTGCACACTTTGGCCTTAGCCAACGAAGCCAATGTGGATTATCCGCTGGAACGCATTAACTCCGTCGCAGACAAAGTTCCGCATATTTGCAAAGTGAGTCCAGCGGGCAAATGGCACATGGAAGATGTTCATCGCGCAGGCGGAATCCCTGCCATTTTGAACGAAGTCCAGCGGGGCACAGGCATGTTGCATTTTGACCGCATCACGGTCACAGGCAAGACGTTGGGGGAATCAATTAAAGGCGTAGAAATAAAAGATGAAGAAGTGATTCATAAATATGAAAATGCATATTCCAAGCGCGGAGGCTTGTCCATTTTGTTTGGCAACCTCGCGCCCAAAGGCTCAGTCGTGAAAGTTGGCGGAGTCAGCCCAGCCATGATGCAGTTCGAAGGTCCCGCGGTCATCTTTGAATCACAGGATGACGCGATGGCTGGAATTCTCGCAGGCAAAGTCAAAGCCGGTGATTGTGTCGTCGTGCGCTACGAAGGTCCCAAAGGCGGACCGGGCATGCAGGAAATGTTATCGCCCACATCCGCGATCATGGGGCAGGGACTCGGCGACAAAGTTGCGCTTATCACAGACGGCCGTTTCAGCGGCGGGACTCGCGGCGCGTGCATCGGTCATGTTTCGCCGGAGGCTGCTGCGGGTGGTCCGATTGGGGCGCTCAAAGCCGGGGATGTGATCCAAATTGATTTGGTGGCACGCAGTCTCAACGTCAAGTTGACCGACGCGGAGATTCAGAGTCGGCTTGCTGCGCTGACTCCGTTCAAGTCCACAACCACATCCAAATGGTTGAAGAGATATTCATATTTTGTAACGAGCGCGGATACAGGCGCAATATTAAGTAGCTAATGTCGTTGCGAGGAGGGTGCTCTTCCCGACGAAGCAATCTCCAATTATCAGGAGGTTGCTTCGGGCAAAGAACGCCCTCGCAACGACATGAATTCAAAGGAGCGAGTATGAAAAAAACAGGTGCTGAAATTATGTGGGAATGCGTGGTGCGCGAAGGCGTGGAAGTGGTCTTCGGGTATCCGGGCGGGGCGAACATGCCGATCTATGATGCGATGCTAAGTTATCCCATCCATCATGTGTTGGTACGGCACGAACAGGGCGGTGCGCACATGGCGGATGGATACGCGCGCGCTTCTGGAAAAGTTGGAATGGCGATGGGGACTTCCGGTCCCGGTGCGACGAATTTAGTAACGGGCATTGCCACGGCGATGATGGATTCTGTGCCTGTGGTTTTTATTACGGGACAGGTTGCCGCACACCTGATCGGCGGCGATGCCTTTCAGGAAGTGGATGTGACCGGCATTACCCTGCCGATTACAAAACATAATTATCTCGTGACCCGTGCCGACCAGATCGCGGAAGTTGTGCGCGAGGCGTTTTACATCGCCCGCAGCGGACGTCCCGGCCCCGTGTTGATTGACATCTGCAAGAACGCACAGGTGGAACAGTGTGAGTTTATTTACCCCGAAACTGTAAAACTTCCCGGTTATCAACCCGTTGCACATGCGCCAAAAGATTCGCTTGAACATGCAGTGAAATTAATTGAGAAAGCTCAGCGCCCGATCATCTTATGCGGACATGGCGTGCTGGCTTCCAAGGCCGAAGAAATCTTGATGAACTTTGCGGTGAAGACTCAAACGCCTGTGGCAAGCACCTTGCTTGGGCTTGGCGCGTTCCCTGCTTCGCATTCATTGAGCCTCGGCATGATGGGTATGCACGGTGAAGTCCATACGAACATGGCAATTCAAAACTCCGATTTGATTCTTGCTTTTGGTATGCGCTTTGATGACCGCGTGACAGGCACATTGAAGACTTATGCTCCGCGCGCAAAGAAAATTCATATTGAAATTGATCCATCCGAAGTCCACAAAAATGTGGCTGTGGATGTTCCGCTCGTGGGTGACTTGAAGACAGTCCTGACCGATCTCGTCCCGATGGTGGATGAATACGATCACGACGAATGGTTGAAAGAGATCAGTGATTGGAAAGCGGAAGCTGACACGCGCAGCATCATGAACTGGCCTGATGACGACAAGTTGTACGTTCCGCATTTGATCGCCGATATTTGGAAAGCAACAGGCGGCGGCGCGATCATGACCACGGACGTTGGTCAGCATCAAATGTGGACGGCGCAGTATTACGCACTTGACAAACCGAATCGCTGGCTCACATCAGGCGGCGCGGGCACGATGGGCTTTGGTCTGCCTTCTGCGATCGGCGCATGGTTCGCCGCGAAAGATCAGGAAATTTGGGCCATCGCTGGTGATGGCGGTTTCCAGATGACTGCCGCAGAACTCACCACCGCTGTTCAAGAGAACGCAAATGTAAAAGTCGCGATTATGAACAACAGCTTCCTCGGCATGGTGCGTCAGTGGCAGGAGTTCTTCTTCGAGAAGCGTTACTCTGCCGTCAACATGCTCTCGCCTGATTTTGTGAAACTCGCCGAAGCGCACGGAGTCCCTGCACGACGAGTCACCAAACGCGAAGAAGTGGACGAAGCCATTGCCTGGGCGCGCAGTATCACAGGCCCGACAGTGATCGAGTTCCGCGTGGAGCAGGAAGATGCGGTCTACCCAATGGTTCCCGCAGGCGCGGCCTTGGATCACATGATACAGAGGCCTCTAAAATAACAATGTCGTTGCGAGGAGGGTGCTCTTCCCGACGAAGCAACCTCCAAATAAACAGGAGATTGCTTCGGGCAAAGAACAAGAGCGCCCTCGCAACGACATAAGAAGAAATGGAGAATCAAATGTTATACACTTTCATTGCATTAGTAGAAAACAAACCTGGTGTGTTGAACCGCGTGGCGTCATTGTTCCGCCGCCGCAACTTCAACATTGAGTCGCTGGCTGTCGGGCGGACCGAGAAAGCTGACATCTCGCGCATGACCGTCGTGGTGGATTGCCCCAACGGTGATCTGGATGCGCACAAGATTGAGGCGAATCTTTATAAACTCGTCAACGTGATCGATGTGCAGGACGTTACGCATCAACCTTCGGTGACCCGTGACCTGGCTCTGATCAAGGTCATGGTCGGCCCCGAGAAACGCGCCGAGGTCAACAGCCTCGCTGAAATATTCCGCGCCCGCATTGTTGACGTGGCAGTTGATTCTGTGATCGTTGAGATCACCGGCACCGAAGACAAGATCGAAGGCATGATTGAGCTCCTGCGTCCAACCGGCATCGTCGAAATGGTGCGCACCGGTCAAGTCTCGATGACTCGCGGTGTCAACGACGGAGTCCGCCGTGTGCAGCAAGGCGCGGTGGGAAACAGGTACGAGAATGAATATGAAGACATGGCGGAAATGGCGCCGTAGAAAGCCCCTGTTGGTTGAGTAGTCCCGCATGATCTTAGCGGGGCGTATCGAAACCAACAAGTTGGATGTAAATCTAAAATTATTTGAAAACGTGGTGGTCTCGATACGGGCGAGAAAAGCACTCGCCCTACTCGACCACCGATATTATAAAAAAACAGGAGATTAGGAATCATGGCAAAAATTAATTTCGGCGGTACGGTTGAAGACGTAGTAACTCGCGACGAGTTTTCACTTGATAAGGCGCGTGAAGTTTTGAAGAATGAAGTTGTGGCTGTTGTCGGGTACGGCGTTCAAGGGCCCGCCCAGGCAATGAACATGCGCGATAACGGAATCAATGTGATCGTCGGTCAGCGCGAAGGGACCAAGAACTGGGACAAGGCTGTCGCTGACGGCTGGGTGCCCGGCGAGACTCTCTTCAATGTTGAAGAAGCCGCAGAAAAGGGAACTGTCATTCAATACTTGCTCTCGGATGCGGGTCAGCGCTCCCAGTGGCCGAAGATCGTTGAATGTCTCAACGAAGGCGACATGTTGTACTTCTCGCATGGCTTCTCCGTCACTTTCAAAGATGATACCGGCGTTGTGCCCCCTCCGCATGTGGATGTGGCTCTCGTTGCGCCGAAGGGCTCAGGCACAAGCGTGCGCCGCAACTTTTTGGCAGGCAGTGGAATCAACGCCAGCTATGCAGTTCATCAGGATCACACTGGCCGGGCAAATGAACGCGCGATTGCCTTGGGTATTGCCATCGGTGCGGGATATTTATTCCCGACCACCTTCAAGAATGAAGTGTACAGCGACCTGACAGGTGAGCGCGGAGTTTTAATCGGTGCACTCTCTGGCGTGATGGAAGCGCAATACAACGTCCTTCGCAAGCATGGACATTCTCCCAGTGAAGCCTTCAATGAAACAGTTGAAGAACTCACGCAATCATTAATTCGCCTCGTTGGCGAGAACGGCATGGACTTCATGTATGCCAACTGCTCCACCACCGCCCAGCGCGGCGCACTGGACTGGCATCCGCGTTTCCGTGATGCGGTTGCACCTGTGTTCGATGATCTATATGAATCCGTTTTGAGCGGCAACGAGGCGCGCATCACCCTCGAAGCCAACAGCCGCGCGGACTATCGTGAAAAACTTGAAGAGGAATTAGCTGCTTTTCACGACTCTGAAATGTGGCAGGCTGGCGCGGCGGTACGTTCGTTGAGACCGGAAAACTGGAAGAAGTAGTCACGCGAAGCGGTCGGCTTGTCGCTAGTCTTGTAGTCAAGAGCGACTACGTGACTAGCCGACTAACGACTAGGAGACGATTTTATGAGTAACTATGTAAAAATTTTTGACACTACCTTACGCGATGGCGAACAGTCACCGGGCGCAACAATGACTTCAGCGGAAAAGCTGGAAGTGGCGCGGTCACTGGCGCGCATGGGCGTGGATATTATCGAAGCTGGATTCCCTGCCGCCTCGCCGGATGATCTTGAAGCTGTCAGACGAATCGCTGTCGAAGTGGGCAGACCAGCCGCCGGTGAGCCTGATGCGAAAGTCCCCACCATCGCAGGTCTCGCGCGCGCAAATAAATCCGATATTGACAAAGCTTGGGAAGCCGTCAAAGATGCGCAGAAGCCGCGCATTCATACGTTCCTCGCCACGTCAGCGATCCACATGAAGCATAAGCTGAAGATGGATCCAGAGGAAGTGGTTCAGCGTGTTTCTGAAATGGTCGCGTACGCGCGCTCACTCTGCGCCGACGTGGAATTCAGCCCAGAAGATGCGGGGCGCTCCGACCCTGAGTTTTTGTATGTGGTATTGGGAGAAGCGATCAAATCTGGCGCAACCACTTTGAATATTCCCGATACGGTTGGTTACACCACGCCCGACGAATATTTCAAATTGATCGACGGTGTTATCAAGCATACGCCCGGTATGCACGATGGCATCACGGTTTCAGTTCATTGCCACGACGATCTTGGTATGGCGACTGCGAATGCGCTGGCTGGAATTCAAGCAGGCGCGCGTCAGGCTGAAGTGACCATCAATGGCATCGGCGAACGTGCAGGCAACACGTCGCTTGAAGAAGTTGTGATGACGCTCAAGACTCGTCACCCTGTTTTCAATCTTGAAACGGGAATCGAAACACAGCAGCTTTCGCGCGTTTCAAAACTTGTCAGCAATTACACGGGCATTGTCGTTCAGCCGAACAAAGCCATCGTTGGCGCGAATGCGTTTGCGCATGAAGCGGGTATTCATCAGGATGGAATGTTGAAGCACCAAACCACGTATGAGATCATGCGCCCTGAAGATGTGGGCGTGAATCAAACCACATTGGTGATGGGAAAACATTCAGGACGTGCCGCGTTGCGTTCGCGCCTCGCCATCATGGGACATTCACTCGATGAAGCCGAACTCGATAAGGCGTTCGCGCGTTTCAAGGAATTGGCTGACCGCAAGAAGGTCATCACAGATGCCGATCTTGAAGCTGTCATCGCTGATGAGTTCTATCGTCCGCGTGATGTGTTTTATCTCGAAGGCTTGCAGGTCTCGTGCGGCACGCTTGGCATGCCAACGGCAACCGTACGGTTGCGCGGACCAGACCGCGTTGTTCACAATTTCGCTTCGATGGGCACTGGTCCCGTGGATGCGACTTATAAAGCGATTGATGCCATTGTCAAAACGCCATGCAAGCTATTGGAATTCAACATCCATGCCATCACTGAAGGCATTGACGCGCTCGGCGAAGTGACTGTCCGCATTCAAAGCGACAGCAGCGATGATACAAAAATGGACGCTCAAAGTGAACAGGAATATGCGCGCGTTTATGGCGGCCACGGCGCGGACTCGGATATCATCGTCGCAAGCGCGAAGGCGTATATCAACGCGCTCAATAAATTGATCATCGCCAAGACCGAAGGCACACAGCCTGTGCCCAATAATTTTGGCGTGATGTTGGGGTAGTTCACGATCAGACCTGACAGGTTTTAAAAACCTGTCAGGTCTCAGAAAGAATAAGGAGAAATTACCATGACCACTCAGAATGAAAATGCCAACTATGACTTTCAATCTTTCGATGCCCATCCTACCGCGCCGATGTACCCTGCCGGTTGGGATTTGAGCGCGCTTCCTTCCACACCGACAACTGATTCTGCTTCTGATGCAACTGACTCCGCTGAGAGCGAATCCTAATCCGCAATCCAAAATCGTAAGTAGAAAATATGCCTAAAACTCTCTTTGACAAAATTTGGGAATCTCATGTTGTTGCAGAACAACCTGAATCTCCCGCCATCCTTTACATTGACTTGCACCTCGTGCATGAAGTCACATCCCCGCAAGCCTTCACCGGCCTGCGTCAGCGCGGACTCAAAGTCCGCCGCCCCGACAGAACTCTCGCCACGATGGATCATTCCATCCCGACGACTCCGATCGAAGTCCCCATCGCAGATGCCATGGCCGCCGCGCAGATCAAGCAGATGGAAACCAATGCCGCTGAATTCGGGATCACATTACACGGCATGACCAGTTCGCACCGCGGCATTGTCCACGTGATCGGCCCCGAACTTGGCCGCACCCAACCCGGTATGACCATCGTCTGCGGCGACAGTCACACCGCCACGCATGGCGCATTTGGCGCGCTGGCTTTCGGTATTGGCACATCAGAAGTGGAACACGTCCTCGCGACTCAATGCCTGCTTCAAAATAAACCGAAGACATACGAAGTCCGCGTGAACGGAACTTTATCCAAAGGCGTTTCAGCCAAGGATATTATCCTTGCTCTTATTGCGAAGATCGGTATCGGTGGGGGAACGGGACATGTCTTCGAGTTCACAGGCGAAGCCATCCGTGGATTGACGATGGAACAACGCATGACCATCTGCAACATGTCCATTGAAGGCGGCGCGCGCGCCGGCATGATCGCCCCCGATGAAACGACCTTCGAATATCTCAAAGGCCGCGAGTTTGCCCCGAAAGGCGCGGATTGGGATAAGGCTGTTGCCTATTGGAAGACCTTGCCCAGTGACGAAGGCGCAACCTATGACAAGTCCATTACCATCGAAGCCTCCGAACTTGAGCCGATGATCACCTACGGTACAAACCCCGGCATGGGGATGAGAATCACAGATCGTGTTCCAAGTGCCGAGTCATTCACCGAACCTTCACAAAAAGCCGCGTTTGAAAAAGCATTGGCTTACATGGGACTCGAAGCTGGTCAATCCCTGCTCGGCAAAAAAGTGGATGTGGTCTTCATCGGCTCATGCACCAACTCACGCATCTCTGATCTGCGACTTGCAGCTTCTGTACTCAAAGGCAATAAAGTTGCTGATGGTACGCGGGTAATGGTTGTGCCCGGTTCTCAAGATGTTAAGAAACAAGCAGAGCAAGAAGGTTTGGATAAAGTCTTCAAGGAAGCTGGCGCGGAATGGCGTGAGGCTGGATGCAGTATGTGTATCGCAATGAACGGAGATCAACTTCAGCCCGGTCAATATGCGGTTTCCACAAGCAACCGCAACTTTGAGGGTCGTCAAGGCAAAGGCGGACGAACATTTTTAGCAAGTCCCGTCACTGCGGCGGCTACAGCTATTTATGGCGTTGTCACCGACCCGAGGACAATAATTTAATATGTCGTTGCGAGCGTTCTTAAGCGAAGCAACCCCGTGTTAAATGGATAAATCTCATCGGAGAGAATCCATCACTTAATTGGAGATTGCTTCGTCGGGAAGAACGCCCTCCTCGCAACGACATTCATCAATCGTAAATCCAAAATCGTAAATCGGAAATCAACTATGGCTCAATTCACAACATTAACTTCCCGCATACTCCCTCTGCCTGTCAACGACATTGACACAGATCAGATCATCCCCGCGCGCTTTCTCAAAGCGACTGATAAAAAAGGCATGGGCGATAATCTCTTTGCCGACTGGCGTTATAACGCCGACGGCTCTCCCAAAGCGGACTTTGTCCTCAACCAACCCAACTCAAAGGGCGCACAAGTTCTATTAGCCGGAGACAACTTCGGGTGCGGATCGAGCCGAGAACACGCTCCCTGGGCGTTGACCGGTTTCGGATTCAAGGCCGTCATTTCCACATCCTTCGCCGACATCTTCCGCAATAACTCTTTGAAGAATGGACTCATTCCCATCATCGTGGATGAAGCAACTCACAAGATGTTATTCGATCTCATCGAAGAAGTTCCCAATGCCGAGGTCACGGTTGACCTTGCTTCGCAGACGCTGATCCTGCCGAACGGTTCCGTGAAATTTCCAATTGACCCATTCAACAAGACCTGTTTGCTCAACGGCGTGGATGAACTTGGTTACATCCTCGGCTTCGAAAAAGAGATTGCCGCATTTGAAAATAGACCATAGACCACAGACGGTGGACGGTGCAATCACAGTCTACGGTCTATCGTCCACGGTCAGACAAGAGAACTCATGACACATATAGAGATATACGACACAACCCTCCGCGATGGCACGCAGTCTGAAGGCTTCACGCTTTCAGCCAACGACAAAGTCCGCGTGGCACAGCATCTTGATGAACTCGGCGTTGCCTTCATCGAAGGCGGCTGGCCTGGCTCGAACCCGAAGGATGTTGAATTCTTCGAACGCGCGCACGACATGAAATGGAAGAATGCGCTTATCACAGCATTCGGTTCCACCTGCCGAGTCAAAGGCGGCCCTGAAGACGATGCCAACATCAAAGCCTTGCTTGATTCCAACACACCCGTTTGCACGATCTTTGGCAAGACCTGGACTCTGCACGTCAAGGAAGTTTTGCAAACCACGCCCGAAGATAATCTTCGCATCATCGAGCAATCGGTTGCGTATCTCAAATCGAACAACAAGCGCGTCATTTATGATGCTGAACATTTCTTCGACGGCTACAAAGCGGATTCATCCTATGCGCTCGAAACTTTGCAAGCCGCGATTCGCGGCGGAGCCGAGACGATCGTTTTATGCGATACCAACGGCGGGACATTGCCCTGGGAAGTAGAACGCATCATTCGTGACTTGAAGCTGGTCATAAAAACTCCATTCGGGATCCACACCCATAATGACGGCGAGTGTGCCGTGGTCAATTCGTTGACAGCGGTGCGCGAAGGCGCAATTCAAGTGCAGGGCACGATCAACGGTGTCGGCGAACGCTGCGGCAATGCCAATTTGGTTTCCATTATGGCTGACCTTGAACTTAAGATGGGATATGAATGTTTGCCCAAGGGAAATATCAGCAAGTTATATGACCTTTCACATTTCGTCGCGGAAGTTGCCAACATCACACCCGATGAACATTTGCCTTTTGTTGGCAAATCCGCATTCGCACATAAAGGCGGCGTACACGTTGCAGCGATGAGACGCAGCGCACAATCCTATCAACACATTGAACCTGAACTCGTTGGAAATAAAATGCGCGTGGTGGTCTCGGACTTGTCGGGGCGCGGCAATTTGCTCAGCAAAGCCGAAGAGCATGGCGTGGAAGTGGACGGTACGGAGGTTGTGCCCATTCTCAATGAAATCAAGGAACTCGAAGCGCGCGGCTTTTCTTTTGAAGCAGCCGAGGCATCCGTCACGATCATGCTCAAACGTCAGGAGTATGGATACAAACCGCCTTTTGAATTAATTGACTTTTTTGTTAATGTCGAGCATCGTCAGGGGCGTGGCATCTTCGCGGAGGCTATGGTCAAAGTCCGCGTGCAAGGCGAGGTGCTTCACACCGCCGCTGAAGGCAATGGCCCGGTCAATGCGCTCGACCTTGCACTGCGAAAAGCGCTTGGCGGTTATTATCCGCAAATTATGAATTTTCACCTGTCTGATTACAAAGTCCGTATTCTGGATTCAGATCACGGCACCGAAGCCATTACCCGCGTATTGATCGACACGCGTAATACTACCTCCCGCTGGAGCACCGTCGGCGCAGGCACGAACATCATCGAAGCCTCATGGCGCGCGCTCGCGGATTCTGTTGAATACGGTTTGATGGTGGCGCATTAATTTAATTTTTTCCGTCATTGCGAGGGCGGTGTTTTTCCGCCCGAAGCAATCCCCAACACAATGGCTGAGATTGCTTCGTCGCGAAGAGCAAGGGCGCTCCTCGCAATGACGAAAAGGATATTTATGAAATATAACATTACCCTCCTCCCCGGCGACGGCATCGGACCTGAAGTGGTCGGTGAAGCCGTGCGCGTGCTGGACTTTATTGCCAGTAAATATAATCACACTTTCGAATACAAAGAACGCCTGATGGGCGGATGTTCGATTGACGCATACGGTTCATCTTTGACCGATGAAACTCTCGCCGATTGCCAATCTGCGGATGCGGTTTTGCTTGGCGCAGTGGGCGGCCCGAAATGGGATGACCCGACAGCCAAAGACCGCCCCGAACGCGGACTGCTTGCTTTGCGCAAAGGTCTAGGCGTGTTCGCAAATCTGCGCCCTGTCAAAGTCCATCCTGCGCTGATGGAATGGTCACCGCTCAAGCCAGAGAAATTGCAAGGCGTGGATATTCTCGTCGTGCGCGAGCTCACGGGCGGACTGTACTTCGGCTGGCCCAAGGGGCGCGATATCAAAGACGGGCGCGAGCGTGCTGTCGATACGCTTGAATATTATGATTATGAAATCCGCCGAGTGATGGAACTGGCATTCAAGTTGGCGAAAGGCCGCAAGAAGAAAGTCACCTCTGTGGACAAAGCCAACGTGTTAGAGTCGTCGCGGCTGTGGCGTCAGATCGCAACCAAAGTCGGCGCGGAGAATCCTGACGTGGAACTTGACCACATGTTAGTAGATACCGCGTCCATGCGGCTGATCACTGGTCCCGCGTGGATGGATGTGGTGGTCACTGAGAATATGTTCGGCGATATCCTCACGGACGAGGCGTCGGTCTTGGCAGGATCAATGGGGATGCTGCCTTCTGCCAGTTTGGGCGAATCCACTGTCGGCTTGTATGAACCGATTCACGGGTCCGCACCCGATATCGCAGGCAAGGGAATCGCAAATCCGATTGGCACGATTCTTTCATCTGCAATGTTATTACGTCATTCATTGAAATTGGAAGTTGAAGCCGCAGCTATTGAAAAAGCAGTCGAGCAGACAATCACCGAAGGCGCACGCACTGCGGATATCGGTGGCAAGTTAACGACCCGTCAAATGGCGGATGAAATTATAAAAAGGATGTAAGGAGAAATCATCATGGGAATGGAATCGAAATTTGTGTGGATGAACGGCGAACTTGTGCCGTTCGAAAAAGCGACCATGCACGTGCTTACCCCCGCCATTCATTACGGCGCGGCTGTGTTCGAAGGCGTTCGCGCGTATGATACGCCGAAGGGACCTGCTGTCTTTCGCCTGACGGATCATGCTGAACGTCTGTTGGATTCAGCGCGCGTCTTTGGTTTCCGCAATTTGCCGTGGACAACGGAAGATGTTGTGAAGGCGATCAAAGACACAGTGAGAGCCAATGGGTTCAAGGACTGCTATATTCGACCGCTTTTGTATTTGGATGGCGGCGGCTGGAACTTGAACGTGGACAACGGCAAACCGTCGCTGGCGATCGCTACATGGGAATGGGGTAACTACCTCGGCGAAGAAGCGATGGCGAAAGGCATTCGCGCCAACATCTCATCGTTCACGCGTCATCACCCGAACGTGTTGATGACCAAAGCCAAAGTGTCGGGCAACTATGCAAATAGTTTCCTCGCCAAGACCGAGTCTGAACGGTTGGGTTTCCAGGAAGCCATCATGCTCGATCCACAGGGTTACGTGGCTGAATGCACAGGCGAGAATCTATTCATGGTGCGTCATGGCAAGATCATCACGCCGTCCACTGCGCCAGTGTTGGAAGGCGTGACCCGCCATTCCATTCATACAATTGCAAAAGATTTGGGCTTCCGCATTTTGGAACAGTCGATCTCACGTGACCAGCTTTACATCGCGGATGAAGTCTTCGTCTGCGGCACCGCTGCCGAGTGTATTGGTCTGAGCGAAATTGATTTCCGTACCATTGGTGACGGGAAGACTGGCCCCACGACAAGAAAGATCCAGAATATTTACCATGATGCCATTCGCGGAAAACTTCCGAAGTATGAGTCGTGGTGCGAGTACGTGGGGTAATTTGACGATTGACCGTGGACAATAGACGCAACAAAACAGGCACATCCATGTGACGTGCCTGTTTTGTTGTATGCTAAGAGGGCGTCAAAGAATTCGGAGCGCAGACTTCAGTCCACACTGCTAAGCAGATTGAAGTCTGCGCTTCAATATAAACACCGACGCGCCGGGAGGTGCGCTTTTTTATATAGCCATTTTGTTTGTTGTATAATTTCCCAAAGAGTGTAAAATGCGAAGGAGAGGATATACCAGATGCTAACCACAGTCAGCCCTTACATTACAAGAGACGAACCATTTGGCCCGATTGATTCGGTTGATATTGACCCGAAGGATATTAGCGCCTTGAAGCTCCTGTTCGAGCGTCATAACTGGATCTATAAAAATCTGCGCCACAGGCCATCCATTATTATTGGGCGCCGAGGTTCGGGCAAGACATCCTATTTGAGAAGCGTTTTCTTTGACGGGAAATACAGTCACTTTACAGAGATTCGCACTGCGCGTGTGCTGAGTCAGATCACCAAGGTGATTCAAAGAATGTCGAAGGATGCCTTCTTCCCTGAGATGGTTTCAGAACTTTGGGAGATGGTGATCTGGATCGGTATTTTTTCAGAGATCCGAAAGAATTCATTGCTGCCTTCGGATGATCTTTATGTTGTGAACGCCTATCTCGACAGGATGAATATTCAATACAGCGAGAACGTAGACGGTGTGCTATCGGACCTTGCCAGGGCGCTGGATGATGTGATGGATAAAAATCCCAGCGGCGGGGCAGCGGAGATATTAAAGGAGTTTGATCGAAGCAAGTTCGATTATGTCCGCTCGGTTGTCTTGAAAAGTTTTGAGAGCGCGAATAAGAATTTTGTGGTGTTGATGGATTCTCTGGACGATTTTCAACTGGATATTGATTCCGTCTCCCATTCCCTGCAAGGATTGTTGAAATTGGTCGGTTCCATGAACAAGCCGAGGGATATTGTAGATATCCGATTCTGTATGCCGGCCGAGGTATATCACCGCTTTATCAAAATTTCCTCCAACCCAAACAAGGATTTTCGCCGCGCCCTCAAACTTCAATGGTCGGCGGCTGAACTGGTGTTGATTGGCGCGCAGAGATTGAATTTTTTCCTTGCCATTTATTACCAGGATTTTCTGAAAGGATTGTATCCGCTGGATATCACCAAGCGCGCGGATGCTTTAAAACTCTTTCAGGCTGTATTACCTGAAAAGATCACGAATCAAGCCGGGTTCCAGGAGGATACGATGTCCTACATCCTCCGCCATACCCAATTGCTGCCCCGCCATTTCATCATGCTGTTGAATTCCATCTTCAAGAAACCCGGCTTTACGCAAAGTTTGAATCCATTCCCAATTGGTGAAGACAAGATCATCAACGGCATCAGACAAGTGGAGGAGTTCATGGTGGGTGAGATCTTTGTGGCGTTCAAACCCACGTTCCCCACTGCCGAAGAGACTTGCAAGCGCTGTCTGCCGGAGCTTGGACATAAATTCACGCCGGGCGATCTTCATCGAGTTTTTACCCGTCATGGGAAAGCGGTCTTTGGTATCGGCAACTTGTTTGACTTTCAACGCATGCTGCTGGAGATCGGCGCGATCGGAAGGGTAATTCCCGGCAAAGAAAAAGATGTGTACATCAAGGGAAATTTTGAATACACCGTCTCACATGAATTGATCCTTGGGCAGGAGGATGAACTGTGTGTTCACCCGCTCTTCTCTGGCATCTTTCATGCGAATGGCAGGGAACGCCCTGTCTATCCATATGGGAGCACCCTGGAGGATGAAGATTATCGGGATGGCGATGAGTAACCGTTGATCTTGATCAGTAAAAAATGAAAACAGTTTTTCGCATCTTTATCGGTAGTGCCATAGTTTTGTTTCTTGTAATTGCGGTCATTTTAGGACCTTACGTTTTGCGGGTCCAGCATTTCGAAGCTAGTCCCGCCAATGGCTGGCACGCGGATTTTTATCTTTATGTTTCACCTGAATCACAACGCATCGCGCGTGACGGCGGGCAGGTGACCATCCTTGTTCAGCCAAATAATTCAGGCACAAATTCAGACGACCCCGAAGTCCATCGCAGGGATGCGTGGATGACGGGGTTTGAGCGTTATAGAATCGCAAACGAATTGGGCGTGGTTTTGCTCGTGCCTGCATTTATCCGCCCGGGGGAAGACTCATATATTTATACTCATGCGTTGGATCGCGACTCACTTATAACCGAACGTGTTGACATCAAGCGGATCGATTTGCAATTGATCGCGATGATAGACCACGCCCGCATCACACTAGCCGACAGCGGGATTCAGACCGATGAGAGAATCTTCATCCAGGGATTCTCCGCCAGCGGAATGTTCGCCAACCGCTTCACCATTTTGCATCCTGAGCGTGTCAAAGCCGCGACGATCGGTTCTCCGGGCGGCTGGCCTGTTGTTCCTATCTCAATATTTAATGGCGAACAACTTAATTACCCCGCTGGCATTGCCGACCTCGAATCGCTGACGGGCGTCCCATTCGATTCGGATTCATACAATGCCATCCCTCAGTTGATATACATGGGTTCATTAGACGATAACGACTCGCTCGATTTCACGGACGGTTGGGACGAAGCCGATGCCCAATTGGTGGATAATCTCTTTGGCGCTGATCCTCTGTCCCGTTGGAATGATGCGCAGGAAATTTATCTCGATGTCGGCGCGAATGTGCAATTCCTGCTCGTTGATGGAGTCGGACACGACCGCAAAAATCTGCAAAAGTATTCGACTGAATTCTTCAAGAAGGTTTTGGATAACCAATAAATAATCGTGGCGTGTATCAATCGCGCCTTTCGCGTAGGCAGATACCTGCGCCAGATCATAACACCAAGCCACGGAGATTTAGACGCTGTTCACTAAATCTCCGTGGCTAAATAATTTTCCGATCAAGTAATAAATTTAGAACTTACGCAGAATGATTCTCCCCGCTGCTCCACGCCAATCTTCGTGAATATTAAAAAGGTTGGCGAACTCTTTCAAGGTTCGGTAAGCCCTTAAATCATTTTTTCTTCTTTGGCTTGAACAACACATTGAAGATCGCGTAAGCCATCAAAGTGCCGAACCCCATCTGGCTCATCGTGCCGAGCAGGTCAGTGGTCTGCCATTCCTGCACAACTTTATTGCCTTGCACCTTGCGCATGAAAATGCCGCCAATGTTCAAGTTATGATTCGTGGCGGGCGCGCCCATGAAATTGCCCGTGTGCTTGCTGGTCGTAATAAAGCGGATGCTGACAATATCGCCTTCATTGATCACATGCGTAAATTCCATGTTCATATTACTAAAGGCGGCCTTCATGCCTTTCATAAAATCCATGTATTCCTGTTTGTTGAAATGCATCCCATCGCCTGTGTAGGTGAAATCATCAGACAATATCCCCGACAACTTATCCC